>USEC01000037.1 GCA_900553595.1 uncultured Prevotella sp. | reverse complement strand
ACCCTAGACCCACTGATTAAGAGTCAGTTGCTCTACCAACTGAGCTAAGGGTGCATACAAGCTTTTACAGTAATTAACTCGTTTCCGAATTGCGAGTGCAAAGGTATTACTTTTTGAGGTAACCACCAAATTTTTTTGTTGGTTTTTATCAGTTTTTCTGCATTTTTTTTTGATACCTCCTATTCTCACCTTATTATATTATTACATTGCGCAAGTTTTTTTTCTGCTTGTTGCCGGAGGATGGGTGTAAGTGCAAGTGGGATGGTGCGCGTACCTCATGTTTCGTGGCGGCGGACCGGTCGGATTCAAGGCTGTATTCGTATGCTTTTCAAACAAGGCTTCTTTTGTCTGCAAAGAAGTCTTGTTTGGAGTGCAAAGAAGCCTTCTTTTGAATGCAAAGAAGCCTTGTTTGAAAACCGTCCTTGCCGACTCGTGTTTTTGAACGGATTTCGACGGGATTCGTGCGGTTCTGTTTTTGTCGGTCATCCCTTGTCTGTACCGTTGTTTTTGGCGTGTTTTGAAGATATTAGGGGCGTTTGGGCAATAAATGTTGAATTTGTGCGTTGTTTTATTGATGAAATCAATATTTATATACTTATTGCTCATTGTCGGTGTGTTCAATGTGTTTTGCTCATGCACTGATGATGACGATTTTAGTACGTCCACATCGGATTTGCTTACGTTTTCTATGGATACCGTCCGGCTTGACACTGTGTTCTCGACCGTTACATCGTCCACCCGCTCGTTCTGGATACATAACAATTCAGGACGGAGCATACGTTGTACCAACGTGCGGCTTGAGAACGGCAACCAGTCGGGGTTCCGTGTAAATGTGTCGGCGGCTTCCCTGGGGCCGTCCAATGGCTATCAGGTTGGCAATATAGAGGTGAGAAAGGGCGACAGCGCAAGGGTTTTCGTGAAAATAACTTCGCCCAAAGGCAACCGGACGGAGCCAAAGCATATCACGGACAATATCGTTTTCGTGCTTGAAAGCGGTGTGCAGCAGAAGGTGAATCTTGATGCCTTCTCGTGGGATGCTGTCTTTTTGAAGAATCTTGTCGTTTCAAGTGACACGACGATAGCGTCCGGGCAGCCGATAGTGGTGTATGGAAAGATGGTGGTCGGCAAGGATGCCACATTGACAATACCCCCCGGTACGACCATGTATTTCCATGCTGATGCGGGCATTGACGTTGAAGGCCGCCTGCTTTGCAAGGGTACTGCCGAAAAGGGCATCGTCCTGCGTGGCGACCGTCTCGACAACATGTTCGACTATCTGCCTTACGATTATGTGAGCGGACAGTGGCAGGGGGTGCGAATCAAGGAGGGTTCGTACGGCAATGTTGTCAGTTTCACCGACCTTCATGGTTCTTTTGACGGGTTGCGTGTGGATTCTTCCGATGTGTCGCGAGAGAAGCTTGATATATCGAACACCACAATACACAACTGTCAGGGGACGGCTCTTTACGTTGAGAACTCGAAGGTGAACATCGCAAACTGCCAGTTGTCCAACTCGCTTGGCAGTTGTCTGCATGTGGATGGTGGGGATGTCCGTGTGAACAATTGCACATTGGCGCAGTTCTATCCGTTTGATTCGAGCCGTGGCAGTGCGTTGCGTTTTTCGGGAATCGACCATCCTCTGAAGTCGTTTGTATGCACCAACACGCTGGTGACGGGCTATTCGGCGGACGAACTGACGGGTGAGAAACCGTCGGATGACAATACTAATGAATTTAATTTCGACTTTAATCATTGCATAATTCGCACACCTCCGGTTGAGACGGACGATAGTGTGCATTTCGTTTCCGTTGTGTTTGAAAATCCGGAAGATACCACTGCGGCAGGAACAAAGAATTTTGTGAAGATAGATACGGAGAAGTTGCGCTATGACTTCCATCTGCAATCCACTTCGGCTGCCGTAGATAAGGCCGACCCCGCGACTTCCGCACCTGCCGACCGCGAGGGATTCCTGCGTGACGGGAAACCGGATATAGGTGCGTATGAGTATCGTGAAGAAGAAAAACCAAAAGAAGAATGAAACAGTTACAGGCTAATTTCGTGTTCGACCAGTTGGACTTTGATGAGTTGTCGCCCGATGAAAGGCGTCTCGTCGAGTCGGCAGTCAAGGCGACATACAATTCGTATGCGCCATACAGCAACTTTCGTGTAGGTGCTGCCGTGGCTTTGGATAATGGCGAGATAGTGACAGGTGCCAATCAAGAGAATGCTGCCTACCCGTCAGGGTTGTGCGCGGAACGCACGGCGCTGTTCTCGGCGCAGGCGCAACATCCTGCCCAGCCGGTGAAAATGCTTGCCATAGCCGCACGCAATGAAAGCGGGTTGCTTGAACTTCCGATAACTCCTTGCGGGGCATGTCGCCAGGTAATCGTCGGGGTGGAGGACAGGTATGGAAAGCCGATGGAGATACTCCTTTATGGCAAATCGTGTGTTTACAGGATACACAGCGCAAAGGATCTGCTGCCATTGTCGTTCGTCGATTCTTCATTACAGTGATGCGGATGCTGCCGGACGGTATTGCTGCCGTTTGGATGCGGACTGACGCACTTTGTTGCCACTTTGTAGGTCATTATCATTGTGAATGAGTCGGTTTTTCGGAAACTGCTTCTGTCTTTCCGATTTTTTTCGTACTTTTGCATTCCGCAAAAGAATATAGAAAATTTGTAATACATTTATAATATGAGCAAGCAAGTAGAAAAAATAAAAGAATTAGTCGCAAAGCGCGAGAAAGCTCGTCTCGGTGGTGGCGAAGTTGCCATTGAGAAGCAGCATGCACGCGGTAAATACACAGCGCGTGAACGTATTGATATGCTCGTCGATGAAGGTTCGTTTGAGGAGTACGATATGTTCAAACTTCACCGTTGCCATAACTTTGGCATGGAAAAGAAGCAGTTCCTTGGCGATGGAGTAGTGGCTGGTTCTGCTACTATCGATGGTCGTCTGGTCTATCTTTACGCGCAGGATTTCACTGTGAACGGAGGTTCTCTTTCCGAGACAATGTCACAGAAAATCTGTAAGGTCATGGATATGGCAATGACGATGGGTGCGCCTGTCATCTGTATGAACGACTCAGGCGGTGCGCGTATTCAGGAAGGTATTTGTGCACTTGCGGGATATGGCGAGATTTTTGAGCGCAACATCCTTGCCAGTGGCGTTATACCTCAGATTTCTGGAATCTTCGGTCCGTGTGCAGGTGGAGCTGTTTACTCTCCCGCTTTGACCGACTTCATCCTCATGATGGAGAATACTTCATACATGTTCCTTACCGGTCCGAAGGTTGTAAAGACTGTGACGGGTGAGGAAATCGACTCCGAACATCTTGGCGGAGCTTCCGTTCATGCCACGAAGAGCGGTGTGACACACTTCACAGCCAAGACGGAAGAAGAGGCTATGCAGCTTCTGAAGACACTGCTTAGCTACATTCCTTCCAACAATACGGAAGAGGCTCCGCGTGTGGAATGCACCGACCCGATCGACCGCAAGGCTGATTTGCTTAACGAAATCCTTCCCGACAACCCCAACATGGCATACGATATGTATAAGGTGATTGGGGCAATCACCGACAATGGCGAATTCTTCGAGGTGCAGGCCAAGTTTGCCAAGAACATCATTGTAGGCTTCGCCCGTTTCAACGGACAGAGTGTCGGTATCGTGGCCAACCAGCCTTCATGCTATGCCGGTGTACTTGATACTAACGCAAGCCGTAAGGCTGCACGCTTTGTGCGCTTCTGTGACGCATTCAATATTCCTATTGTTTCTCTCGTCGATGTACCGGGATTCTTGCCGGGAACGGGTCAGGAGTACAATGCTGTCATCCTTCATGGAGCACAGCTGCTTTATGCATACGGCGAAGCTACAGTGCCAAAGATTACAATCACACTCCGCAAGAGCTACGGCGGCAGCCATATCGTTATGGGATGTAAGCAGCTTCGTGCCGACCTTAACTTCGCATGGCCGACATCTGAAATCGCTGTTATGGGTGCAAGTGGAGCCGTTGCTGTGCTTTGTGCAAAAGAGGCGAAGACCAAGGAAGACCCCAAGGCTTTCCTCGCAGAGAAGGAGGAAGAATACACCGAGATGTTCGCCAACCCGTATCAGGCTGCACAATACGGCTATATCGATGATGTGATAGAACCGCGCAACACTCGTTTCCGCATTTGCCGTGGTCTGGCTCAGCTGGCAACAAAACGCCAGTCGCTGCCGGCAAAGAAGCATGGATGTATGCCAATGTAATATTTCTGACGATTATGGCAAAAGAAGATAATGCAATATATGCTGCAATAGCAATGGCTTTACATGATTTCAGAGGCAACAACGTGCATGACAGGGAGCCGGGAATCATAACAATCAAACAACGTGCGACAATGTGGAATGCAAAAGCGTTTCAGATGACAGCAAAACCATCAAGACATTAAAAATGAAAGAATATAAATACACGATAGATGGTAAGGAATATAATGTTACCATCGGTGAGATTGTAGAGAACAACGCAGTAGTCACTGTCAATGGCGTGAACTACAATGTTGAAATGGAAAAGGAGCAGGAACCCGAAAAGAAGAAGGTGGTGCTTGGCAATGCAAGCCAGACTCCTGCCAGCGATGACTCTGCCGCAGGTGCTGCAAATGTGAATACTGCCAATGCGTTGAAAGCTCCATTGCCAGGCGTTGTTACTGAAATCAAAGTGGAAGTAGGTAATGAAGTGAAGAAGGGCGATGTTGTAATCGTGCTTGAAGCAATGAAGATGGCTAACAATCTTGAAGCGGAAAAGGACGGAAAGGTTACTGCCATTTGCGTAAAGCAGGGCGAGAGCGTCATGGAAGACACTCCGTTGGTGGTGATTGAATAAACGTTCGCACATATATTCAAGCGGAATAAAGGTAAAACCTTATTCCGCTTTTTCGTTTGCTGATGCTTTGCCGGTATTGAAGCTCTTCTTGTAGGATAAGCAGACCGGCAGGCAATCTTGAATAATGGCAGTATGTGTTGATACAGTTAATATTATCTAATTTGTGGAGAAAAGTTGTTGTAAATGAGTTGTATTACAGCTTTTTTTGCTAATTTTGCAGCCGCTGTCACGAGTTGATGGCATAATTCAAACCTAAAAGTATAATAAAAAATGGCAACAAAGATCAGATTGCAGCGCGGCGGACGCAAAGGACAGGCTTTTTACCGCATCGTTATCGCTGACGCAAGAGCACCACGTGATGGTAGATTTACTGAAAAGATTGGTACTTACAATCCAAACACCAATCCTGCTACTGTAGATTTGGATTTCGAGCGTGCACTTTACTGGGTGGAAACAGGCGCACAGCCTACAGACACTACACGCAACATCCTCAAGGGTGAGGGCGTTTACATGATGAAGCATCTCCGCGGTGGCGTTAAGAAGGGCGCATTCGATGAGGCAGCTGCACAGGCAAAGTTCAACGCATGGAAGGAGAACAAGCAGAAAGGTCTTGACTCTGTAATCGAGAGCGAGGCAAAGGCAAAGAAAGAAGCTGCCGCCAAGGAACTCGAAGCTGAAAAGAAAGTGAATGAAGCTATTGCTAAGAAGGTAGCTGAGAAGAAGGCTGCTGAGGCTGCTGCAAAGGCAGAAGCAGAGGCTGCAAATGCTGAAACAGAAGCAACAGAAGAGGCTCCTGCTGAAGCATAAGCACTTGATTCATGAAGAAAAACAAAAGGAATATCCTACAAGGGTATTCCTTGTTTTGTTTAATGGGGAAGTTATTGGGGGATTAAGCAATCCTATTATGATTAAAAATATTGTTATGTGGCTATGAATAAGATTCGCAAAAAACAGTATATGGCATTGTGCATCACAGGTGTGCTGGTGCTGTTCGGACTTGTCTATTATTACTTTTTCTCGTCATTTTCAGGACAGTCGGAATCGAAATTCGTCTATATTGATAACGACGATACCGTTGATTCCGTCATGACAAAGCTGTCGGTCGTCGGCACAGGACACTCCATGACGGCGGTGAGAACATTGGTCGGGTATAGCGATTATGGTCAGCATGTGCGTAGCGGACGCTATGAAATCAAGCCGGGCGACGGCGCTTTAATGGTGTTCAGACACTTGAAGAACGGACTGCAAACGCCTCTGAATCTCACCATACGGCCGGTTCGCACTCTTGACAAACTTGCATCCGACCTCTCGAAGAAGCTTATGCTGGACAGCGTCACGATATACAAGGCACTCACCGATGAGGCCATGTGTGTGAAATACGGTTATGACACGGCGACAATCGCCTGCATGTTCATTCCCAATACTTACGATATCTATTGGAATGTAAGCCCCGAAAAATTCCTTGACAGGATGAACAAGGAGTGCAATAAGTTCTGGAATGCAGACCGAAAAGCCAAGGCTGAACGGATGGGCATGACTCCTGTACAGGTGACGACGCTTGCAAGCATCATTGATGAAGAGACCGCCAATGATGCAGAAAAGCCTGCTATCGCCGGAATGTACTACAACCGCTTGATGCTTCGCAACTCGGAGTATCCAAACGGAATGCCGCTTCAGGCCGATCCGACGATAAAGTTTGCGTGGAAACAATTCGATTTGCATCGTATCTACAATAAGCTGTTGAGCATTAAAAGTCCGTATAACACATATAAGAACACGGGACTGCCTCCCGGACCTATACGTATTGCCAGCATTGTAGGTATAGATGCCGTCCTCAACCGTGTGCACCACGACTATTTGTATATGTGCGCCAAGGAGGATTTCAGCGGCACTCACAACTTCTCCCGCACTTATTCAGAACATCTGGATAATGCTAAGAAGTATTCGGAAGCTCTTAATAAACGGGGAATAAAATAACTGTTCGGGCATGAAACGACAAAGACCGCATCGGCATCTCACTGAGATTCTGGTGCGGTCTTTGTCGTTTTCTGACAGGAATCAAACGATTTTGTATCTTATTCGGAATGAGTGTTTTATCTCATCCCAGTTTGTTCCAAGCATTACAAACTTGCCTATCTGACCCGTTGAGCGCACATGTTTGCCCAGACATGGGCAGACATCATAATCGCCGATATATACCAAGCGAATCTTTTCTGATGCGTCCTGCGGCAGCTTGGAAAGGGTTACCGAGGCAGGTACCTCATTCCTGTCCACCACTTCGTATCTTACAGGCATGTCTTCGGCTATGAGTTCATTCATGCGGTCCTCTATTTCTTTCTCTTCTTTACGCGAAGGTTTGTGGTCGAGGGTGTAGCTTATTTTGCTTTTCTTACGTTCTATGTGAGCGTTTGAAGAGCGTTCACAACCGAACATACGCATCATTGTCTGGTTGAGCAGGTGCTCTGCCGTGTGGGCAGGAGGGAATTCTTCCTTGTTGTGCTCGTTGAATACAATCTCATTTTCCATATTGAATTCAAATTTTAAGATGGTACATCCGAAACCTTCAACTTCCGTGTTTATGCAATGATTGCTGCTGAAGTCAATTGACAGTGTCTTTTCTGACAGCAAATCCTTTGCATTTGCCTTGTCGTAGGGAATTTGCAGGAAGTCGAACGCATGTTCAGGAACATTGATTTTACAGTATGCTTTCTCCGCAGAAAAGTTTGTTACTACAAGCAGCAATTCCTTGTCGGCTTTTCTCAGGAAGGCGTATTGTTTCTCGCCAAGTTGCGGATTCACATACATCAAATCGAAAAAGACACCGTTTGCTATGGCTTTTTCGCCTATGGCAATATTCATTATTTCAGAATAGCATCTTTCCAAAGCCGACTCTTCTTCCGTACTTTTGCCTTCAACGAATGCTCTGTGCAGAGTGCCTACAGTCCAGTAATCGAATATGGTCGTGCGTCCGTCGCAGCCGCTGAAACCTTCCTTATCCATGCCTCTTTCTCCATATTCCTGTCCGGCATAAAGCATAAACGGGTTCTGTCGCATAAGAATGTTCGTCACAAATGCGGGGAATGCACGCCGTGCATCACCAGCAAAGAAGTCACTGGCAATGCGTTGTTCGTCGTGGTTCTCAAGAAAGTAGAGCATGTTGTCGTGAATGTCGTCCACGTTTTGCCATGCTCCGGTTATTGCTGAGGTGGGGCAGTGTCCGCAAATGATTGCACGCATTGTGTCGTACATCCCCACTTTGTCGTACAGGTAGTTGAATCCAGCGGCGACATAGTTGCGGTATTCTGCCGGATTATATACTTCCGCGATGAAAATGATGTCGGGATATTCTGCTTTTACCTTTGCGATTGCCCATTGCCAGAACTCCGTTGGCACCATTTCTGCCATGTCGCAGCGGAATCCGTCAATGCCTTTCGCAGCCCAGAACAGTAGTATGTCCACCATCTTCTGCCATGCGTCTGGGGCAGGGCAGAAGTGTGTCGAGCGTCCTCCGGCATCGCAATAGTCAATGCCGTAGTTGATTTTTATCGTCTCATACCAGTCGTTCATGCCGGGATGACTGTCAAAATGGTCGTTACCTGTAGCCTTTGCCGGGAATTCATGGTATGGTTCATCGGCGTTTTTGCTTAAATCTATTGATGGCATGAACGGTTCGCCCACGCAATAATAAAAATCGTTTCGCGGTGTGAATCCCATTTGTGTGTTGTCGTCCTCGCCCAGGTCGCGTACAGCGGCAGGCTTGGCTATCGAGTGATATTGTCTTGCTACATGGTTGGGAACGAAGTCGATAATCACTTTCATTCCCTCTTTGTGCGTGTCTTTCACCAAGCGTTTGAATTCGTCCATACGCTTGTCTATGTTTTCGGCCAGGTCTGGGTCGATGTCGTAATAGTCGGTAATGGCGTATGGCGAACCTGCTTTTCCCTTGACAATGGCAGGGTGCTGGCGTGGAATGCCGTATGCTGAATAGTCGGTTGCCGTAGCGTGTCGAATCAGTCCGGTGTACCAAATGTGTGTGACACCTTTCGCTTTAATTTTCGACAGCACTTCGGAATTGAAGAAGTTCATTTTTCCACAACCGTTTTCGGCAATCGTTCCGTTCTCCTTGCAGGTTGTGGAATGATTGCCGAAAAGTCTGGTGAAAATCTGGTAGATTATGATTTTCTGCCGGTTCATAAATCTTTTTTAGATTATACCGTGAGCAGAAACGTTTCTGTCGATGCGTCCTATCATGCCTTGGAGTGCCTTGCCCGGACCGCATTCTGTGAAGTCGTCGGCACCGTCGCTAATCATGTTCTGCACGCATTCTGTCCATCTTACGCTTCCAGTGAGCTGTGCAATGAGGTTAGCCTTGATTTCTTCGGGCCGTGTGTGTGCCTTGCCGTCGAAATTCTGATATACGGGACATTTTGGAGCGCTGAATGTTGTCGCTTCTATAGCCTTTTCCAATTCCTCCTTTGCCGGCTGCATGAGAGGTGAGTGGAAGGCTCCGCCTACCTTCAAGGGCAGTGCACGCTTTGCTCCTGCTGCCTTAAGCTTCTCGCATGCGATGTTTATTGCATCCACGTTGCCGCTTATTACAAGCTGTCCGGGGCAGTTGTAGTTGGCTGGAACTACAATGTTGCCGTCAGAACTTACCTCTTTGCAGATGTCCTCTATTGTTTCGTCGGGCAGACCAATTACGGCTGCCATTGTTCCGGGAACGGCCTCGCAAGCCTTTTGCATGGCCATGGCACGGGCATAAACGAGTTTCAGTCCGTCTTCAAACTTTAATGCTCCTGCTGCTACCAGTGCCGAAAGTTCTCCGAGAGAGTGGCCTGCTACCATTGCCGGGGCAAAGCCTTCGCCCAGACAGATGGCTGAAATCACACTGTGAAGGAATACTGCGGGTTGGGTGACCTTTGTCTGTGTCAGTTCCTCGTCAGTTCCGGCGAACATGATGTCGGTGATGCGGAAGCCGAGAGTCTCGTTGGCTTTCTCGAAAAGTTCCTTTGCTTTTTCATTTGAATCGTAAAGGTCTTTGCCCATTCCTACGAATTGTGAACCTTGACCTGGGAAAACGAATGCTTTCATATTTCTTCTTTTTTTATTAGATTGTCGCCGGCGTTTGTCTTGACACCTGTATGGAGCTTCTTTCTCTCCACGTTCCATGAGTCATGTACCGGCGAAATGAATGTTGTTTATATTTTGCTTTATGGAAAATCACTTGCTTGCTGAAGTGTGTGGCAGATGGAATTCGTACGACTTGTCGAAGACCTGCCTTGCTTCGTTTATTTCAAGGAATGTGGTACCGCCGTTCTCTCCGAAGCTTCCGCTGAGGTACGCTATCTTGTCGTTCAGTGTGATGTAGCCTTTCTGTCGCAGCATTCTTAATGCAGCAGAGAAAATGTATTCCGGCGACGCGTGTTCCTTTTGGTGTATTGCGATGACACCGAAACTCAGGTTGAGCCAGCGTTGTGTCTTTTCCTTGTAGCATATAGCCAGAATGGGGTTCGGGCCGCGGAAAGCTGCAAGGTGGCGCACGGTCTCGCCCGTTTCGCTGTCGGTGATGATGCCTGCCACTCCCAGACGCCGTGTGGAGTCGATGGCTGCGTGTGCAAGAAACTCACGCTGTGAGCAGTTTTTGTTCATCGGCACCTCATAGTCGCTCAGTATGGCGCGGTCCTTTTCAGCCTGTTCGGCTATTGCTGCCATGGTCTGCACGGCCTCAAGAGGGTACTTGCCGCTTGCCGTTTCGCCGCTGAGCATAAGGGCGTCGGTGTAGGAATATATTGCATTTGCGATGTCGGTTACCTCGGCCCTTGTAGGGCGTGGGTTCTTTATCATCGTGTGAAGCATCTGTGTGGCGACGATTACAGGCTTCTTCTTCATCATGCATTTGCGGATGATTTGCCTTTGTATGCCTGGGATGCGCTCTATGGGCACTTCTATTCCAAGGTCGCCGCGGGCAATCATTATACCGTATGAAGCGTCGATGATTTCATCTATATTATCTACGCCTTCCTGGTTTTCTATCTTTGAGATAATCTTGATGTCGCTGTTGTGCTCGTCCAGAATTTTCTGTACAGCCATGACATCGGCGGCGGAGCGCACGAATGAGTGGGCGATGAAGTCAATGTCCTCCTCGATGGCGAGCAGTATGTTCTGGTGGTCTTTGGGGGTGATGGCCGGCAGTGCGATGTGCTCTCTCGGAACGTTCACACTCTTGTGTGCTCCCAGCATCCCGTCGTTCTGCACTTGTGCTACGAGCATGGGTCCGACGTTCTCGATTACTTCCATGTCAATCTCGCCGTCGTCGAACAGCATGTGGTCGCCCACCTTCACATCTTTGGTTATGTCTTTGTATGACACGTTCACGATGTCGTGGGTGGAGTCCATTTCCGGTCTGCCGAAAATCTTCACAACGTCGCCGGTTTTGAAACTTATGGGTTCCGTCACGTTCGTGGTACGCACCTCCGGACCTTTTGTGTCAATCATCAGTGCGATGTGCGGCGACACGGCTCTTGTGTTCCTTATAATCGTCTTTATCCCCTCCGGTGTGGCATGTGCGGTGTTCATGCGGACAACGTTCATTCCTGCAAAAAACAATTTGCGGATAAAGTCCACATCGCATCGTCTGTCACTAATCGAAGCAACAATCTTTGTCTGTTTCATAAATGTGCTAATCTTCTAAATAACTTTTTGCAAAGTTACTGAAAATCGCCAACATAATCGTGTTCTTCGCTGAATAAATTTCTCTTTGCATGGCAGTGCCGTTCGCTCTTTTCGTGGCTTTGCGGGTACTGCTTCTGAACTTCTTGTTTTTCAGTGGGACGGGTGCTTAAAATCAAGTGGTTGTTTTGTCGGTTTGAAAAGAAGCCTTGTTTACTCTCAAAACAAGGCTTCTTTGTCGTCCGAAGAAGGCTTCTTTGCAAGCAAAACAAGCCTTGTTTGCAAACCGGTGCTTTTCCCGTGCCGAATCATTGCGTTTTTCGTGCATAACGGGTGCGTTTGTCTTGCTCATAACGTGTGCCCGCTTTTGTTAGTATGCCGCGGCCGACGGGATGGTAATCATAATATGTTATGATTGCCGCCCATATACTTTTTCCGTAATTTTGCACTCGTTAAAATTTTGAAAATGGATAATAAGAAGATGCAATTGTTTTTTGCTTCGGTTCTTGCGTTTCCTCTTTCAGTAGAGGCCGCAATTATCGACGGCTACACCCCCGGCGTAAACCAGACGGATTCGTCCGTAGTACATGATATAGAGGAGATTGTGGTGATAAACCAGCCTAAGGAGGCTTTCAGGCTGCGCCGGCAACCGTTGAGTTCGTCGTCGCTTTCAGCCAGCGACATTAATAGGAACGGGGTGAGGGATTTGCGTGATGTCTCGGCATACGTTCCTTCTTTTGTAATGCCTAACTATGGCGCACGTTACACCTCTTCTATATATTTGCGAGGCTTTGGCTCAAGGATAAACAACCCGGCGGTGGGCATTTATGTCGATGATGTTCCCGTTATATGCAAGAGCGCATACAACTCCCACTTCTATGATGTCGCACGCATTGATGTGCTGCGCGGACCGCAAGGCACTCTTTACGGGCAGAACACGGAGGGTGGAATCGTGCGTATATATACTAAAAATCCGATGCAATACAGTGGCACTGATGTGAAGTTGGGCATAGGTTCTTATCTTTGGAGAAACGTGGAAGTAGGTCATTATGGGAAAATCAACGACAATGTGGCGTTTTCTGTTGCCGGATTTTATGACGGACAAAATGGTTTTCTTCATAATTCGGCACTCGACTCGCGTGCCGATTTGATGAACGAAGCCGGCGGACGCCTGCGTTTCGTCTTCACACCCGACCGCAGGCTTACTGTCAGTCTGACGGCCGACTATCAGCATGTAAGTCAGGACGCGTTTGCTTACGGTGTCTTCAATCCGGAGACGGGAGTTACATCCGACCCTTCGTCTAATTTCCTGAACCATTATCGTAGGGATATGTTCACCACGGGTGTCGGCTTGAAGTATGACGGAGGGAATTTCCTTCTGAACTCAACGACGAGCTATCAGTACTTGCGCGACGAAATCCTTATGGACCAGGATTATACCGCTGCCGATTATATGCATCTCCTCCAATCGCAGATAAACAATGCCGTGACGGAGGAACTTACCATAAAAAGCCGGAAACGGGATTTCTGGAACTGGCTGTTCGGTGCCACTGCAAGCTACCAGTGGCTGCACACCGATGGTCCCGTGTATTTCGGCGATGCCATGACTTCAAACATTGCGCGTGGCATAAGGACTTCCATCTATAAAGGAATACTGAAAGGCTTTACGGACATGGGAATGTCCGAAGCGGCTGCTTCGGCGATTATCGACAGGGCAGGAGGCGTGAACGTGGGGCTTTCCATGCAGGTTCCAGGCAGTTTCAGCACTCCGCAATTGAATGTCGGCGTCTTCCATGAGTCGAACATACATATTACGCCCCGTCTTACCGCTACCGTCGGGCTGCGTTATGATTATAATAATGTCAGAGTGCATTATGATACGGAAGCGGAAATGAGGCTGGTTGCAGAGGTGATGGGGGTGAGCCGCTCTTCTAAAATAGTATCGCGGCTCAACTCTGACGCTTCGGATGGATTCAGTCAGCTTCTTCCCAAAGTGGCACTTAGCTATAGGCTCGCGGACAACAATGTCCTGTATGCGTTGCTCAGCAAGGGATATAGGGCAGGGGGCTACAACATACAGATGTTCTCTGACATTCTTCAGACAGAGTTGAATGCAAACGCTCGGAATGCTATGGGCGGTGATGTCGATGTGGCACACACTCCTGCCGATTATGAGAAAGTGAATGCAACGATTTCATACAAGCCTGAGGTGAGTTGGAATTACGAACTGGGTTGTCATCTTAACCTTTTCGACAACAGCGTACATCTTGATATGTCGGCATTCTATATGTACATAAGCAACCAGCAGCTGTCGGTCATGGCTGGTCAGTATGGTTTCGGACGTATGATGGTGAATGCAGGAAAAAGCAGGAGTCTTGGAGGAGAATTGTCGCTGCGTGGTGCCGCTTTTGACAATCATTTCGATTGGCAGGTGAGCTATGCTTTGACCAATACGGTGTTCAGAGAATATACTGACCGTGTCAAGGTTGATGGAAATGATGTGGTTAAGGATTATCGTAACAAGCGTGTTCCTTATATTCCGCTGCAAACGTTGGGCGCGGCTGCCAATTACCGTATTGGCGTAAGAAATTCATGTCTGCGCAATATTGTGATAGGGGCTGGCACGACAGCTATGGGAAACATCTATTGGGATGAGGACAACTCATACAGCCAGAATTTCTACGCATTGCTCAATGCCCATGTCGATGCCGATTTCGGACTGGTGAAACTCAGCCTTTGGGGAAAGAACCTCACTTCTGCAAAGTATAACACATTTGCGTTGGAAAGTTCGGCTACTGGTGAAAAGCTTTGTTTCGCACAGCGTGGAATGCCGTGTCAGATAGGTGTTGATGTCAGGATGAATTTCTGACACCAACAAAAAAGCCACCCGCTATGATTTGCTTTTGATGTGTTGCAAATCATAACGGGTGGCGTATTGTTTTTATGTTTCAGCTGTTATTGTTTCGTTTGTTGCTGGAACACGTTGCCGTTTAGAATTTGTAGCCCAGTGTAAGGAGCAGCTGGTTGCGCTTGTTGCTTACGTTTACGGCATTGCAGATGTTGTCGTAGCTGGCGTTGTCCTTGTCTTTGTAGCTCATGAACGGATAGAACTCGCCGTCGGTCTGGCTGTATTGGTAGGCAAGGTCGATGGACAGCTTGTTGTAGGTATAGCCTATACCTGCTGTTATGCGGTTGGTGGCTTTCCAGTTTGTGTAGTCGGTGGAAGAGCTGTAGAACGAACCATACGACGAGATTGTGCCGTCCTTGTATCCGTTGGCATTGTACATCGGAGCCACATAGTTGTAGCCTAAGCGCAATGAAATGCTCTTTTCAGGTTTGTATTCAACGCCCACCTTCAGCGTTGATACGCCTTTGAGAATCTGCTTTATGCTTTCTTTCATCGCTGCATCACGATGACTCTCTTCGTAGTAATTGCCCCAATAGTCGTATGTTCCGCCGTCGTTTATGCGTATGTCGCAGCTGCTGTAGTCCGCATATTCGTATGTGGCGCCTATGGCAAGATAGTTGCCCACGGTGTGACCGAGACTTACTCCGAAACGCCATGGCGTGTAGAACTTGAAGTCGTAGCTTTCGCTGTTCTCGCCGTAGTCATGTGCTCCGTAGTTCTTGTTGAGGTTGTTGTCAAGGCGGGTGTAGTTGGCTGTTCTGAGATCATACCATGTCGGGGTGTGGGTGTACAGACCTACACGGAACGGAGACTCCTCGACGGGACGGACGATGATACCTAACTTGGCGTCGAATCCGGTTCCTGTTATCTGGCGCACATCGTTCACTGCCACAGAACCTATGCCGGTGCCGCCATCGACGATGTTCTCCTTGTACAGGCTCTCGTTGTTGTAATGCACATCATACAGGCCGAAGGAGACACCCCAATATATGCGGTCGTTTGCATTTCCACTTATATTGAAGTCGTATTGACCTATATATCCCGTGTTGCCTCGTGAAAATTGGTAGTCCGTAGCATTATAATATGTGGGGTCGTAAGTTGTGCTTCCATCGGAATTGACTGTGGGGCGTACAAGAAAACCGTATGTTCCGTCTCCAATCATGTTGCCGTTCTGGTCGGCAAGGATGCTGTTTCTGTCACCTAAAATCACATTGCTGTAAAGATAGTCGAGCTGGTTGAATGTGGCGTGCTCGCTCGACAGGGTGCCGTTCTTGCTTTTCAACTGATAGACACCGTTGTAGTTCTTCAGTCCGGAAAGCTTGTTCTGGGAGGCATTGTTCAGCTTGCCGGCAGCGGAAAGAATCTGGTTGAAGTTCTTGCTCTTGCTGTAATTGAATCCGAAGTTCACATACGAATGCCGACCGGAGCGCATGGAGTAAACGAATCCTGCCTGATCGAAACTCATGTTTGTTTTGTCTGCATTTGCAAAACTGTTGGCCTCATTCTGTGTTATCATGCCGAAAGAGACGTTGGCTGCGCTTCTTCGGAACATTCCGATACCGGCAGGGTTGGTGCCCATGGTCGTAATGTCTGCTCCCAAAGCCTCCATGGCTCCGCCCATACCTACATAACGCGCTGTTCCGTTAAGGTCTTTGGATGCAAGAGGAGCGTTCTCGTATGTCTCTTGTGCATTGGCTGTCGCACAAAGCAGTGTAAGAGCCATTGCTGGAAATATTTTTTTCATAATACTGTCTTTTTGATTTTTCTGTTATTTATGCTTTTGGCATATTTGTACGGTTATCGTTTCTCTTTTCGGGCTTTCGCTGTTTAGCGACGGCTGCCAAATCCACCGCCACGGCTTCCGCCGCCGAAACCGCCTCCGCCTCTGTTGCCTCCTCCGAAGCCGGAACCTCCTCCGAAGCTGCCACGGCTGTTGCCGAAACTGCTTTGTCCGAATGATTGTGACGGACGGTTTGGAGTTTGGTACTGGTTGGAATTGTAGTTGTTGTTGTAGGAACTGCGGCGTCTGCCGAATGAGTTGCGGTTGTCATTGGTAGTGTTGTTCCTCCTGTTGAACGTGTTGCGGTTGGTTGTGCCGTTGGTATTGATGCGGTTGCCGTAGAACCTTCCGCCGCTATTGGCGTGGTTTCTGGTTCCCGACGGACCGGAGTATCTGTAATGCACGCCCGGTGTGTACCATCCTGCCCAACCGTAGTATGGGTATCCCCAGCCGTAGAAGTTGTTGTAAAACCACGGGCTGTACCATCCGTTTCCATACCATCCTGCATACCACGGGTCGTACCAGCCATACCATGAACGCCAATACGGGCGTGACCAATAGCTGTAATATGGTGAATACCAACCGTAGAAGTCGTCAAAGAGACTCATCCGCCGGCTGTAAGCAAAATCATTGTCGTCGAAGTAGCTCTCGGAACCGGGGTAGATGTTTACGGCAGAATCCGTATCGTCGGCATTCCAAACCTCCTCTCCGTCGTGGAATTCTATTATGTCATTGCCCAAAGAGTCGGTTCCTATTTTCTGATAGTAGCTTTTCAGCTTGCCGCGTCGGTTGTATTCATCTACGTTACGGTTTGAACCACAATAATATGTTGGCGCGTCTTTTCGTTGATAAGCGGCGTCTGCTCCGCTTTCTTGCTTGGCCTGTTTCTTCGGGACAAAGTAAAGGTCGTCGTCCTGTGCTGCCACTGTCTGGGGAAGCACTCCGAATAAAGCCGAAATTAATAATAATCTTGTTATCATAATTCTTGATGTTTTTATATGTCCTCTATGCGATGCATCTTCTTGCCAATATGGGTAGAGGCTTGAATGGATGCTTCTTTATCTGGTGCAAAATTAATGCTATTTGTAATACAAAATTAGGGAAAAACCCTAAAACGATGTAGGCTTTCCCCTAATTATTTTGATTTTTTTGTTTGTTTCGCTTCTTTTTGCCATTTTTTGTGATTGTTTCGTTTTCTTACTTGCCGCTCATTTGTTAGAATCCTTGAATTGTGTTGCAGTCAGTCGGTCTTAAAATAATAATATGTAAAATCAGAAAAGTCTTGGAGCCGATAGGGCATAATAGCCCTGAAATGTAAAAAAAAGCAAAAACTAATTGTCTGATATATGGAATGTCAATAAAAATGATTACTTTTGCACCCGATTTTGATGGTTCCGTAGCTCAGTTGGATTAGAGCAACAGCCTTCTAAGCTGTGGGTCCAGGGTTCGAATCCCTGCGGAATCACTATAATCTTCTAAAGAGGAATTCCAAAAATGGATTCCTCTTTTTTTGTTTCTAGAAAAGCGTTCGTGGTTGGTGGAACGAGCGGTCAATATAATGGAATGAAGTTAGGGGCGTTTCCTTTTTCAAGATTTGGCTAAGCTTCTTAAATGAAGGGTTGGGGGAGAAAAAGGAAAGCTTATAGAAACTTGTCGTTTGGGAGGAATCTTTTTGTGTCCCCGCACAATGTTAAATACTTAAAAATCATCGTGTAAAGTTTTGCCAGTTCCGTCTCTT
>USEC01000036.1 GCA_900553595.1 uncultured Prevotella sp. | reverse complement strand
AAAGGTATAATGATGAACGAACGTGTACAAGGCTGCATCGCGGATACGCTTACGAGGAATTACGAGTTAGGAATTACGAATTATGAATTGGCAACATAGGAGGTCGAGCGTCCCGCTCGACCTCCTATGTTGCTAATTCATAATTAAGAATTCATAATTCATAAATCCTAAGTCGTAATTCCTAACTCGTAACTCCTAATAGGTGTAGATACGAAAAACGGCGGCAGACTGAAGCTGTCCACAGATGGGTGGGCGTGGCTTCGGTCTGCCGCTGTTTTATGTGTCAGTCTGTTGATGCTTTACGGCACCAGCAGTTTCTTGCCGTTCGCTACATACACGCCGGCATGGAGCATGATGGTGTGTGTGCCTTCCACTGTTCCGCTGAAGACTGCGCTCCCTGTCGTATCGACGATGTTAAGGCTCTGTGCCGACTCTGTGCTGACAATCAGTTTGCCTGGTTCTGTGCGAAAGGAAACGCCGTTGTCCTTTGCTTCTGTTTCGCTGATGGCGGTGACGCTTTTGAAGAACGGCACGAAGCGCAGGTCGCCATCAACCATTGATGCTGGGATGGTGTACTCGCCGTTGGTGAACTGCGATGCGTTCACTCTCACTTCCTCCCACTGCTTGTTGCCGTAGAGTTCGTTGACACCTTCGAGGTTGTAGCCGTGGCGTATCTTCACATAGTCGAACTCGAATCCGGGTGCGGGGATAGCCTTGACTGCGAATGCCTTGTTGAAAGGTGTGGTCTTGCCTGTCACGGCATCGCCGTTGGCAAGCAGGATGTCGCCGTTGAGTCCGCCGCCGTTCTCTTCTGTCGCACGCGACAGATTCACGTTGTCGGCATGTATGTTGATGCGTGCATCGACGATGATTCCGCCGTTGCCGGTGATGGGGTTGGCTGCGGTGGTGTTGCCACCCGGATCCACGTTGTCCCAGTCAAGCTTGTAACGGATGCGGTAGAAGCCCGGCTTCTGTTCTTCCGGTATTGTGAATGCCGGTGCGTTTGCGCTTGGCGACTGTGTGCCTGCGACGGTTGCGCCCGTGCTGGTCTTGCCTTTGAAGAGCGAGTAGCTCATGAGGTCGCCCATGTCGGTGATGCTGTTGTCGTTGTATGTCACGTTGAATGCGCCGTCGTTGCCCTTGTCTATATAGACATAGCCTGCCATCCAGCTGCCGTTGAAGTTGGCTGTCGGTGTCAGCGTCTCTCCGGGTTTGGCGAGAATGGTGGTGGCCATCTTGTCGTGGTAGAGCAGTTTGTCCGTCTTCTGGTTTACGGCGATGTTCTGTGTGCCTTCGCTGCCCTTGAAGGTGATGCCTGTGGTGTAGCGTTCGGCGTGTGTTATCTTCGTCGAGGTCTCATAGTTTATCGGGTAGGGGGTGCTTGAGAAGAACGGGTCGCTGCTTGTGCTGAGGATGATGTCGTCGATGTAGGCGGCGTAGTCGGCACTGAGTGCGTGCGGCGACTCGCGGTCCACTACTACGAGCAGGCTGTAGATGTTGATGCCGTTGGCTCCTGAGATGGGGAAGACGATGTCGCACCATTTGTTGGCTTCCACCTGGTTGCGTGGCACGCTCCAGAACTGTTCGGTGGTCTTCGGCTGATGTGTGCGGTCGGTTCTGTTGCCCAGTCCTATGAGCATCACCTTGCTTGACTTCGGTGCATACATCTTTATATGTACATACTGCGTCTGTTTCTTCAGTGCCAGGGGTTCCTTCAGTTCCACGAGTGCGCCGAAGGTGTTGCTGCCGAAGCGTGAGCGCTGCACGCCGAGTATCTTCGATGAGGTGTTGGGTGCGTATCCCAGAGTGATGTCGGTGTCGTTGAGGTGGTTGTTCACCACCTTGGCATTGCCTTTGAGGCGGCCGGTGCGGAATGGCGAATCCGCCCATGTGTCATACACGCTCACCTTCTTGTAGCTGTCGGCTGTCTCGAAGTCGCAGATGGTCTGGTTCTGCGCCTGCATGGCCATGGGAATCATTATTCCTGCCAGGCATATATATTTCTTTGCGTTCATGATGTTTGCTTGTTGTTGTGTGTGTTAGTAAACAGAGAGTGTGTGGATGAGCGGGCATGCCTTGCTGTCGTTGATGGTGATGCGCACGGCCTTGGCCTTGTAGCCGGTGCCGTAGCTTGCCTTTGTGCTTCCGTTGAGGGGTATGATGCGCTTGTAGCCTATTGTCGTTGTGCCGACATTCGATGCGCGTCGGGTGAAGTTCTTGCCGTCCTCGCTTGTCTCTATGGTGAAGCTCTTCACGCGCTGTCCCAGGCGTATGTATTCCATCAGACTGACATAGCGCACTGTCTTCACATCGTCCCATGTGAGGGTTATTGTGGCCTGTGTGGTGCCGTCGTTGGTGGCCCAGTAGGTGTTCTTGTCGCCGTCGGTCATGTTTGTTGCGGCGTAGTTGCGGTTGGCTCCGGCCTGTCGTGTCTCGCTCACGCTCACCTTGGCCGATGTTGCAAGGTCGGTGCCGAGGCGTTTTGCCATCAGTGCTCCGAGTTCCTCCATGCGGCTGACGGTGCTTGCCGGCAGTTCACCGCTGCGGTCGGGCGGCAGGTTGAGGATGAGTGTCGCGTTGCGTCCCACAGTCTCAAGGTACATCTGGAAGAGGCGTTCGGCGCTGAGCATCACATCCGACGATTTCCAGAACCATCCTCCTGTCGTTGCCTTGGCGTCGCTTTCGCCCGGATGCCATTGCCATCCGTTCTCATCGCCGGTCTCGGCATCGCCCATGGCCCAGTTTGTTTCGCCTGCCCATCCCTGTTCGTTTCCTATCCAGCGTGCCTCGCCGCCCACGCCCCACATCACGCAGTCGGGGAGCAGGTTGTGTATGGAGTCGCGCAGATTGGGTATGTCGTAGTAGGTCTGTGCGTTGTCGATGGTGCGCTTTTCGGTAGATGTCTTGCTGCCGTAGCCGCCTTCATGGTCGCCGCCGGTAGCTCCGTCGAACCACATCTCAAACTGGTCGGTGCCGTATTTTGCCAGTTCCACGCACTGTGGCAGGAACACTTTCTTGGCGTAGTTGTCGGTGTAGTTGCCGTCTTTGTCCTTCTCGCCCCAGTAGGGTGAACTCAGGTCCCACGGCGACACGTAGAAACCGTACTTCATGCCGAGGTCGCGTGCGGCGTCGGCGAAGTCCTGCGGTATGTTGGTGGCCTTGGCGTTGGCGCTGGATGACGATGACACGCAGTGTGTCGTTGTCTTTGTTGGCCACAGACAGAAGCCGTCGTGGTGTTTCACCACGGCTATGCCGCCCTTCATTCCTGCTGCCTTAGCGGCTGTGAGCCATTGGCGCGGGTTGGGTTTCTTTGTCGGTGCGAAGCGCGATTCGTTCTCTGTTCCGGCACCCCATTCCGATGCCGTGTATGTGTTCATTCCGTAATGGTAGAAGGCGTAGAACTCCGTCTCGTTCCACTTCAGCTGCCGTTCGGAGGGAACGGGGAATACCGGAAGCGGCGTGTTGTCGGCGTCGGTGACGCTTTCCTCCACGAGTTTGAACTCGCTCTGTGCCTGCATGGTGGCAGGAACGGCTGCCGTCAGGCACAAGGCCGAAAGCAAAAGTGTGATTTTCTTCATATAAATAATGTTGATAGGTTTTGGCTATTTCTTATATACAAGTTTGCATCGGATCATGAGCGATGTGGCAACGCTGCTCATGCCCGATGCAAAGTTAATGATTTTTAATGTGAAACAGTTGTGTGGGTTTCCTTTTTATGCTTTTTTGGGAGTTTTTATTTCAGAATGTTCAGAAGCCCTTTCACACCTTTCTTCACTATGTCGGAGCCTTTCTTCTTTTCTTTCTTTTTGCCTCCGCCCGCTATTTTCTTGACGGCAGCTATGCCTTCGTTGGCGTTTTTCATGTAGCCTTTGCCCATCTTCGCGCGTATGGGGTGCAGTGCTCGTGCATCGACATAGCAGCGTGCGCCGGTGAAAGGCTCTGTCGTCGGCAGACTGTTGTACATTCCGTTCGTTACGCGCGACGCCCAGATGCGGTCGCAGTTGCCGAATGTCGATACGAAGGTGTAGTGGTTGCGTTCGCCTATGGGTGAGAGGAAGTCCTCCAATTCGCCGGGAGACACTGCCTGATACCAGCCTGTGCGGTGTGCCATGGTGGCGCGTTCTGCGGTGGTGAGTGCAAACTCAATGGTGCATACTTCGTTGGGTGCGAGTGTCGTTGCTGTTTTGGGGTCGATCACTTCCAGTGCGTTGCAGAACGCCATAGGTTCCTTTGCCCATTCCTTTATCTGTGTGTGGTCGGTGTATTTCGGCAGTCTCGATTCGTATTCGCTGTAAGCCAGTTCGGAGTTCTGTTCCAGGTAGAGCAGTGTGCGGTGTATGTATGCCGCCAGTTCCTGCCGTGTCACGCTGCCGCTCTGTGGCAGTGCGGCGTCGTCTAGTCCGATGGCTCCGGCTGATGCGTCCTTTCCTGACATCTCCTTCACGAGCAGTGTCATTATGGAGCGCAGCTGTTCGCGGGTCACGGGTTTGGTGTAGTCGTTGCCGAGCACGGCGTCGTCGATGAGGTTGTCGCACAGGGCGCGGTTCACGCCGTCCTGCGCCCACACGCTCATCTTGGCTTCCGACTTGCGCGGCAGTATGAACATCTCGTCGCTCGGCAGTGTCGTCTGCAGCAGGCACATATTTTCCGTGCTCTTCAGGTTTTCGAGCATTCCGGCCTTGTACTGTTCGAAAGTGCCGTCCATACCCATCATTTTCTGGTCTCTGGGTACGAGGTGTTTCATGTGGTAGCTGTGTGAAATGCCGCAATAGACGCAGCTCTTCCAGTAGAGGTGCTCACCAGCTGCGTTCACGCCGATGTATGCCTGGTCGTTGGCTATGTCCTCGCCCATGGAGTGCCATTCCAGTACTTCGGCTCCCGATCTGGCGCTGAAAGTGTGCGCTTTGTTGCGTTCGCACTTGCCGCAAACCTTGCATGAGTAGTACCATTTGAACGGTTGCTTGCATGTGTTGTACTGGCACACGCGGTCGGCAGCCTCTATCTTGGCTGTGAACACATGCTTGGTGCAGGTGAGAAGCTTGGTGGCTGCCACGCCGGCCTTCTGTGCCTCAAACACGTCGCCGCGGTATGTGCGTATGGTGTATGTCGGTTCGGTGGCGTCGAGCGCCAGACAGTCGAGCACAGCCTTGCCTGCGTTCTCGGGGATGAACAATGTGCCCTTGGCGGTGTAGAGCTTGGTGCTCTGTCCCATATAATGGCGTGCCCAGGTTGCCAGCCTATCGACGGTGGCCTTGTTGAGGTCTTTTACGTATTTCACGGCATCCACCTTGGGGCTCAGCCACACCTCTTTCAGATTGAATATGGTGGAGTATGGGCGACCGAGTGTTTCTGCGAATTCAGAGATGTTGTGGTTTTCCGACCCGTTGCTTACATCGATTATTACCTTGGTCATCAGCAGAGTGTTGTGATTTTCGTATGCATGTCCGCTCGACGAGATGTATTTCTCATGCATGAATTCGTAGAGCATATCGATCTTGTCGATTACGAGCACATCCAGCGGGTGGCTGTGTGGATACACTTCGTCGGCCTCTTTGCGCGATATGTAGGGCAGGGTGGAGCGGTATTCCTTCTTCAGCACGTCGTAGTCGAAGAAATGGTGGTCTTTCTTCAGCGGTCCGCCATTGCCGCCGGGTATGGTGAATGTCACCTGCATTATTGGGAAGTAGGGTGCGCTTGTGAGCAGGCGTGCCGGCATTCCGTTCACCGTGGCCTTGAAGTTTTCGGGCGACAGTACATAGTCGCCGTCTTTCATTACATAGTCGGTCTGGTAATCTCCGTTCGTGTCTATCATTATCTGAATCGTGGCTATGTAGGGGTATCCGGCCTTCAGTGTGGGGTGTCCCTTCTTGTTCTCGCCGAACTCGCCGTCCCATGAGATTTCGCGCAGTGTGATGACACCGCTCTTGAACAGGTCGCCGTAGGCGGTGTTCACCGCTTTCAGGGCGAGTTTTTCGGCGTCCTCTATGTCCATTCCGGGAGTAGGGGCGTCCATCGTTATCTCCACCGACTTTATTTTCTTCTTGGCGGTGTCGGCCCACAGCGTGGCGGGCAGCAGAAGCATAGCTACTGCGAATGCTAAAAACAGTTGTTTCATATTGTGGTTAATTTGATTGTGTTATGCCGAATTGTTGTTCAGGGCGTCCGGTCGTCGTCAGTTTTTGCTGCATACAGGTCGCATCTGCAAATTTATCATTTTTTTGTCGTAATGGCAAGCGATGCGGCGTAAAAAAGATTTGATTGTTCCGGAATTCCAATCATTTTCTGATGCAGATGTTGTCCGCTTTGCAAACAAGGCTTCTTTGCACTGCAAACAAGGCTTCTTTGCGATGCAAACAAGGCTTCTTTTCAACGCAAACAAGCCTTGTTTGAAACGCTAATCGTAAGTCGCTGATTTTCAGGCGTGCATTGTTGTGCGCCCGTCCGTGTGTACAACTACATAAAAAAATCACGGCACTACTCTCAACGAGCAGTGCCGCAAAGCCTATGTTTAACTAAAAATCCTTTTCAAACTAATGAAGAACCTCGCGGATCCTCATCGTTACCTGTTAAACAATCGTTCAATTTACCTTAAACCTAATAACTAAAAACCTAAACAATCTATTAACCTTTTGACACTGCAAAATTACTACACTTTTTCTGTTTGCACAAACATTTAGCGGAAAATTCACGCAATTTTAAGATATTTTTAAATTGTATCGATAAAATGTGTCCGTACACAACAAATTTTTAACATCAAATCCCCGTTCCCGATTATCAATCGTAACAAAACCCGCAAGTTTGGTGAGAATCTGACATCGGAGACGCCCCTGCACGCGCAAACCTCCAATACAAGCGTGCCGAAAACGGAAAAGTTATAAGCAGAAGCATTGTTTTTAGGCACAGGAGTGGGTCAATCGGAAAAAAATGCGTAAGTTTGTAGCTCAAAAAGAAACATACGATCCGTAAATATGAGAGTGCTGATAGTAAACACAAGCGAAAGTACGGGAGGCGCAGCCGTGGCAGCCCACCGCCTCATGGAAGCCTTGAACAATAATGGAGTGAAAGCGAAGATGCTCGTCGCCGAGAAGCATTCCGACAGCATTTCGGTTGTCGGCATGCAGCGACACCTTGCCGCACGCTGGCATTTCCTGTGGGAACGCTGGTGCATATTCTGCCACCTCATGTTCTCGCGGCAACACCTCTTCGACATCGACATGGCCAATTCGGGCTTCGACATCACCCACACGCCGGAGTTCAAGGAAGCCGATGTGGTGCATCTGCACTGGGTGAACCAGGGCATGCTCTCGCTGAAATCGGTGCGTAAGATTCTCCGCAGCGGCAAACCCGTGGTGTGGACCATGCACGACCTGTGGCCCGCCACGGCCATCTGCCATTACGCCCGTGCCTGCCACGCCTTCAAGACGGGCTGCCACGACTGCCCGCTGCTGCCCGGACACGGCTCGAAGAACGACCTTTCGGAAAAGATATGGAAGCGCAAGAAGCAGCTCTACCACGCAAGCAACATACACTTCGTGACATGCAGCCGCTGGCTTGAGGGCGAAGCAAGGCAGAGCGCGCTCATGACGGGGCAGCGCGTGACGAACATACCCAACGCCATCGACACGCGCACGTTCCGTCCCGCCGACAGGAATGAGGCACGCCGCCTCGCCCGTCTGCCCGAGGGCAAGCGCGTGATACTCTTCGTGTCGCAGAAAGTCACCGACGAACGCAAGGGAATGGCATACTTCGTGGAGGCGATGCAAAAGCTCGTGGAGCAGCATCCCGGAATGCGCGACGACACGGTGGTGGCACTCCTCGGCTCACACTCCGACGAGGTGGCGGCGCAGATGCCCGTGCCGGCATACCCGTTGGGATATGTCGCCGACGAGAAGAGCATAGCCGCCATCTACAACTCCGCCGATGTGTATGTGCTGCCGTCGCTTGAGGACAACCTGCCCAACACCATCATGGAGGCAATGGCGTGCGGCGTGCCGTGCGTGGGATTCCGTGTCGGCGGCATACCGGAGATGATCGACCACCTGCGCAACGGCTATGTGGCGCACTTCAAGGACTCCGCCGACCTCGCCGAGGGCATACACTGGACCCTCTGCACTGCCGACCCCGGCGCACTGCGTGCCAATGCCGTGACGAAAGTGGTGCAGAACTACTCGCAGCAGAGCGTCGCCATGCGCTACATCGAGGTGTATAACGAACTGATTGCGCTCAAGAGATATATAATATAGGTATATTCAACATCCTTCACGACACGTTCGTGACCCGACCATTGAAACAGAACTGAACAATGATACGATTTTCAATCATAACCTGCACTTATAACGCCGAACATGTTCTGCAGCGCACCCTCGACAGCGTGGCGCAGCAGTCGTGGCAGCAGGTGGAGCACATCATAGTGGATGGAGCTTCGAAAGACGGCACGGTGGGCGTGATAAGGCATTACGCCGACACCACACGGACCGACGAGGACTGCGAGCACACCGTGGTCTGGACATCCGAACCCGACCGCGGACTCTACGACGCCATGAACAAAGGCATAGCCCGTGCCACGGGCGACTACATAGTGTTTCTCAACGCCGGCGACGTGTTTCCGTCGCCGGCGACACTCGAACACATATTCACCGATGTGAACGAGCGGTGCGACAGCGTGCTGCCTGCCGTGCTTTACGGCGACACCGACATCGTGGACGACGACGGACGCTTCCTGCGCCACCGCCGCCTTGCACCGCCCGACAACCTCAGCTGGCGGTCGTTCCGCCACGGAATGCTCGTGTGCCACCAGGCGTTCTATGTGCGGACGGACATAGCCAAGGCCGAGAACTACGACCTGCGCTACCGCTTTTCGGCGGATGTGGACTGGTGCATACGCGTGATGAAGCGTGCCGAAAAGATGCAGCTGCAACTCCTGCGACTACCCGAAGTGGTGGTGAACTACCTCGACGGCGGCATGACCAACCACAACCACCGCGCCTCTCTCATGGAGCGTTTCCGCATAATGTGCCGCCATTACGGCACGGTGCGCACCATAGGCATACACGCATGGTTCGTGCTTCGTGCCCTGCTGAAGAAGTAAATGCCCGGCGCAAAGACACAACCGCAATGGTAAAAAAATGATAAAAATTTTGTCATGTCGGGAAAAAGCAGTACTTTCGCATCCGGTTAATGACAGGGGCGTAGCCCAGCTGGTTTAGAGCGCTGCAGTCACATTGCAGAGGTCATCGGTTCGAGCCCGATCGTCCCTACCATCATTAAAGACAAAGAGAGCACCGACGCCTTGTCGATGCTCTCTTTTTTTCGTGTATAAGTAATGTCCCGTGGTGACGGATGGCGGGGTTTACTGCTTCCACCGCCATGTCTTGGCAAGGCGTCGCCCAATCTTTCCCACCACCAAGGTTATCTTCTGCGGCGACATCTCCTTTCCCGCAATGATCAGAATCACCGCCGTAAGAATGAGCACCATGCCCGCAGCGAGGCGCATGGTGAAGTTCTCGCCGAAGCACACCACACCTATCGCCACCGCCGTGATAGGCTCGATGGCACCCATAATGGCAGTAGGGGTGGAGCCGATGTCGCGCACCGACACAGCCATGAGCACCAGCGAAAGCACCGTGGGCACCCATGCCAGCTGCAAGGCATACGCCCACTGGCGCGGCGTGGTGAGCCACTGTATCTGCTCACCCAACACCAGAGTGTAGCCGAGGATGGTGAACATGCCGAAGAAAAGCACATAGAACGTGAGCTTTACCGACGACATCCGAAGCGGCGACTTGTTTACCACAACTATATATACGGCGTAGGTGAGCGATGAAAGCATCACAAGCGTCACGCCCCAGAGACTCAGCGCAGTGCCGTCGCCGGAGCGGTTGAGCAGCGCAATGCCCGCCAAGGCAAGCGTGATGGCAAGTATCGTAGTCTTCGTCACCTTCTCCTTGAACATCGTCGCCATGATGACCGCCACCATGACGGGATAGACAAAGAGCAGCGTCGATGCCACTCCCACATCCATGAAAAGGAAACTGAAGTAAAGAGTCGTCGATGACGTGCTCATGAATACGCCCAACAGTGCAAGGATGCCAAGCTCGCGGCGTGTCACCGCAAAGCTCTTGCGCTGCACGGCCATCATTATGCCGAGCGTAAGGCACGCAAGGGCGAAACGGTAGAAGAGCGTCGCACTTGCCGAAATGCCGTCGTTGTACAGATTGATTGCGCCCAAGGGGTTGGTGCCGTAGCACACCGCCGCCCCGATTCCGCATAGTGTTCCTCTCAATCGTGTGTTCATTTCAATTTTGTTGTTATTTACGTTTTTCGTTTAGCGAAGTTTCGCAAACCACTGATTTTGCACCCGTGTCCCGCACATCTTGGATATGCGTGCCTCAAATAGTTTGTGCAAAGGTACTGCTTTTTTCTGAGCGTTATTTTGCGAATGTGATTATTTTGTGTAATTTTGCCGTCGAAGACTGTACCGGCGGGCAACAGTATTCATTTTTCGATGGAATATTAGCGTTTGCTATTCGTCATGCGCGTTGGAACGTAGGAAATTTCAATAAGGTGCATCTGATAAACGAAAATAGCGAGCGTCCGCATACGCGTGGACGTTACTTGTCGTTTATCACAGCACTTCCTACGGCTGCAACGCGGACAGGTTTCGTCCACGTTTTGCGTCCGTAGGGACAGGCATGATAACGGTGGCGGCGCATTTTAAATAAAACAAATGTTCAACTCTAAACTTAAAATGCTATGCAAAAGAACAGATCCATGAAGAGTCTGCTGGCGGCCGCAGTTGCCGTTTCAGCAGCGATGTCTTTCACCTCGTGTGCCTCCATCATTTCCGGCGGTGCACCGAAAATAACCATTGACGGCAATGCAAAGGAACCCGTCACCATCGTCACACAGAAGCAGGTCTATGACAACGTGACACTGCCGGCAGTTGTGAGAGTGAAGGGTCACGCAATCGACGGTCAGAGAGTGCAGATAAAATCGGAAAACTACATATACAAGGACATCGTGCTTGAGAAGAAGGTGAACAGCTGGACTTTTGGCAATATTCTTCTTGGCGGAATTCCGGGATGGATTATCGACCTTGCAACCAATGCCGTAAGCCAACCGCAGCAAAAGCACTACTACATTGAAGCCCAGCCGAAAGGTGAAAACGGGAAGTAAAAAATGAAAAAGCATCCGCCAAAGTCGTGTGAAACTTGGCGGATGCTTTTTGTATCATAGCGATTCTGCTGGAGAATCAGACTTTGTCTTATTCGTTTTCAGGAGCCTTGTCGATGAGGTCCATGAACTGGTCGAGCTTCGGAGTGATGATGATCTGAGTGCGGCGGTTGCGCTGCTTGCCCACTTCCGTGCTGTTGGCAGTAACGGGGTTGTACTCGCCACGGCCACCGGCAGTGAGGCGTTTTGGATCTACACCATACTGGTTCTGCAATGCCTGAACCACGCTTGAGGCACGGAGACAGGAGAGGTCCCAGTTGTTGCGGATGTTCTTCATCGAAGCTGCGCTGGCGTTTACAGGTACATTGTCGGTGTTACCCTCGATGAGCACCTCGTAGTCCTTGTAGTCGGTGATGATTTTCGCAATCTTGCTGAGTGTCTCTGCGGCACGGTCGTTAATCTCGTAAGAACCGCTCTTGTAGAGCATGTTGTCGGCAAGCGAGATATATACCACACCCTTGAGCACCTGCACATCCACCTCTTTCATCTCCTCGCGGGAGAGAGAACGTGTGAGGTTGTTGGTGAGCACCATGTTCAGAGAGTCCGACTTCGACTTCACTTCCACCAAGTGGCGGATGTACTGGTTCGATTCGTTAATCTGATCAACGAGCTTGGAGATGTTCACGTTGTTGGAATTGGCGTTGGTGAGACTCTTGTCGAGCGAGTTCTGCAGCGCGGCGTAGTCCTTCTTGGCCTGTGCGAGCTGCTCTTCGAGCGATGCCACGCGTGCCTTCTGTGCCGCGAGGTCCTCCTTTGCGTTCTGATAGTTGCCTGTCAGTTCCTTGTTCTCAAGGCGGCAGTTTTCCAGATCCTTCTTACTTGCGCAGCTTGTGAATGCCAGCAAGCCGGCGAACATTGCAATAGCAAATACGTTTGTCTTTTTCATATCTTTCCTTTTCTTTTGTTGTTTTCAAACGGTGTTTATGTTGCAAAACTACGATTAAAATGTTAGATTCGCTAAAATGTTGAATGTCTTTAATTTATTTTAACTTGTATGCCGATAATTTGCATATTCCCCAGGGATTGGTTATATTTGCATACTGGAAAAATCATTGCGTTAATCAAACCATAGACTGATGAAGATTTATCATGGAAGCAGTGTGGTCGTGGAACCGTCATACTATATTGCACGCAGTTATTTCATGGGAGGCTTCTATTGAAAAGGCGACAAACGAAAAAAACAAGAAACGAACATAAATGAAAATCAACAATCTGAAACAACTGACAGTGGCGGCAATGCTGCTGCTGACAGCCGCCAACGTATCGGCAAAGGACAACATCGACTATGTCGATCCGTTCATCGGTACCACCAATTTCAGCGTGTGCAACCCCGGAGCGGTGCGTCCGCACGGACTCATGTCGGTGGTGCCGTTCAATGTTATGGGCTCCGACATCAACCAATGGGACAAGGACAAACGCTGGTGGTCGGCTCCGTACGAATACAGCAACAAGTACTTCACGGGTTTCGCACATGTCACTCTGAGCGGAGTGGGATGCCCCGAAATGGGAACGCTGCTCACAATGCCCACCACGGGTGAGCTGAATGTGGACTACCGGAGCTATGGTTCGGAATATACCGACGAGGTGGCGCATCCCGGCTACTACTCCAACCGCCTCACAAAGTACGGCATACGCTGCGAGGTGACATCTACTCCGCGCTCCAGTGTGGAACGCTACACCTTCCCGAAAGGGCAGGGCAACCTGCTGTTCAACCTCGGCAACGGTCTGACCAACGAGATAGGAGCGACACTGCGACGCGTGAGCGACACCGAGTTTGAGGGATTCCGTCTGCTCGGCACGTTCTGTTACAACCCCGATGCGGTGTTCCCTATGTATTTCGTGGTGCGCGTCAGCAAGCAACCGAAGCAGAGCGGCTACTGGAAGAAGCAGCCGGAGATGAAGGGAGCAGCCGCCGAATGGGACCAGTACAGCGGCAAGTACAAGCTTTATCCACGTTATGGACGCGACATCGCAGGCAACGACATAGGCTATTACATGACTTTCGACTGCGCCGAGGAGACTCAGGTGGAAGTGCAGGTGGGCGTGTCGTTCGTCTCAATAGCCAATGCACGCGAGAATCTTGAGGCTGAACAGTCCGTATGCGACTTCAATGCCGTGGCCCGTGAAGCACGCGCCGACTGGGCACGCACACTCGACCGCGTGACAGTGGAGGGCGGAACCGAGGAGCAGCGACGCGTGTTCTACACCGCACTCTATCACACACAGATTCACCCGACAGTGCTTCAGGATGTGAACGGACAGTATCCGAAGATGGAAGGCGACGAGATTCTCACAACAAAAGGCAACCGCTACACCGTGTTCTCGCTCTGGGACACTTACCGCAACCTCTCGCAGCTTGAGACTTTGCTCTATCCCGACAAGCAGATTGACATGGTGAACTCCATGATTGACATGTACAAGGAGTGGGGATGGATGCCGAAATGGGAACTCTTCGGGCGTGAGACATGGACAATGGAGGGCGACCCGTCGATACCCGTAATCACCGATACTTACCTGAAAGGACTTCCCGGAATCGACATCGAGACCGCCTACCGTGCCTTCCGCACCTCCGCCACACTGCCGGGAAAGGACAACAGAATGCGCCCCGACATCGACTCGTACTACGAAAAGGGCTACATTCCCATGGGAGCATACGCCGCCGACCTTTCAGGCGACAACTCCGTGTCGCACGCATTGGAGTATTATGTGGCGGATAATGCTCTTTCGTTGCTTGCCGGCAAGCTCGGAAAGAAGGACGACGCACGCCTCTTCCGTCAGCGAAGCCTTGGCTACAAGCACTATTACAGCAAGGAATCGGGCACATTGCGCCCTATAACGAAGGATGGAAAGTTCCTCTCTCCGTTCAATCCGGAGGATGGTGCCGACTTCAGCAACGCTCCGGGATTCCACGAGGGAAGCGCATGGAACTACACTTTCTACGTCCCTCACGACGTGGCAGGGCTTGCCAAGCTCATGGGCGGACGGAAAACGTTCGTGGACAAGTTGCAGATGGTGTTCGACAAGGGACTCTACGACCCTGCCAACGAGCCTGACATAGCCTATCCCTACCTCTTCTCTTACTTCAAAGGCGAGGAATGGCGCACACAGAAGACCGTGCGGCAGCTCATCGACAAGTACTACACGGCACGCCCGGACGGTATTCCCGGCAACGAGGACTGCGGCACAATGTCGTCGTGGGTGATATTCTCCATGATGGGACTCTATCCCGACTGTCCCGGAAATCCATCATATACGCTCACAACGCCGGTGTTCTCGAAGGTGACTCTGCACCTCGATCCGAAGTATTATCCCGATGGTGACATAACAATCACCACCGACCGCACTTCCGGCGAGCAGCTCTATATCGACAGAATGACGCTTGGCGGCAAGCCGCTCAATGCCTACCGCATCTCGCACGCCGACCTCGTGAAGGGCAGAAACCTTGATATGAAGCTGAAGAAATAACGGCATTCAAGGCGTGTCAATGCCTTCGTTGTTTTGATACACATTATATATAAAAAGTTATCGGACACCAGTCTTTGTAGCTGATGTCCGATAACTTTTTTCTTTTTCCTCATGATTGGTTTCCCCGTTGCTTCCGAAAAGTTGCGCTTGCGGCACTTCGCCGCCCCTTAGAAGCGTGTCATGAATTCCACGACAATCTTGTCCTTCTCCGATGGCCGCGCCACGTTGTCGTTGCGGTAGAAGTATTTCTCGAAGTTGAGGCGTATGTCGCTGATGAACGGTTTCTTCAGACTCAGCGTCACCCCACCCGTCAGTCGCGAACGCTGGTGGTCGTTGATGGTGAGCTTTCCGTCGGCGTTGCGGGTGCCGTCGCTGTGGTCTGACATGTAGTCGTAGCGCACAAGCGGCGTCACATAGCGTATGATGCCGCGGCGTACGGGTATGTCGTAGCTTGCGAACGAGTCGAAGGCATGCACCGCACGGAATGCGTTGTCGGCGTAATGCTTGTACAGGTATTCCGCTTCGATGTGCAGACCGTTCCGCTGCCAGTATGCGCCGGCGTCGTACATCATTATTCCTATGCCGTCGGGCTTTATCTTCTGCGTGCTCAGGGTGATGTTCATCCCGTGCGGCAGGAACATCTGTGCCTTGGCGGAGAAGTTCACGCTGTTGGTCCAGAAGTCCTTCTGGTTGGTCAGACCGCTGCCGTTGAAGAGTCCGGCTTCAAGTATTATTGGGAAGCCGGCATTGATGTTGTAGCCGATGGCGGCACCCACATCGCGCACGTTGCCCACCTGCTTGGCTATGAACGAGCGGTTGGCGAAATACTGCTGATGCGGCGAACGGTGTGCGTCGATTGTGAACGGTACACGCATCTGACCTATCGTGAACTGCAGTCCGGTCAGTGGCTTGAGCCGTGTGTAGGCGTCGAGCATCTTTATCTTGCCCTCGTCGCAGAGGTCGATTTCAGCCTTATATATAATAATAGGTGAAAGTTGGCCGTCCACACTTATTCGCGCGTTGCGCACTTCAAAGCGTCCTTCGTCTTCTTCCGTCTGGTATTCGTACTTTGAACGGATTGTCCCGTGTATGTTTACGGGCGACGCTTTATCCTCGTTCTTTTCTGCTTTTTCCTGCGCCCATGCCGTGTCCGGCTGCATGGCGAGCACTGCCGCTGCTGCGGCGATGATGACTTTGGGGAACTTCATGCTCTTGATTTTTCGGCAAAGTTCGCAATATTTCATTTCTGCATGGTGTCAAACACATTTCGTTTTTGTTACAAAGCAAAGAACACTTTCTCCTAAAATTCCGGCAAAGCCTAACTCTCGCTAACTCCAATTGATTTTTATGCACCTTAAACCAAAATCGGTCATTAGATTTTTCACTCTGCTTCGTCTTTGTTTTGAGTAGCTTGCAACGCCCGTGTTGAAGGCATAGCGGGCTATGTCGAAACACGGATGGCGGCAAGATGACAAAACAAAGGCGGAGAAGAGTGGAAAAGAAAGACAAATTCTCTTACAACACGCTTGTTTTGGTCTAATGACCTATTTGGGTTAAAATGCTTTTCTTCTGTTTGCTTTATGTGTGGTTTCTGGTTGTAGGTTGCTTCTAAATCAGACAGTTATCGTTGCTCGTCGTCTAACTCGTAGAACTTCACCCAGTCCACTTCCATCTCTACCGGCAGCTGCTTCGGGTCGGCCTTGCCCACCCATGCGCCCTCTATCTGCATATCGACAAGCAGGTAGAAAGACTCGCCGAACGGATACTGACCCTCGTCGGTGGTCTCGATGCGCGGATAGGCGAACGATGTGCGCCCGTTTATGGAGAACACGAGCGAGTCGGGAAGTATCTCCACGGCGTAGGTGTTGAAGCCGTTGCGGTCGATGGGCAGGGTGGAGCCGTGCGGCGGATTCTGGTCCTTCTTCAGCGTGTGCGTGTAGTATGAGTGGACGGTCTGGTAGGCAATGGTGTCGTGGTTGAGGTGTTCCATTATGTCAATCTCGCCTCCCTCCGGCCATTTTATGTCTCTGTCGGGCAGCATCCAGATGGCAGGCCACGCTCCTTGCGCACTGCCGAACTTGGCACGCACCTCCACCTTGCCGTAGGCTATCGTGCGTTTGTATCTGGTGTAGAGTCCGCCGGTGACGTAACGCGCTGTGTCGGCACTGGGATTCGTGTTCACTGCGCCACGCAGTATCAGCTTGCCGTCGCGCACGGCATACAGAGAGTCGGCTTCCGACATGTGGCGTTTCCAGTCGGCATTGCCGCGCGGAATCTTCGACCACGAGCTGCTGTCGTAGGTGCTGCCGTTGAAATGGTCTTCCCATACGAGGCGGTACTTGTGGGGCGTCGAGGCGAATGCCGATGCGCTGATGAGCAGTGCGGCGATGGTTGTGATTATCTTCATAAGCAGTTTCTTGTTGTCGTTTCGCAATGTTGTTTGCTGCCCGAATACGGGTGCATCCACAAAGGTAACTAAAAAAACGGTGTCGGAAAGGCCGTCTGCCGAAATTTTTGTGTTACCCATCCTTATGCCCCGTGATTCTGATGCTCTTCTTTTGGGGGGAGGGAGGATTGATAAAACGTTGTGGGAACTTTGGTTCTTGCAGTTTTTTTTCTTAAATGTTTGGATATGAGGGAAATTAATGTTTTTTTCTAGTAAAAAAATTGATGTTCCGCAAACCTTTGTGTCTGCTGAAGGCATGATGCGGATGTGCGGAAGTTGGAACTAAAAAGTAATGACATGGATACGATGACTGTAAATAATCCTGTTGTAAATCCTTTGGATGCTCTTTGGAGTTTGTTCAAAAGCCAACCGAAGAATGTCCGGAAGGCATTTGCAGAACGACTGCTCGCCGAGGATGTTGAGGCTGCGGCCATGCGCCAGCGTCTGGTCGTCAGACAGAGTCTGGGTCAGGCGTTTAAGGAACTTTCCGATGCGGAACGTTCAGGAGAGGAATTGCCCGATGCTTGTGATTTGTTTAAATAGTGGTTTTGAAGAAAAACCCGTTCCAAGGCACTTCGCTTGGGCAGGGCGTCTATAAAATCCGGATGGCAATTGCTTCTAAAGGGAAAGGGAAGAGCGGTGGGGCTCGCGTCTTGACCTATAATGTCAAGCGGGTTTCTTCGGAAAGGGTTGTTGTGACATTGATATCGGTGTTCGATAAAGGCGAGATGGAGAATGTTTCTGATGCATATCTCAAGGAAATCATAAAAGAAGCGAAAGAAAGCAATCAGTCTTTTTGACTTCATTGTTCGCAATAACTCTATATATAATATAATGTGTGCGTTCACAAATGGATTTTAATTTGTAAATAACTGTTAAAATATCACCAAAAATCAACTTTTTCTTCCGCAAAGTTTTGGTGTTTCGCCGAAAAGTCATACCTTTGCATCCGCTTTCGAGAACGAACGGAACCTCAAGCAAAACGGGATTGCGTTGGTGTTGCGATAGCGATAAAGAAAGAGTTCTTTGAAAAGATTACATAAGACAGAAGTAGTACAAGAAGCGAGA
>USEC01000035.1 GCA_900553595.1 uncultured Prevotella sp. | reverse complement strand
TGGGTTTCGTATAGAGGTGTACCTTCGGCACACCCCGTGCACATTAAATTATTGTTTTACAATAGTACGGAATTTTTATCGCATCAGTAGTAATCCCAAATCGATCATTAGATTTGGGTTAAAGTGTTATTATTCTCAAATAATGCTGCAAATTTATCGCATCAGTACTAATTATGAATTGTGAATTATGAATTGTTTGGTTGGTGTTGTCGAGCGGGGACGCTCGACCTCCTATAGTAACCCATTGATTTTCAGTGTTATCAAGCATCCCCCAAAAAGAAGGCTTGTTTAGGTTGCAAACAAGGCTTCTTTGCACTCCAAACAAGGCTTGTTTACAACTCAAACAAGACTTCTTTACAAATCAGGCTGTGCGTAAGTGCGAAACGAAGTGCCGCCGGCCTCTCTCCACCGACATTTACGCTACGTTTAAAAGCACTCTTTATATGTCCCTTTTTGCGATACAGACATGGCATAAACCCACTCATTTACACTGATTAACAAATTTTATCGGGAGGCTACGCAAGTTATACGGAAAATAGCAGTAACTTTGCACCCCGAAGTAAAGAACTGAACAAAAAAAACAACAATTCAGAAAATCTGCGCTGCGTTCAAATCCACACTGCGCTCCTATTGGGTATATATAAATTACGGAGATAACATTTATTTTTACAACAATAGTTTTCATTTTTATGGTATCAAAAACGATTTCTAAGGCATTCATCGCCTTGGTAGCCATTTTTATGGTATTACCCGTTGCCGCAAATACAACGGGGGGGGGTAGAAACAAAGACTGAGAAGCCGGTCTATCAGGACGCCGACACTTCCAAACCAAACTACCTCAAAAACCGCAGAGCACTCGTCGGACCGGGATGCACCGTCAATAGTCTTTTCGACGGTGTAAGTCTGGTAGCCGGAACGAAGGACCTCCAGTGCCTGTGCAACGAAAATCTGGACGACTATGCCACCCTGCCCGGCCTCGCGGAGGTAGTTGCCGGCGCAAGTCCTATCATCAGCATCAAGGACAACCAACACTATTACGCTGCCGATATGGAGGCAGGATTCTCCATCTGCGCCGCTTCCGACGCCAAGATTCTTTCGCTCGACCTTGCCAAATTCTACAAGATTCAGTTCCTTTGCGACGGTGAAAAGGTCGACGAACCGCAGTCAATCACACAAGGACAGAGTGTTACCGGACTCGGACTGTCGCTGCTGACAATTCCGGGCGACAGTTTGGTAACAAAGTCGTTCGTAGCAAAAGCTCCCGGCAAATTCAATGAAGTAAAGCTCGTACAGTGTGGTGTTGATGCCACAGTGCTCTCTCTGATTAAGATAAAGTACGCATTCGTGGGCAAGGCCCGTGAGTACACCATTACAAGAAACAAAGAAAACGGTATTGGGGTGTATGCCAAAGAACAGGGAAGAGGGGCGTTTACATTGGAGGCACATGGCGAGAAACCTACTCATACTGCCCTTGAAGTATCACGCAAAGATTTAATTGATGAAAACCTTACAAATTCCTTTACTGTAAGTGCCGTGCTAAAGGTTGGCTCTTCACTGCCCGTCACTGTTGTCGCCAGACCTTCTGACGGCAAGGAAGCATTCCCTGCCGGAACAGAAGTGGGATTCAAATATAACAGCACGACAGTGCTCAATCTCGGAGTAGGAGACGGAGCCTGGATTACCCTTTACAACAAGGAAAACAAGGAAATAGGTTCGTACCCAATCTCAACGACAGTATTGGGACTTAGCGTATTGAAAGTCGACAAGAACGGCGAAATGGTGATGAGAGCCCCGGCAGACTTCTCTGCTGCGAAGCTCGTATTCCCCGGTGTTATTGATTTAAAATTAGGTGCCGACGTCGTGAACTACGCCTTCGTGCGCATGGCAGCCGAACCCGCATCCCACCATTGCCAGATGGATGTTCCGTCACGCTATGACATAGGCGCACACCAGAAGGAATTCACCCTGCAGCACAACCCGAAGGTGGATGTGACATGGAGTATCGTGTCACAGCCCGAAGGTTCGGACATCACGCTTGACACCACAACAGGACTGGTGAGCAACATAAGCGTGCCAGGCGACTATACATTCAAGGCTTTGGCAGCCGACGGGAAATGCTCGGAAACGACAACCGTACACTACGCCAAAACCTACAAGCACGAAGACCAAGGCGTGACACTTCTCGTGAACAACGAGAAGGAGACCAAGTATCAGTTGAGCGACAAGTTCGGTGGCGGTCTGCTGCAAATTCTCAGCACAGACATAAAGAACCGCAACGCTATCCTTACATCATCACTCTCCGACTTCACCTACCGCATCCCGAACCTCGAGCTTGCCACAAACACAGGCATCGTGGGCGTGAAGTCTGTCGATGGCTCATGCCTCGCCAAGGACATCAAGAACGCACGCAAGGTGGGATTCGTCGTGTCGTCGAAGGCAACAGGACTCGTTGCCGATGTGCTCAAACTCTACAACATACAGCTTTTCAATAAGGGCGAAAAGGTGTACGAAGAAGCCACCACACACTGGGGAGCCATCTCGGCAGGACTCATAGGCAAGGAGGAGACCAACAAGATGTGTCTCAGCATCGACGTGCCGGCAGAACAGGAGTTCGATGAAGTAGTGCTCTTCAACACCGGCGTGCTGAAGGCCGACCTCGCACAGCTCAATATCTACTACGCATACGTAAGCGATGCCACAAAGGACAACGCCATCAGCAACCCGCTCTACGGCGCACAGTCAATATCCACAGAAAACACCCAGGCATCCATCGACCTCGAACACACAAAGATGTTCGCCGTAGCAAATGTGGGCAACGGTTACGACCGCATCGGCAACTTGATTGACGGCGACCCGGAGACAAGTTTCGTCCTGCCGTTAGGTGCAAACATCGGCGGAGCCACTGTCGCCGTGAACATAGGCAAGACCGTTAACCCCGGACAGCAGCTGGTAATGACAACCAACAATGTGGCACTCGGCCTGGGCGTGAAACTCGGCGACGGACTTAAAGTGACCACTTATCTCAATGGCGAGGAAATGGAATCGCTGTCGAACTGGCAGGTTCTCAACGCATCGGTGATAAGCACCAGCGGCAAGGCAAGCGTAAGCGCAAGGGCAGCAGGTGCCGACGGCAAGGGATTCCTGGTGCTCACACCCACCAAACCGTTCAACAACATGCGCATAATGCAGGTGGATGTGGCGTCGGCACTCAGCAATATTGAAATCTACGACCTCGCCCTGCGCAGCAACATCAGCGAGGAAGGAAGCGTAAGCTTAGGTCAGGACCTCGTGCTCGACGAGAACTTCAAGCTCACAGAGAAAGAGACTTTCAACGGCGCACGACTCGTATTCAACCGTACATTCAACACCGGCAAGTGGAATTCGCTCATTCTCCCCGTAAACATGAGCAAGGCACAGATGGAAGAAGCATTCGGCAATGGCACCGAACTCTCTGAATTCGACCGTGTGGAAGACAACTGGATCTACTTCAAGCCGGTCACAACAGAGACCGACGGCGTACTCCTCCAGAAGAACAAACCTTACATCATCAAACCGACAAAGGAACCTTTGGCTAACTGTGAATACACCGCAGGCGGCGAGACAAAGACCCTTGAAGGCAAGATATACCTCGCAAACGGCATCAGCTACGCCGACGAGACAGGCAATCTGAAACACTCCGACAACGGAAACAGCAACATAATGGTGAGCTACGGAAGCTACGACAAACCGACAGCAGTGCCAAGTCACTCGTATATGCTGAACGGAGGCAAACTGATTCACACCGCCAAAGTGCACAACGTGAAGGCTTACCGCACATGGCTTGAGGAGACAACTCCGTCGGACAAGAGCCTGCAGATGGCGTTCAGAGACGCTGACGGCGACAACAACGCTACCGGCATCACCGTCATCGAAGAGCAGGCCGACGGCACAACCGACTGCATCTACAGCATCAGCGGCATGCGCATCAACGGCAACAATGCCGGCAAACTGCCCAAAGGCGTGTATATCGTGAACAACAGAAAGATGATTGTAAAGTAAAAGAACAAACGAATTTATGAAAAAGAAAGAATATATATCCCCGGCAATCAGCGTCATCGAGGTCGCTCCCGCAACAATGATTGCCACAAGCATGCAGTGGACTCCCACAGGAGATGAAAAAGACGGCTGCGGCATCATCGAAGAAGACGAAAATCATCCATACGACGACGACAGCTTCTAACATAACAAAAGAGCATCACGGACACCGTGATGCTCTTTTTTATTGCTGTAAGGCAAAGGAAGCCAAGCGTTCCCTCGCCGGATATGTCTCTTTTGTCGTGCTTACGCCTGCCTCAGTTTTCAGGCGCGGAACCATTGTCACGAAGCCATTTCTGGCAATGCCACGACTCTATACTCCTTCTGTCTGCCGAGAAGTTTATTCCCACCTTATATATATTCCTGCCGTCCTCGGCAAAGGCAGCGGCATAGTCCTTCCTGTCTATCTGCTTCATTGCGACAGAGGCATGCTGTCCGTATTTCAGTTCCAGCACATAGATGCTTGTCTTTGTGAAGAGCACCATGTCCATACGACCGTTTGCCGTGGGCACTTCCGCACGGACATCAGCACCCACCATCAGCAGGCAAGTGTAGAGGACGGCTTGGTAATGACGCTCGTTGTTATTGATTAAGGTGTATGGAAACTTCCTGTAGAAGGTCTGCAGATGGGAGATGAAGGCATCCATGTCGTCATGCTCGACAAGGCAATCATAGTAAGCCGCATACAGGGCATCCTTGTCTCCCATGTTGTCGGGTGCGTAATAGCGGAACAGGCAACTTGAGAATCCTTGCTTAACCTCCGAATTCGGGAAGCCGAGTTTGAAGATTTTGCTTCGGTGATTATATCCCTTGATGGTGAGATAGCCGCTTTGATAGAGCACCGGCACGGGGTCGGTGATACTCTCCGTAGGGGTGTCGAAGCGGTCGGCAGTGGCTGTTATGTCATCCAAGTCGAGCATATCCAGATGCTTCTCCTGCAAGAGTTCCACAAGGAACGTGGGCGTCCCGGTGGAGAACCAGTAGTCGCCGAAATCATTGCAGTCCAAAGTGCTGAAGAGACTGTACGGATTGTATATGTCCTCCCCGTTCCCGCTGAAATGATAACCGTCGTAATGATGCTTCAATTCTGCCAATGCCTCTTCGTATGTCATCTCGTTGTTCGCTGCCAGGTCACGGATGTCGTCCTTGAGTATGCTCTGCAACTCGTTCTCGCTCACACCGCAAATGGCACTATACTTGTCCATCATGCTGATGTTTGTGATGTTGTTCAGCTCACTGAATATGCTCAGTTGGCTGAACTTCGAAATGCCTGTCAGGAACACAAAGCGCAGGAATTTCTCTTCACCCTTCAACGGACTGATGAAGTTGCGCATTATATTCCGGATCTGTCCTTGCAGTTCCTTGTCTTTCATCGAGTCGTGCATGGGTGCGTCATATTCGTCAATCAGCACCACAACTCCCTTGCCTGTCTGTGCGTATGCCGCTTCGATGATGTTCTGAAGGCGCACATTATACGCCATCGCATATTCCACGCCAAGCGAATACTTCGACTCGTAGCCCGCCAACAGACTGTTGAGTGTGGCGTGCAGGGATGCCAGATCATAGAATTTGCCCTTGCTTATGTCAAGATGAATGACGGGGTGCTCGCTCCATTCATGCTCCAGCCGCTCAATGGCCAGTCCTCCGAACAGTTCCTTCCTACCTTCGAAATACGCCTGAAGCGTAGTGACAAGAAGCGACTTCCCAAACCGTCTTGGACGGCTCAGAAAGCAGTATTTGTTCTCATTAACCAGTTCGTATGCCAGCGCCGTCTTATCGACATACACATACTGCCCCTTAATGAGGTTTTCGAAGGTCTGTATTCCAAGAGGATACTTTCTGCTCTTCATAAACTCTTTTGTTTTATAATCCAACGGTGTAAAGATAAAACAAATTACTGATATGACAAAATATTTTCGCCATTTGCTGTTTTCCGACGTGCATAAACAAAAAAACGACTAAGCGTTGAAACCAACTCTTAGTCGTCACAGTACCCAGACCCGGGCTCGAACCGGGATGGGTTGCCCCACTGGTGTTTGAGACCAGCGCGTCTACCGATTCCGCCATCTGGGCGATTAGTGGTTGCAAAGGTAATACAAAAAAGCGAAATGACAAAGAATTTGGTAACTTTTTTGTTAGTGACATGAGCCGCTGCGATGCGAAACCCGGACAAGGCGGAACGCAGGCAGCTTCCCTCCGCCGGCGAAGAAGAGCGAGCCAGGACTCCGCACACCGTGAAATTACGGCATGAAGAAAAAGTCGTAAATTCCCGTTCCTAACCTTAATATAAATTAAAATGCTTGGCACTGTCGCAAATACTTCGTAATTTAGTAGTCATGAAAAAACAGCATGCCAATGACAAACAAGACAGATAACTTTTGCGTGATTCTTGCCGGAGGCAAGGGGCGCAGGTTGTGGCCGTGCAGCCGCGAGCAGTATCCGAAACAGTTCATCGACTTCTTCGGCACGGGGCGCACACAGCTGCAGCAGACCTACGACCGCTTTGCCAAGATAGTGCCGCAGGAGAACATCTTTGTCGTCACCAACGTGGCTTACGCCGACATCGTGGCGGAACAGCTGCCACAGCTCGGCAAGGACAATATGCTCGCCGAACCCATACACCGCAACACCGCCCCCAGCGCCGCATGGGCCACACACCGCATCACAGGAATCAACGCCAACGCCAATATCGTAATCACCCCGTCCGACCAGACCGTACTCAACGAGGAGGCTTTCACACGCAACATCAACGACGCTTTCGACTTCGTGGCGACGCACGACTGCCTGCTCACCATGGGAGTGAAGCCCACACGCCCCGAACCGGGCTACGGATACATACAGATGGGAGAGCCTGTCGGCACCGACCTGTACCGTGTGAAGTCGTTCACGGAGAAGCCTGAGCGCAACTTCGCGCAGGTGTTCATGGACAGCGGCGAATTCCTCTGGAACACGGGCCTGTTCATCTCCAACGCCCGCTACAGCATAAAATGCTTCTGCCAGATACTCCCCTCGGTGCTGCGCGACTTCGACAAGGCGTGCACCGACTTCACCATCGAGGCTGAGAACGCATTCATACACGACAACTTCCCATCCTACCCCAACCTCTCAATAGACTACGGAATACTCGAAAAGTCGGACAACGTGTGCGTGATGGAGTGCAACTTCGGCTGGGCCGACCTCGGAACGTGGCACAGCATGTACGAGGCTATGAGCAAAGGCGAGGGCGACAACGTGATTGTGGACAGCAACGTGATGCTCGACGACGCGCACAACAACGTGATAAAACTGCCCAAAGAGCGGCTCGCCGTAATAAGCGGACTCGACGGCTACATCGTGGCCGAGAAGGACAACGTGCTCCTCATCTGCCGCAAGGAGGACTCGTCGGCCATCGTGCGCAAGCTCATCAACGACGTGAAGATGAAGAAAGGCGACGAATTCGTGTGACGGATGCGGTGCTCCTGTGGCATCTTCCTGCCACGCTGTCACGCCCCAAAACAGGCGTCAAACGGGCTAATATTAAGAAAAAATCCTAAATATTTGACCCAAAACGAGTTGAATTCTTGGTTATTTCAAAAGAAATGAGTAATTTTGCAGCCCAAAGCGTGAATATAAACAATAAAATAACAATAAGACAATGAAAAGAACATTTCAGCCTCACAACAGAAGAAGAGTGAACAAGCACGGCTTCCGTGAGAGAATGGCTACAAAGAATGGTCGTCGCGTGTTGGCATCTCGCCGCGCTCATGGCCGCAAGAAGTTGACCGTATCAGACGAGCACCACGGCAAATAAGCCCAGTGCAAAGAGTCGATTCAGACGACAAAAAGCAGCAACACAGCCTTTTGGCATGTTGCTGCTTTTTTCGTTTTATACACCCACGGAGCGTATTTTGCGCACAAAAACATAACATTTCCACACGTTATGTATCGTTTTTCGATTTTTTATTATTACTTTTGCAAGTCAATAAAAGAAACAGGATACATTTTGATATAACAATCGCGTTTCGCCCGTCTGCAATGTGCTTCCGGCAGACCCGAATGCTGGCGAAACCTCAGTAACAATAAAAAAACAAAACGGATATTTATGCAAAAACTTCTACGCAACGCCATTATTGCCATCATGTCGGTAATGGCTCTGTCGGCTTCGGCAGCAAAAACCACCGTACTCGGCTACTGTAACGACGAAATATCGGCTTCCGACTACCGTCACACCATCAACGCCACCTATCAGGCAATGGCGTGCATACGCATCCCCGCATCGCGCCTGGCAGCCATGAAAGGCAACGACGCCAGACTGACGAAGATACGCTTCGGGTCGGAAGCGGGTCTCACCAACGCATACGTCTGGGTGCGCACGTCGCTTACGGCAACCGCAGCCGTGATGCAACGCCTCGGCACCACCAAAGAAGGGTGGAACGAAGTGACCCTCGCCACGCCCTACTCCATCGGCGACGACGACCTGTACATAGGCATCAATGCGACGATGAAGAAGGGGACGGCACTCATCCTCAACGGCACGACATCGCCCGACGGCGCACTGGTGTCGCTGTCGGGCGAGTGGGAGGACCTCTCCGCCGAAGGCAAGGGCTCGCTCTGTCTGCAAGGCATAATGGAGTCGGACAATGAAATGCCCACCGCCGACCTCGGCATAGAGAGCGTCAGCACCGCAGCGAAATACATCCGCAACGGCACGACACACCGCTTCGACGTGAAACTCTCCAACTACGGCACCACCGACATGGCTGTACCCGCCTGCCACTACCGTCTGGGCAGCGGTGCGACACACGACATCGCCCCGGCGAAAACGACGACGCTGAAGCCCGGCGAAAGCTGCACCCTCTCCTTCGACACCCTCATCGACGGACTGGCTGAAGGCGCAACCGGCATGAAGGTGTGGTTCGACGGCGACGACGAAGCCGCCGGCAACAACACATTCGACAAGACGCTCTTCGTCTATTCCAAGACCTACGCCCACAAGATGCTGCTCGAACAGTTCACCACACTGCAGTGCGTGGCGTGCCCGAGAGGTCTGAAAGTGCTCGAAGCACTCGTGGACGGACACAAGGACATAGTGTGGGTGGCACACCATGTGGGCTTCGGCAGCGACCAGTTCACCATCAAGGCGTCGCAGGACATAATGACCTACGGCATCAGCAGTGCTCCGCGTGCCATGTTCGACCGCTCCATCGTCAGTGCGAGCGAGGGCAACCGCCCGTCATTCGGCATCGGCTACAGCGTCGAAGCCGGTCTCTACAATCTGCGCCCCACCATGGAAGAAACGCTCGCACGCCCCGCCTTCGCGTCGGTGGGCATAGAGTCGGCATACGATGCCGGGTCGCGCAGCCTCACGGTGAAGGTGAGCGGCGAGCGCAACGGACTCTACGAGCAGCTCTACAAGAACACCAACCTCACCGTATATCTCATTGAGGACAGCTGCGTCTCACGCCGACAGCAGACCGGAGGCACCGCCGCCGACACCATACACAACAATGTCGTGCGTGCCGTGCTCACCGAATCGCTCGGCAACGCCGTCAGCTGGGACGGCGACACCTACGCCGAAGAGTTCCACACCACCCTGCCCGCCACATGGAAAGCCAAGGACGTGCGCGTGGTGGCATTCATCCACCGCCCCGTTTCCGAAGGCTACACCAACTGCGAAGTGCTCAACGCCGAGATGCTCGACATCACCACTCAGACCACCGGCATCACCACTCCCGCAAGCGGCGGCAGCGGCAAGACCGTAAAGGCATACTACAACCTGCAAGGACAGCGGCTTGCGCAGCGACCGCAGAGCGGCATCTACATAGAGCAGACACGCAACGGCAGCACCGTGAGCAGCGTGAAGCGCGTGGCAGGACACAACCACGGCGACGCCGCAACCGATTTCTGACATTTCGAAGGCATCATTACATACAGTTTAAAAGAAGGCTTCTTTACATCACAAAGAAGCCTTCTTTGCATTCAAAACAAGGCTTGTTTGCGTTGCAAAGAAGCCTTGGTTTTTGCACACCGCTATCTATCTGAAACAGAAGCTGATACACTATCGCCCGAAGCCTAACTTCCGATAACTTCAGTTTCGACACACCGTCAACTCCATCAACCCCTCCTGCCTTCCTTACTCCTGCCTCTGGCTTGCGGAAGGACGGCACCGTTACCTCCAAATCGCAGATTACGCAAAGTAACCTCTTGCTTTGTTTGGCATTACGGATGTTTCTGCTTAATTTTGTAGGAAAATGCCGACAATGGAAAAAGTTGGCACACAATACACGCAATCCGTATGACCCTGACAAACGACATAAACGCCGACGAACTGTTCCGACGCATTGCCGACGCCCTCGATGCCGACACAATGCAGCGCAACCGCATTGTGCACGAGACACTCGTGATACTCTGTTCGGCGGCGTTGAAGCACGAGGGGCAGGCCTACGGCAACCTCTTCTCGCAGCTGTCGGCACTGTGCCGCGCATGCAACATCACGCCGCACGACACGCACGACATACAGACCATGCGCCGCAACAGCAACGCCGCAGAGCCGGTGAGCGACGAAGCGTTCGCCTACGACTGCCGCGCCCTCGCCCTGCTGGTGTCGGCAGTGACGGGAGAGAGCATCCCGTCGTTCCTCACGAGCCGCATACCCGTAGAGGGAAGAAGCCGTCTGCAACAACGCCGCACCACATCATACGGGTATCTGCGGTGCATCGTGACGGAAAAGCCGGCACCCGACGACGTCACAATAAGCGTGGAAGCCGACACCGACGACGCTGCCGTGAGGCTGACCGTGAGCCTCAACGACGAGGCCTTCCCACACACCTACCTCACCCGTATGGTGTCGAAAGGCACGCAGCTCAACCTCATCGACTGCACCACCGACGCCAATGGCACGCTCCATCCCCGGTTCATCGTGCTCGAACCCGACTTCCTCATCGACATATCCGTCATAGCGTCGTGCTTCGAAGACTTCGGGCATCACCCCCTGCTCTACACCCTCAACCGCATGAAGCCGCGCCCCAACTCGCAGGCAACACTCTTGGGTAACCTCGCAGGACAGGCCCTCGACGACATCATCAACAATCCGGCACACGACATACGCCGCACCATGATCGCCAACTTCCGCGACAAAGCCATGGAATACGCCACCTGCCCGGAGTTCGACGCCGGACGGTTCAAGGACGACGCAGCACTCCAGGCAGGCAACATCGATGCCGCCGTCGATGCCCTCTTCTCACAGGGAGGACGCGAGAAGGCACTGCTCGAGCCGTCGTTCGTGTGCGAACGCCTCGGCATACAGGGGCGTGTCGATCTGATGACCACCGACAAACGACTGCTCGTAGAACAGAAGTCGGGCGCAAACTACTACATCGCCACCGGACGACACAACCGCCACGGCAGTCTGTACATAGAGAAACACTATGTGCAGGTGCTGCTCTACTACGGCGTACTGCGCTACAACTTCAACCTAAAGAACCGTTCCGTGGACGTGCGTCTGCTCTACTCCAAGTTTCCGCCGGCGCAGGGTCTGCTCTCCGTGGAGATGTACAGCCGACTCTTCGCCGAAGCCATCACGCTGCGCAACCGCATCGTGGCAAGCGAATACTTCATGGCACGGCAAGGCTTCGACAAGGTGATACGACACATAACACCTGCCACACTCAACACAGCGAAGCAGGACGACGCCTTCTACAACACTTATCTGCTGCCGCAAATCAACCGAGTGGCAGCACCGCTGCACGCCCTCTCGCCGCTGGAGCACGCCTACTTCTGCCGCATGATGACCTTCGTGCTGTGCGAACAGCTCTACTCCAAGACGGGAGCGCAGGAAGGTGTGGGGTCAAGCGCAGCCGACCTGTGGAACATGCCGTTGCAGGAGAAACTCGAAACGGGCAACATCTTCATGCGCCTCACCATAATAAAAAAGGAGAAGACCGACGCCTCCGGCGGCTACGACACCATCACCCTCAGCGTGCCGGAGCAGGATTCCGACTTCCTCCCCAACTTCAGGCAGGGCGACATGGTGTATCTCTACGCCTACAACGAGGGCGAACAGCCCGATGTGCGACACAGCATACTCTTCAAAGGCACGCTCGCCGAGATGCACACGACACACATCGTGGTGCATCTGAACGACGGACAGCAGAACCCGCACATCTTCGGCGACGAGCACGCCGGCACCACACACGACGCACACCGCACACGCCCCGCCACACTCTATGCCGTGGAACACGCCGGAAGCGACATCGGTACGAGCGCAGCCATACAGTCGATGCACACGCTTATCACCGCCACACAACGCCGGCGCGACCTGCTGCTGTCGCAACGGTCACCCGAATGCGACACCACAAAGCGTCTGTCGAGACACTACGACGACACGCTCGACCCAATACTGCTGCGTGCCCGCCAGGCCACCGACTACTTCCTGCTCATCGGTCCGCCCGGAACGGGCAAGACATCACGCGCACTCCGCTTCATCGTGGAGGAGGAACTGAGCGACGAGGAAGGGCAGGTGCTGCTCATGTCGTACACCAACCGCGCCGTGGACGAGATATGCTCCATGCTCTGCGACGCCGGAATCGACTTTATGAGGATAGGCGGCGAGTGGAGCTGCGACCCGCGCTTCCGCCCCCGTCTCATCAGCCACGCCATCGACAGCGACGCGCGTCTCGACACAATCGCAACCAAGATACGCAGCGTGCGCGTGATTGTCGGCACCACATCGACACTCATGTCACGCCCGTTCCTATTCGCCATAAAGAGCTTTTCACTCGCCGTCATCGACGAGGCAGGACAGATAACCGAACCCAACATAGTAGGACTCCTCGCCACACACACCGCCGGCGCCGACCCGCAACAGCTCATCGGACGCTTCATCCTCGTGGGCGACTACAAGCAACTGCCTGCCGTCGTTCAGCAGTCGGAGCAGGAATCGGCGGTGGACGATGCCCTGCTGCTCGGAGCGGGAATAAGAAACTGCCGCGATTCACTCTTCGAACGCCTCATAAGACACGAGCGCGCCAGCGGAAGGGAGCAGTTCATAGGCATCCTGCAACGCCAGGGCAGGATGCACCCCGACATTGCCGAGTTCCCGAACACCATGTTCTACTTCCACGAACATCTGCGACCCGTGCCGCTGCCACACCAGCAACAGCCGTCATTGCCCTACGCCCTACCCTCCGACGACGCCCTCGACGATGTGCTGAAACAGCACCGTATGGTGTTCATCCCGTCGGCACCGTGCCACACGGCAGGCTCGTCGGACAAGGTGAATACGGCGGAAGCGGCAATCGTGGCCGACTGTCTGCGGCGCATAGTGCGCTTCTACGGCGAGCGGTTCGACGCCGGCAGCACCGTGGGCGTGATAGTCCCCTACCGCAACCAGATAGCAATGCTGCGCAAAGAGATAGCCCGCCTGGACCTGCCGCAACTCGAAAACGTGAGCATCGACACCGTGGAACGCTTCCAAGGGTCGCAGCGCGATGTCATAATCTACTCGTTCACGGTGCACAGCCAGTGGCAGATGAGTTTCCTCACAGCCAACTGTTTTGAGGAAGACGGACACACCATCGACCGCAAACTCAACGTTGCCATCACACGGGCACGCTGCCAGATGATAATGACGGGCAATCCGGCGGTGCTCGGGAAGAACCCCATTTTCCGAAAACTCATGGATTTTGTCAAGGTGAAAGGCGGTTTTTTTGACCCGAACAAACTTTTGGAACAACACCTGTGACAAAACGACTAAAAAAAAACAAATATTCTTTTGTCAATAAACGAAATCACGGTATCTTTGCAAACATGAACATACGGGAACAGAAAAGCCCGTTAAATATCAAATCACTAAAACTTATTTACATTATGAAAAAATTTATTCTCATGGCAGCAGTAATGCTCTCTTCAATGACAGCATTCGCACAAACCAAACAAGGTTCACTTACAGTACAGCCCAAACTGGGCCTGAACATCGCGACACTGACAAAGGCTGAAGGTTCCGACCCACGCTTCGGACTCGCCGCAGGTGCCGAGTTTGAATACGGAGCAACCGACATGGTGGGCATCAGCTTCGGTGCTCTCTACTCCATGCAGGGCTGCAAGAACGAAGGACTGAGCGCCAAACTCGACTATATCAACATTCCAATCCTCGCCAACGTGTATGTGGCTCCCGGCTTTGCAGTGAAGCTCGGTATCCAGCCGGGATTCAATGTGAGCTCCAAAATCTCCGGCGACGGATGGTCGGCAAACAGCAGCATGGTCGATGCCGATGCAAATACCGTTGATTTCTCTATTCCAATCGGAATGTCATACCAGTTTGACAACTTCGTAGTGGATGCCCGCTACAACTGGGGACTCACCAAGGTCTGGAAAAACGGCGATGCAAAGAACAGCGTGTTCCAGTTTACCGTAGGCTACAAGTTCGCTCTGTAAACCCGGATTTCACACTGACATAATAACACAAAAAGGGGACATACCTGCACTGAGGTATGTCCCCTTTATTTATACAGAGGTAGTGTCAAAAGCGCATTACTTCTGCAACAACGCCATAGTGTCCTTTGCGATCATCAGCTCTTCGTCGGTAGGAATGACGCAGACAGTGACCTTTGAGTCGGGAGCGGAGATGACAGCCTCCTCGCCACGCACCTTGTTGGCTTCGGCATCCATCTTCACACCGAGGAATTCGAGGCCCGAACAAGCTTCGAGGCGTGTACCCACCTGGTTCTCGCCGACACCTGCCGTCCACACGATGATATCGACACCGCCCATGGCAGCAGCGTAGGCACCGATGTATTTCTTTATGCGATAGTTGTACATCTTGAGTGCGAGCTGTGCGCGTTCGTTGCCTTCTGCTGCGGCAGCTTCCACTTCACGCATGTCGGAAGAGATGCCTGTGATGCCGAGCACGCCACTCTCCTTGTTGAGGTAGTCGGCCATTTCCTGCGGTTTCTTGCCGAGTTTATCCATGATGAAAGTCACGGCAGAGGGGTCGATGTCGCCCGAACGGCTTCCCATCATCACTCCTGCGAGCGGTGTGAGACCCATTGATGTGTCGATGCACTTGCCGTACTTCACGGCGGTCACGCTGGCACCGTTGCCGATGTGGCATGTGATGATGCGCTGAGTGTTGATGTCACGACCCAGATATTCGCACACTCTCTGCGACACATAGCGGTGGCTTGTGCCGTGGAAGCCGTAGCGACGCACATGATACTTCTCATAGAGCTCGTAAGGAACGGCGTAGAGGTAGGCGTAATCGGGCATTGTGCTGTGGAAGGCGTTGTCGAAGACGCACACCTGCGGCACGTTCGGCATGAGCTTATCAACGGCGCGGAGACCTTTCAGGTGGCCGGCGTTGTGTACGGGAGCGAGGTCGCAGAGGCTTTCAATGCCGTCCTCCACGCTCTTATCTACGATGACGCTCTTCTCGAAGAGGTCGCCGCCCTGCACGATGCGGTGTCCCACGGCGTCGATTTCGTCGAGGCTTTTGATTGCGCCTATCTCGCTGTCGAGCAGGCACTGGAACACGAAATTGACGCCTTCCTTATGGTCGGGCATGTCGTGCATGATTTTCTTTTTCTCGCCGTTGGGCAGAGTCACTTTGATGAAAGCCTCATCAAGACCGATACGCTCAACGCCGCCGGCAGCGAGCACTGAGTGGTCGTCCATGTCATAGAGTTTGTATTTGATGGAGGAACTTCCGCAGTTGAGAACTAATACTTTCATAAATTAGGAATTACGAATTACGAGTTACGAATTTATTTAATTATGATTTATGAATTAGGAATTACGAATTAAGAGTCACGGGCTGATTCAATTACGAATTATGAGTTACGAACCGGTCGCCATGCGATTATGAGTCGTAGACTTCAGAGGCTTTCTGAACAGTGTTTGCACGGGCATTTTTTGTGACAGACATCAGTATCCGCTTCAGTTCTTCACAGTCGGCATAAACCGACTTAAACTGTATTTCTGACAAATAGCGGGTGTTGTAAAGCAGCCGAAGCCAATACAATGTCTCGTTAGACTCCTTTAATGAGATGTACAACTTTGACACAAAGTCGTTCCGACTGACAGCGCATTGCGCTTCTGCCACATTTGCCCCGATGCTTGTTCCGCTTCTGAACATTTGCTTTGAAATATTGTATTCATGCTTCTCTTCATTCAGAAAACGACACAAGGTCACTATCCGAACAGAGAAATTCATGCATTTATCTTCCAACAAAGTTCCGAACCCGCTCATTGTCAGTACTGATTGAGAATTTTCGCAATTGCGAAGCGAACAACTCCTAACTCCTAATTCCTAATTCCTAATTGGATGCTAAGTAAACGACGCACGCGTCGTTTACTTAGCATCCATTGCCTGGCAGGCGGTGATAGCCACCATGTAGTAGATGTCATCTACGGAGCAGCCGCGTGAAAGGTCGTTCACGGGGCGTGCTATACCCTGCAGGATGGGACCGATGGCGAGTGCGTCGCCGAGTCGCTGAACGAGTTTATAGCTGATGTTGCCCACTTCGAGGCATGGCACAACGAGCACATTGGCGTGTCCGGCGATGGGGCTTCCGGGAGCTTTCTTCTCGCCTACTGCCGGCACGAGAGCCGAGTCGGCCTGGAGTTCACCGTCGAGCTTGAGTTCAGGAGCGAGTTCGTGTGCGAGGCGTGTAGCCTCCACCACCTTGTCCACTACCTCGTGCTTTGCCGAGCCCTTGGTGGAGAAGCTGAGCATTGCCACGCGCGGATCCTGAATGCCTGCCACCGAACGCGCTGTCTGTGCGGTGCATACGGCAATCTGTGCGAGCTGTTCGGCTGTCGGGACGGGTGTCACTGCCACGTCGCCCATGACGATGATGCCGTCGTCGCCATACTGATGCTCGTGTGTGAGGAGGAGCATTGCGCCACTGACGCAGCTCACGCCGGGTGCACACTTGATGATCTGCAGTGCCGGACGCAGCGTGTCGCCCGTGGTGCTGAGTGCGCCGGAAATCTGTCCGTCAGCACCTTCGGTCTTGATAATCATGCAACCGAGGTAGAGCGGATTCTTCACCAGTTCGCGTGCCTGCTCTATTGTCATGCCTTTCTTCTTGCGGAGTTCGGCGAGCAGAGCGGCGTATTCCTCGCTCTTGGGGTTGTTCTCGGGATCGACGATGGTGGCTTTGCCGATGTTGTGGAGATTCCACTTGGCGGCGAGGGCATTGATTTCGTCGGGATTGCCGATGAGGATGAGGTTGGCGATGTCGTCTGCCAGCACACGGTCGGCAGCTCTGAGTGTGCGCTCCTCGGTAGCTTCGGGGAGCACAATGCGCTGCTTGTCGCTCTTAGCGCGAGCAACGATGTGTTCAAGTAAGTTCATATTGTCTTATATGATTATAACTGTTGTTGTTATGCTTAAAAATAAATATTGTCATATTGACTTTGCAAAATTACTCAAAATATCGGGCATGACATAGGTCTTTGGCGATTATTTTAATATAAGTAATGATATTTAGGGGAAAAGGACTGTTTGCCCTTTTCTTTTCAACTATTTTACTCTTTCATCTTTCCTTTTATTTGCCTTTCAAAATATTGCTGTCCGGCAAAAAACAAAGAAAGTTGTACGATTCTTTTATTAAGCAAATTGCATAGAATTTAAAATTCGCAGGATTACTCGAAAAACACATTACCGACTTAATGCGCACGGGGTGTGCCGAAGGTACACCTCTATGCGAAACCCACTGCAAACCGCGGAGCGGCGCAGCTGTGGGTATAACTGTATGAGAGGATAATGTTCCGCGAAGCGGGACTTATACATCCTGCTGACAGCCAATGGCATAAGTTCCCCTTCGGGTCCTTCGGGCCGTCACCTGTGAAATCCTTTACGGTGAACATTAGCATAGTGAACACAAAGACATAAAATGCCAGCTTGCGACTGTGCACATCTTTGGCCCACGCCAATGAGTGGGAGATGCAGCACATCGTTGGGAGACAGCCAGGAAACGCCGCAGATGGCCTGCACTATGGCCGTCTATGTAATTCCACGACGCCATAGTATTATCCATGAAATATCCGCAGGATTACGGCCGTGTGATTTTTGCCCTAATCCGGCTCAAACTTGCCTGCGTCACGCCTAAATAGGTGGCGATACTTCCCAGCGGCAATCGCTGTAACAAATCCGGTTCTTTCTCCAATAGCTCCTTATACCGTTCCGAAGCGATAGCGGACAACATAGAAATCAGCCGTTCCTCAGTGGCAAGCAGCTCCATCTCCGCATAACGCCGTCCCCAATTGGCGATGTGCAAGTCTTCCGAAAACAACTCTTTCAGTTTTTTCCTTTTCAATACATATAAGACGGAATCTTCCATCAATTCCATTGTTTCATATCCCGGCTCGTCATTTACATAGCCTTTCATAGAAACAAGGG
>USEC01000034.1 GCA_900553595.1 uncultured Prevotella sp. | reverse complement strand
ATATTGTTTATCAACAAGTTATAAAATGCATGTTTTTTGAGTGACGAAGTCAGGAGACCATACGCACGGCAACAAGCCGACATCAGCGTATGGTCTGTTTTCTTTTATCGCGCTAAACATACAGGAGTTTCAATGCGGACTACATCCCTCAACAACACTCCGACTGACACGACACCGCATTGCAGACATATATACAAACAAAAAGCGGGTCGAAACATATCTGCTTCGACCCGCTTTATATATTTATATTCCTTTACAGAATATTATTTCTTGAAGAAATCCTTAACTGCTTCGTTGGGAACCATACGCTCATCAAAAACGTATGCGCCAGTCTTCGGACTTCTAACCATCTTTATAACTTTTGTATATGCGCGACCATCCGTAGATCCTTCGTGGAGGGTAGCGACCGCTTTCTTTGCCATAGTCTATAAAAAATTATTACTTAATCTCTTTGTGAAGAGTCATCTTCTTCAAGATTGGGTTATACTTCATCAGTTCCATGCGGTCAGGAGTGTTCTTACGGTTCTTTGTTGTAACGTAACGACTTGTACCTGGCAGACCGCTATTCTTCATTTCGGTGCACTCGAGAATTACCTGTACTCTGTTGCCCTTTGCTTTCTTTGATGCCATTTACTTATTCTCCTATAACTTTAATGCTGTCAATATAACCCTTAGCTACCGCCTGCTTGATGGCAGCATCCAGACCGATTTTGTTGATAAGACGCAGACCCGCTGCGCTGATTTTGAGGTTAATCCAACATTCCTCCTCAACATAGTAGAACTTCTTGCTGAACAAGTTCACATCGAAGCTACGCTTTGTGCGATGTTTTGAGTGCGAAACGTTGTTACCTATCTGGGCTTTCTTTCCCGTAATCTGACAAATTTTCGACATTGCTATCTTCTTTTTTGTATTCGTTTTTGATACCTATTCCAAACAGAGTGCAAAATTACACATTTTTTTCTATACCACAAAACTTTCTTACAAAATTAGCTTACATTTAAGCATTTTTTATTTTTTAACCAGTAACTTTTATTTCAATGTAACAGAAGTAGTTAAAGCAGATACCCAAAACGACACGACATAAAGCAAACGGCACTCACAGACAATACATGCCCATGAGTGCCGTCATGTTTATTCTGATACGGAAAACGGCAGTGTCATTCTTCCGACTCCGCCTTCTTCGGACAGTTTTCTGCCAAATATTTAAGGAACATCTGCAATGCTTTGCTCGTCGCAATGGCAAGATTAATGTCGCGGCCATAGTCTTCTTCAAGTTTCATTGTCACCACATTGTCTGCATTACCACATGCAAGCCATATCGTTCCGACCGGATTTCCGGGTGTAGCACCACCCGGTCCGGCTACACCTGTGCTCGAAATGGCATAATCAACGTTCAAGGAAGCGATGGCACCCTTAACCATTGCCACAGCAACCTCTTCACAAACAGCCGTCTTTTCCTCAAGAAGTTCATGGCTTACACCAAGCAGATGCTCCTTCACTTCATTAGTATAGGAAACAATTCCGCCTTTGAAATAAGCCGATGCACCGGGAACTGCGATGAGAGCCTCGGCAATTCTGCCTCCTGTACAACTCTCCGCCGTACCAACAGTCAGCCCTGATTCATAGAGATATTGTTGGATTTCCCTACTCAATATTTTCTTTTCAAATTCCATTATATTCGTTTTTATTGAAATGTTACTTTACTGAATGCAGGCTTGTCGATTGAGCAGAACTCCTTATCAAGGAATTTGTAGTAGCCTGTTATGCCTATCATTGCGGCATTGTCTGTGGTATAGCTGAATTTGGGGATATAGATTGTCCAACCATATTTCTGCGCATGTTCACGGAAAGCGTTTCTCAATCCGTTGTTGGCAGACACGCCACCAGCTACAGCCACATGCTTGATGCCAGTCTGCTTTACCGCCAGACGAAGTTTCTTCATCAGAATATCGACGATGGTGTATTCAAGACTTGCAGCCAAATCCTCCTTGTGATGTTCCACAAAGTCAGCATCGTCCTTCACCCATTTCCTCAAGCTATAAAGGAAAGAGGTCTTCAATCCGCTGAAACTGTAGTCCATTCCGGGGATATGCGGCTCTGCAAACTTGTAGGCATGAGGGTTTCCCTGTCGTGCAAGCCTGTCGATAACGGGTCCGCCGGGATAACCGAGTCCCATCACCTTTGAGCATTTGTCGATTGCTTCGCCTGCGGCATCGTCAATCGTCTGCCCAAGAACTTCCATGTCATTATAAGCGTTTACCTTGACAATCTGTGAATTTCCGCCACTTACCAAAAGGCAAAGGAACGGGAAAGGAGGCGCACTATTGTCGTCATCGCTCTCTTTTATGAAATGCGCCATGACATGCCCCTGCAAATGATTGACATCTACCATCGGTATTCCCAGACTACGGGCGAAGCCCTTTGTAAAGCTGACACCTACGAGGAGCGACCCCATAAGTCCCGGTCCACGAGTGAACGCCACCGCCGACAGCTGCTCCTTCTCCACCCCTGCACGCTTTAATGCTGCACTGACCACTGGCACAATATTCTGCTGATGGGCACGCGATGCCAGTTCCGGCACTACTCCACCATACTCTTTGTGCACATCCTGTGACGCCGTAACATTGCTAAGCAGCACGCCATCACGCAGCACTGCGGCGGAAGTGTCGTCGCAACTGCTCTCTATTCCTAATATATAAACTGGTTCAGCCATATTCTTTATGTTTTTACAACTTATTAGTATGTAAGGACTTCAAGACCATGTTCCGTCATTACGAATGTGTGTTCCCACTGTGCACTCGGTTTCTCGTCGCCAGTGATAACTTCCCATCCATATTCATCGTCGGCATCAATGAACACCTTCCATGTACCCATGTTTATCATAGGCTCAATGGTGAACACCATGCCCGGAACAAGCAGCATGCCCTGTCCTTTGTGACCGATGTGCATCACATCAGGCTTTTCATGGAATTTAAGTCCAACTCCATGTCCGCACAAGTCGCGCACAACGCCGTAATGATACTTCTCCGCATACTTCTGGACTGCATGTCCTATGTCGCCAACGAAGCCGTATGGTTTGGCAGCTTCAGCACCCACTTCAAGGCATTCCTTTGCCACACGCACCAACTGCTCCTTTTCCGGCGTTGTCTTTCCTATTATAAACATTCGTGAAGCATCGGCATAATAACCGTCAAGAATAGTTGTGAAATCGACATTCACAATATCGCCTTCCTCCAACACATCCTCTTCCTTGGGAATGCCGTGGCACACCACTTCGTTAATGCTTGTACAAACGCTCTTGGGATAACCCTCATAATTCAGACAGGCAGGAACGGCTCCGTGCGATGTACAGTAGTCATAGCAAATTCTGTCTATCTCCAAAGTGTTCATTCCTGCATGGATATGCTTCGCAACCTCATCGAGAACGCCTGTGTTCACCACGCCACTGCGACGAATACCCTCAATCTGTTCGGGCGTTTTTATCAAGTCACGTGAGGGCACTTCCTTTCCCTTTGCTTCCCAGAACATCACTTTCCTGTCAAGTTCCGTAGGCTCCTGTCCCGATATGCAGTGCCACACTCTTTTTTTTCTGAAAGTCATAACAGTAATTCTCCTATTTTATATATGTATTATCAAATTCATATTTTTGCCGACAAGGCGACCCGGCTGCTGCCTCACCACCCTATCCAAACAAATTAAGCTTGTTGTCACGCGCCTCACCGAGCGATGAAAGTTTCTGCTGATGGGCGGCATATTCTTCACGCAGACGAGCATAACGCTCTTTCAGTTCCGCCTCATACGCCGTGCGTTCCCCATCGTTCATCAGCCGTTGCGCCACTATCGGATTCTGCGCCGCATCCTTCACCCACACGACAATACCGCTATATACGGGTGCTATCTTCAACGCCACATGCATCTCCGAAGTCGTTGCGCCGCCCACCATAATGGGCAACCGCAGTCCGGCGCGTTCCATTTCCTTTGCCACATTCACCATCTCTTCAAGACTCGGTGTAATCAGTCCGCTCAGACCTATCATGTCCACGTTCTCCTCACGAGCCTTTTTCACGATCTGTTCTGCCGGAACCATCACTCCAAGGTCGGTCACATCATAGTTGTTGCACGACATCACGACATCGACAATGTTCTTGCCTATATCGTGGACATCGCCCTTTACCGTTGCCATGAGCACTTTTCCCGCAACCGACGAGCCTTCTTCCCGGCTCGCTTCTATATACGGCTGCAGTATTGCCACAGCCTTCTTCATGGTGCGTGCAGTCTTTACCACCTGTGGCAGGAACATCTTTCCACAACCGAAAAGTTCGCCCACCGTATTCATTCCGTCCATAAGCGGACCTTCTATTATATCCACGGCCTTCGGATATTTCCCGAGAGCCTCATGAATGTCGTCTTCCAGATAGTCGGCAATGCCTTTCACCAATGCCGTAGCCAGACGCTTTTCTACATCTTCATTACGCCATTCCGGCGCACTTCCTGCGCTGCCGGCATTCCCGACAGCCGTCCCTTCGGCCTTGGCGGCATCCGCTTCTGCCTTTATCTGCGCTGCCAACTCCACGAGTTGCTCGGCAGCCCCAGGCTTACGGTTCAGCACGACATCCTCAATTACCTCAAGCTGTTCCTTGGGAATATCGGCATACGCCACCTTTGTAGCCGGATTGACGATGCCGAAGTCCATACCTTTCGATATAGCATGATAGAGGAACACCGCGTGCATGGCTTCGCGTATGTAGTTGTTGCCACGGAACGAGAACGAGAGATTGCTCACCCCGCCGCTGACATGAGCCCCCGGCAAATTCCTGCGAATCCACTCCACAGCCCTGATGAAATCAACGGCATAGTTGTCATGCTCCTCAATTCCTGTCGCAATGGCAAGGATATTGGGGTCGAATATTATGTCGAGTGGATTCATCCCCACCTTTTCGGTGAGCAGTTCGTAAGCCCGTCCGGCTATTTCTATCCTCCGTTCAAAACTTGTCGCCTGTCCTTTCTCGTCGAAACACATCACCACCACGGCCGCACCGTAGCGCATGACATCACGGGCATGACTCAAGAACACTTCTTCGCCCTCTTTCAACGATATGGAATTGACGATGCACTTGCCTTGCACACACTGCAAACCTGCTGTGATCACCTCCCATTTCGACGAGTCTATCATCACAGGCACTTTCGCAATATCCGGTTCTGCGGCTATGATGTTGAGGAAAGTCGTCATTTCCTCGCGTGCATCGAGCAAGCCGTCGTCCATATTAATGTCTATCACCAACGCTCCGTCGGCAACCTGTTTCCTTGCTATGCTCACCGCCTCATCGTAGCTTTTCTCCTTGATAAGGCGCAGGAACTTGCGCGAACCAGCCACATTGCAACGCTCTCCCACATTGACAAAGCGCACATCAGGCGTCACATCAAGCAGTTCCAAGCCACTGAGCCACATCGTTGAAGGCTTCGGCAGCGGCACACGGGGCTTCTTTCCTGCCACAAGCGGCACATACTTCTCAATGAACTTCTCCGTAGTGCCGCAGCATCCACCGACGATATTCACCAGACCTTCATCAATAAACTCCGCTATCTGCGGTGCCATCGTCTCCGGCGTCTCGTCGTATTGCCCCAGACTGTTAGGCAGTCCGGCATTGGGATATGCGCTCACAAGCCACGGTGCCTTGCGTGCGAGTTCCTTCAAGAAAGGTTTCATCTGCCTGGCTCCGAACGAACAGTTCAGTCCTATCGACAGCAACGGGTAGCTGCTCACACTTGCCATGACGGCATCGAGAGTCTGACCGCTCAACGTGCGGCCGGCAAGGTCGCTCACTGTCACACTGAGCATGATGGGGAGAGTGTGTTCTCTGCGACGCGACACCTCCACCGTTGCATCAATCGCCGCCTTGGCATTGAGCGTATCAAACACCGTTTCTATGAGAATGACATCCGCACCGCCCCTTTCCAGAGCGTCTATCTGCTCCAGATAAGCATCATAAAGAGTGGTGTAAGTAAGGTCGCGCACAGCAGGATTGCTCACATCCGGACTCAGGGAGCATGTCTTGTTCGTCGGACCCACCGAGCCTGCCACAAACCTTGGTTTCTCCGGCGTGGAGAAGCGCAAAGCCGCTTCCTTTGCCAACCGCGCACCTTCGTATGCCATTTCCGCCGCCACTGTTTCCAAATGGTAGTCGGCCTGTGAAATGCGTTGGCTGCTGAAAGTGTTGGTAGTGATGATGTCGGCACCGGCTTCAAGGTATTTCCTGTGAATGTCGGCCACCACATCAGGTCTGGTGATGTTAAGCATGTCGTTGTTTCCCTTCATCATGCCCCCGGCATCGGCAAAGCGTACCCCTCTGAAGTCGCTCTCCGTGAGCGAGAATTGCTGTATCATGGTACCGATGGCACCATCGAGTATAAGTATCCTGTGCTTCGCTATTTCGTCTATTCTCATAGTAATCCTAACGGTGCTCACGCCACGAAAGTCTTATATGTTCTTTCCTGCGGCGGAGTTTTCTCACCTTCTTTTCATTAATAGTGCTTCATCGCCCTATCCATTTCACGGCGGTCTTCCTTCTCCTTCAGCGTCTGACGCTTGTCATATTCCTTCTTACCTCTGCAAAGAGCTATATCCACCTTGGCGCGTCCGTGCCCGTCGATGAAGACGAGTATCGGCACAATGGTGTAGCCTGTCTGCTTGGTAGCTTCCTGCAACTTGTTTATCTCGCGCTTGTTGAGAAGCAGTTTGCGGTCGCGCTTCGCCTCATGGTTACTGTACGACCCGTAGAAATATGGCGACACATTCATGCCCTTCACCCATATCTCACCGTTGTTTATATAGCAGAACGTATCAACAAGACTGGCCTTGCCGAGCCTTATCGACTTGATCTCCGTTCCCGTGAGCACAATGCCCGCCGTAAACGTGTCGATGAAGAAGTATTCAAACGAGGCTTTCTTGTTCTTTATGCTTACAGGACTTTTCTTCCTTATCAATTCCTGTTCCTTGTTCATAATCTGTCTCCGTGTTACAACATTTATTCTTCAACGACCGCAAAATCGGCAATATGCTCGTCTATGTAACGTGCCACAGCCTCATTCCACTCCTCTTCGTGCTCTACGAAATCGTCGTCATAGTCGTCGAATTCGGGATACTGTTCAAACATTGCCATGAATTCCTCATCATTGCATTCGCGCTGTATCTTCCGTCCGTGCTCCTTGTAGAGCTTGCGCACGGCAAAGAGCAGCTTTGCAAGGTCGCGCAGACCCCAGTCGCGCAGCACCTTCGCCACGGGATTGTCGAAGATGAAACCTCCGTAACCGTTGTAAATGAGCTGGACGAAACCTCCGTCCATCACCTCCTCGTGCAATATGTCGTAAGCAAGCAGCACAAGCTGCGACACATTCAGCTGTTGCATTGTCGTAGCATTGAGTTCGCCACCGATGGCCTCCTTTGTCGCATCGACAAACACCTTGATGAATGCATCCATATCCTGCATTGCAGCCTCACGAAGGGCAATGTCTTTCACTTTCACTTGTATCATAATCTGCAAAGTTATAAAGAAATTCCAAATTTACGCACCTTTAACCACCAAAATAAAATGAAAAGGGTGCATCAGCCTGTTGTTGAACGTGGCTGCACTGTCATAGCAAAGGATTTTCCATCGGAAATTTGTGTTTTCCACCACATTCGCATATACACGAAAAAAGGATACCGACAACCAGTATCCTTCTTTTGTGACTCCGGCAGGATTCAAACCTGCAACCTTCTGATCCGTAGTCAGATGCTCTATTCAGTTGAGCTACGGAGCCAAACCTTAATGCCTTCGTTTACGATATTTCAAGCATCATTTCCGAATTGCGAGTGCAAAGGTAGTGCTTTTTCTTATAACCTCCAAATTTTATTGCACTTTTTTATTCAAAAATCTTCATTTTTGCCGTTTCACACCCGAATTCTCAGTCCTCGCCTTTCAGAACGGGGAGAGATATATGGTATTTCACCGCCAAAAGCCTTATCACGCAAACGACGACAAATGTCATGACAACCGTAATGTTCATGTCCAGTCCAAGTCTCATCAGCACCCAATAGACCAGACCTCCTAAGATACTCGCCATGGCATAAATCTCCTTCTTGAAGATGATGGGGACATTGTTAAGAAGCACATCGCGTATCACGCCACCGGCAGAACCGGTAATGCATCCCATGATTATCGCCACCCAATAGGCATAGCCGCAGTCAAGGGTCTTCTGCAATCCCACTATAGTGAACAGCGCAAGTCCGAACGTGTCGAACAGAAACCATGTGTTGTCAAGGCGTCTCAATGATTTTGCGAAGACTATGACAAACACCTGCGCCATCACCGTACATATTATATATATGGACGAGGTCATCCAGAAAGGCGTCACGCCGAGCATCACATCGCGTATTGTTCCGCCGCCTATAGCCACGGCAATGCCGCACACGAAACCGCCAAGCCAGTCGAAATGCTTTGCTGCCGCATGTCTGATGCCGGAGATGGCAAAAGCGAAAGTACCCAAAAATTCTATTACGTTAAGCAGGGGCTCGTAAAGTTCCTGTTGTCCTATCATACCTTGCCTACGACATTTACAGGATTACCCGAAACGAACGCCTTCAGATTGTTCACAGCTATCGCCATCAGACGCTCGCGTGCCTCCACCGTCGCCCATGCTATATGCGGAGTGATGTATGCGTTAGGCTGCGCAAAGAGAGGGTTGTCGGCAGCCGGCGGCTCACTGCACATAACATCGGCACCGTAGGCACCCAACTGTCCTTCCTGCAACGCTTCAGCCACATCAGCCTCATTGACAAGCGGCCCGCGCCCCGTATTTATGAGTATTGCCCCACGGCGCATCTTCTTGATACTCTCCTTGTTGATGAGCTCACGGGTGGAAGGCGTGAGCGGACAGTGCAGCGTTATTATGTCGCTGATGCCGAGGAGTCCGTCGAGCGTGGTCTTGTTGATGCCGGCAGGAAGGTCGGCGGCATTCTTGCTCGTATATGCGAACACATCCATACCGAAGTCCTGCGCCAGGCGTGCCACTTTGCTTCCGATATGTCCCAGTCCCACAATACCTATGGTCTTGCCCGAAAGGTCGGTGAGCGGTGTGTCCCAATAACAGAAGTCGGGACAGCGGCTCCATTCGCCGTCACTGTTCTTGGCGGCATAGTAACCCACACGGTTGGTGATGTTGAGTATATGCGCAAAAGTCATCTGCGCCACGCTGTCGGTGCTGTAAGCCGGAATATTTGTCACGACGATGCCACGCCTGTGCGCCGCCTCTGTATCAACGACATTGTAACCTGTGGCAAGCACACCTATATATTTCACATTCGGAAGTTGCGAAATGACATCCGCATTGAATACAGTCTTGTTCGTCAGCACTATGTCGGCGTCGCCCACATGTGCGACCACCTCTTCGGGAGCAGTGCGCGGATATACCGTTATCTGCCCGATTTCCTCAAATGGTTTCCATGACATGTCACCGGGATTCACCCCATGACCGTCCATTACTGCTATTTTCATTCTTTTAAAATTGTTTTATCCAAGTTCCGCATTTCCCGAAATGTTTTTACTTGACAAACTGACAAGCTACGAAGGGATATGCGGAAACGATGTTGATGATTTCTTTTCAGTCCTTGAACCTGTCGCCCCAGCAGCGCAACATCTGCTGATACTGCTTTTCCTCCATCGGCGAATGCTGCGCATGCCAGATGCGCTGCCCCTCCATTCCGTCGGGCATATACTGCTGTGCCGTGAAATGCCCGGGATAGTCGTGGGAGTACTTGTAACCGTCGTGATAGCCAAGCTGCGCCATAAGAGCCGTGGGTGCATTGCGAAGATGCAGAGGTACGGGTTGGTTGCCCGTCTGCCGCACAAGCCCTAGAGCCGCATCAATGCCCAGATAAGCCGAATTGCTCTTCGGACTCGTTGCGAGATACACCGCAGCCTCGGCAAGCGGGATGCGCCCTTCGGGCCATCCTATCTTCATCACGGCGTCGAAAGCGGCATTGGCAAGCAGCAGGGCGTTGGGGTTTGCAAGGCCGATGTCCTCGGCAGCACTTATGACGAGCCGCCGGGCAATGAACTGCGGGTCCTCGCCACCTTCTATCATGCGTGCCATCCAATAAAGCGTCGCATCGGGATCGCTGCCACGAATGCTCTTTATGAACGCCGAAATGATGTCGTAGTGCATCTCGCCTCCCTTGTCGTAGGCCAGAGGGTTCTGCTGCAAACGTTCCTCCACCATGCTGTCGGTGATTTCGATGCTGTCGCCGCCGGCCTCCACCACAAGTTCAAGGATATTGAGCAGCTTGCGTGCATCGCCACCGCTGTAACGCAACAGGGCACCGGTCTCCTTGAGAACGATGCTGCGCTTCTTCAGCTCCACATCTTCCGTCACCGCCCTGTGAAGCAGTCCGAGGAGGTCGTCCTTGTCGAGCGGCTTGAGCACATACACCTGACAGCGCGACAGCAACGGCCGTATCACCTCGAAAGAGGGGTTTTCCGTCGTTGCGCCTATCAGCGTGACGACTCCCCGCTCCACCGCCCCGAGCAGCGAGTCCTGCTGCGACTTGCTGAAACGGTGTATTTCGTCGATGAAGAGTATGGGTGACGCACTGTTGAAGAAACGACCCTTCTTCGCCCGTTCTATCACTTCGCGCACATCCTTCACGCCACTGGTGACCGCGCTCAGAGTGTAGAACGGAGTTTCAAGACGGTTTGCGATAATCTGCGCCAGAGTGGTCTTACCCACACCCGGAGGTCCCCAAAGGATAAACGACGAAATACGCCCTGCGTCAATCATGTTGCGCAAGACGGCACCCTCGCCCACCAAATGCTTCTGGCCGACATACTCGTCCAGAGTGCGGGGTCTCATTCTTTCTGCCAAAGGCTCACTCATATACCTTGCAAAATTATGAAATATATGCGAGACACACAAAAATTCTATATGAAAAACTTGTGAATTAAGAGTAAAGTATTTACTTTTGCAGCACGTCTGTTACCACACTGTCAGTAGAGCCACGACAAGGTTTTTTCAGCCATAATGACCTGTCAAGCCAATCATTATGACACACAGGCATTTACGCCGCATCACAAAAAAGACGGCTTTAAAGACAAAGCCCGCAAAGACACTGCAGGGCGTTGAAAGGGAAATGATATATTGAGAAAAAATACAGAATATTTAATATGAAACATCAAAAAACTTTAACACTCAAGACACTGACAAAAAGTAATGTATGGGAGCTTCAGGAAAATGACATTTTCAGAATGTGGGAGTCAGCTGAAAAAGACGCCGACCTGAAGGACAACCTCAACCATTACATAGATGTCATACGCAGTGCCTTTGAGATAGAAGAGGTAAAGATAGACAAGCCTGTTGTCATCAGCAAATACGAGGCACGCGGATTCAAGATAGGAACGCTGCGCACCGACGACAGCGACAAGAAGAAATGGGCCATAAAGAAACGCCCCATCACAAGAGTCACCGACCTGACCTACGAGAACATACGCCACATTTCGGCGGCAAAGCTCATCGAAGTGCTCGACCGCAACTTCGGAGGCGGATGGGATTCGCTCTCACAAAGCATCCAGGACATAATAGAAAGCGGATTCGACATAAGCACAACGACACTGCCGAAAGACCGACTCCACAAACCGGGCGGTATGTACGACAAGAAGGTGAAGGACGGATACGAGGTGCTGGAAATAGCGAAAGGCAACTGGATCGAGGCCATCTTCGCCAAGGCAAAGCCCGAAATGGAGAAGCCGACAGCCAAGGACGACGACCTCAACGAATTCAAGCTGTCTAACGACAACGATGAGGAAGACGACGATGAAGACCTGCCGGAGGACCTCAGAAACGATGATGATGACGACAACGACGACTTCGACGAAGAGAAGCTCACAGAAGAAAGCTATCGCACCACATTCGACACCGACCCCGAAGACCTCAACCTTGAGGCTGAAGACATAAGCGACGAGGACGACAATTACTGATTTCGCACTCCTATCGCATGCTTGTTTCAGCGGACAAGAGACGAGAAACAAGCGCAAGGAGACAAGCATAATGCTTGCGAAACCACAAATATTAAATATAAGAGCCATGCCAATGCTCCCACAAAGGAGACCGGCATGGCTCTTTTTCGTTTCACATAAGCCCAAATCGGTCATTAGATTTCTACCCTGCTTCGTCTTTGTTTCGAGCAGATTGCAACGTTCGTGTTGAAACCATAGCGGACTATGGCGAAACACGGACGGCTTCTCTAAGTTTTTTGCCGGACAGCAATACCAAGAAATACCGACACCCAGCTACTTCTTCGGCACGAAAGTCTCCCAAGTCTGATCATCGTAGAATATACGAATTTCGGTGATTCTGCGCTGCTGCTTGTCAAAACTTTTTACCATAACAAGCTGTTCCTGCAACGCAGCGTTGCGCTGTTGGGCTAACTTATCAGCTCCAAATGAGGTCTGGGTGGAGGAGGGTTGCTGATGAGACGGTGTTTCCGCATCAGGCAAATCGAGCATAAGCTCCGAACCAGGCGTACTGCCAGAGGGTGCAACAGCATCGGTTTCCGCCTCTGCCGACTTCATCATTGGTCCCTTTCCAAAGAGCAACCAGTCGGTGGAGATGTCCGGGAAGTGTGCCACAATGGCATCGACGATGGAGAGGGTGGGACGGGTGCGACCACGAAGGATGCTGCTAAGGGTTGCGGGAGCAATATTCAAAAACTCAGAAAACTCCTGCTGGGTCATGTGCTGCCCATCCATAATCTGCTTGATTCTATCTTTCATTGCTTGAAAATGCTATATTAGTACGAAAAATGACGTTTCTTTTATTTTTCTACAAAGGTAAATATAATTTATGAAACAAACAACAAATACAAATTAAATTTACTTTTCAAAAATCCACATTTTAATTTGTATATCCAAATATTTTTAGTTTTTCAAATTCAGATTTTGAATCTTGTTTTATATATACGCCATAAAGACCCGAAACGGGTTTATTATTATGTTTAACTATAACATATAAAACATTGGGTTTCTTTGAATTATCGTCTAATAAAAACATGTAATACTACAGATATTCACCGCATGATTTCCAAACAATTCAGTATTTCTACATAAACACATTAACAAAATAAATAAAAACACTCATTTACAATGTATTGCAGCATAATAAGACGCAATAATATTTATTTGAACACATTTTAAAAACCGAATATTCATGTTTTTAAATCGTAAACATTTGTAGATTTATATAATAACACTACAAATATGAAATAGAAACATGATACGTCTTTGTATTTAAAACGTTTTGGTTTACATTTGTATATACCGAAAGCCAAATGTGAAAATTAATGAAATCTGAATTGTAGAAGACTCAAAACCGCGAAAATCGCCGATTTTTCAATAATCCGAACCGACGGATTATTTCTTCAAAAAGATGCGATTTTTGAGGGGTTTGAAAAAGCCTAACTCCCGAAACATTAGGGAATTAGGCTCAAAATCCGTGTATTTTGTTTTTCTCATTCCAGAGAAAAACGGGGTCAAAAAAGCATGTTTTTAGTGCAAAATGAAGAAGATCAGCTCCTTCACAAGCTCGTTTTGAGGGGTATTCGGGTTGTCCAGACCCTTGCTTTTGGCGTCAATTTCTCTCATTTTGAAAATTATCTGGAGAGTTTTCGATGCCGTGAAATTCCGCATACCTATCATATAGTCTTTCACAGCCCACACACTCTTCATTTCAAGGTATGCGGCAAGTGCTCTTTCGTCGTTTCTCGCCGGCGCATAATAGGCAATCATCAGGTTCTGGAAGTAAGTGAACAGCATCGGCAGAAATGAATACAACGATGCCGCCTTAGGATTCTTGTCAAAATAATTTACAATTTGGTTAGCCTTGAACACATCCCTGCTCACAATGGCGTTTCTGAGTTCGAAAACATTGAAATCCTTGCTCACTCCTATCTGCCGTTCCACAATTTCGGGTGTCACTACCCTATTGTCAGCAGGAAGCGACAGCAGCACCTTGTCGAGTTCGGACACGAGACGGCTCAGATCGGCACCGATATGCTCGGCTATCATAGCCGCCGACTTGTCGTCGATGGTTGTCTTACGCTGTTTCAGATAACCTTTGATGAAAGCCGACAGTTCGTAATCCTTCTTTTTCCTGCTCTCGAACACCACCCCGACAGACTCCGCCTTTGCCACGATTTTCTTTCTGCGGTCTATCGTGCCGTTCTTGTAACAGAACACGAGGACGGTGCTCTTCACAGGGTGGTCGAGATACTTCTCCACGGCATCCCATGATTTCAGGTTCTGCGCCTCCTTCACAATGATGACATTATACTGTGCCGGCATGACGGGATATTGCCTTGCCATGTCCACGACCTGTGCCGGTGTCACATCCGACCCGAACACCACCGTCTGGTTGAAGTCGCGCTCTTCGGGCGGAAGGACGTTGTCGGCAATGAAGTCGGACAACCTGTCGATGAAAAACGATTCATCGCCCATGAATATATAGATGGGGGCAAAATTGCGTGCTTTCAGGTCTTTAAGCACTGTGTCATACGTTGCCACCGCTTTTTTCTCTGCCATATCAGTTTCTTAAAAGTTCGAGTTTCCCATATCCGCGGCACGCTTTCTGCAAGCCCCGAACCTGCGAAACCCCAATAAAATTGTTCTCTTTCGGCAGCACTCCGTATGGAAAAACCATGCAAAACGGCTTTGTCCTGTGACGGGAAAGCACTACCTTTGTACAAAGGTACGGAAAGTATTGCACAAAACAGAAAGAGAAATGAAGAATCTTAACCTCCCCGCATTCGACGTGAAGCTCGGCGGCACTGCCGAACAACCAAAGATATGGGACATACTGCGCAGAAAATATGTCGCACTCACCCCCGAAGAGTGGGTGCGACAGCACTTCATACACTTCCTTACGGAGCACAAGCACTACCCTGCCGCACTCCTCGCCAACGAGGTTGGGCTGCAAATAGGCAACAAGCAGCTGCGTGCCGACAGCGTGCTCTACACCCGGCAGCTGCGACCGAGGATGATTGTGGAATACAAGGCACCGCACATAGAGATAACGCAACGTGTGTTTGAACAGATTGCCGCCTACAACATGAAGCTGCATGTGGACTACCTCGTCGTGAGCAACGGCATACGCCACTTCTGCTGCAAGATGAACTACGAGGACAACACCCTGTCGTTCCTGCCCGACCTGCCGGACTATGATGAACTGTAAAACCGGGTCGCAAAAAAAAGAAGCCTTGTTTGCACTCAAAAGAAGCCTTGTTTACATATAAAAGAAGCCTTGTTTGGAATGCAAACAAGGCTTCTTTTGAAAGAACATCATCTTTTCCCTTATGCGCACTGATAAATTGCGGAATTTTCATTAACTTTGCAACAACCATAAAGCCGGGTCTGCACCCGACAAGAAAACAAATAACCAATTAAATATACTAAAAACATGATTCAAAAAAAATTATTAAGGATGACACTCACTGTGGCTGTGGCGATGGGCTCTTACGCCTCTGCAACGGCACAGAACAGCAATGTGGCATACCAGGACAACAACGTGAGATTCACCGTCATCACCGACGGTGCCGTGCGCATGGAATACGCCCCCGACGGCAAATTCCTTGACGACCGCTCATTTGTAGCGGTGAACAGAAGCTACCCCGCCGCCAAATTCCAAGTGAAGGCGAAGGGAAAGAAAGTGGAGATAGCCACCGACTGCTTCAAGCTCTCCTATCTGAAGGGGTCGGGCAAGTTCACCGACAAGAACCTCGTCATCACATCCGCCAAAGGCAAAAAGGCAATCCCGTTCAGCTGGAAACCAGGAACAAAGGACAACGCCAACCTGAAAGGCACCTACCGCACACTCGACGGATATGACGGCGAATACAAAGACGGCAAGACCGACCAGAAAATGCCAATTGAGGACGGACTGCTCTCGAAAAGCGGATGGACATTCATCGACGACTCAGAGAACTACACCTTCGACAACTCCGACTGGGCATGGGTGAAGGAACGTCCCAATCAGGGCAATACGCAGGACTGGTATTTCCTCGCCTACGGACACAACTACAAGAAAGCCCTGAAGGACTACACCACGTTTGCTGGCAAGGTGCCTCTGCCACCACGCTACGCCTTCGGCTACTGGTGGTCGCGCTACTGGTCGTACAGCGACAACGAACTGCGCAGCCTCGTGGACAACATGAAGAACTACGGATTCCCCCTCGACGTGCTCGTAATCGACATGGACTGGCATCACACCGAAGCCGGCAAGGGAGCATGGGGCGGATACGCATGGAACGAACGACTCTTCCCCGACCACGCAAAATTCCTGAAATGGGTGAAAGGCAACAATCTCAACGTGACATTCAATCTGCATCCTGCCGACGGCGTACACGCCTACGACACGCATTACAGCGACCTTGCCGAATGGATGGGCATGAACCCAGCCGAGAAGAAGGACATTCCATGGCTGGCTTCCGACAAGCGTTTCATGGAAGGATGGTACGGCAAGATACTGCGCCCGATGGAGAAAGAGGGCGTGGACTTCTGGTGGCTCGACTGGCAGCAATGGCCTAACGACAAAAAACTCACACGACTGAGCAACACATGGTGGCTCAACTACACCACATTCACCGACATGGAGCGCAACCGCGAAACACGACCCATGCTCTACCACCGCTGGGGCGGACTGGGCAACCACCGCTATCAGATAGGTTTCTCAGGCGACACATACATCTCATGGAGCTCGCTCGACTTCCAGCCCTACTTCAACTCCACTGCCTCCAACGTGCTCTACGGCTACTGGAGCCACGACATAGGCGGACACATGGGAGCAAAGAACATCGACCCGGAAATGTACATACGCTGGATGCAGTTCGGCGCACTCAGCCCGATACTGCGCACACACTCGACAAAGGACGGCGGACTCAACAAGGAACCTTGGGTATTCAGCAACAAGCAGACCACCATCCTGCGCGACATCGTGAACAGCCGCTACGCAATGGCACCATACATCTATGCCATGGCACGCAAGACCTACGAAGACGGCATATCGCTCTGCCGCCCGATGTACTACGACTATCCCGACAACGAAGAGGCATACGCCAACCGCAACGAATACATGTTCGGCGACCAGATGCTCGTCTCACCCATCACATCGCCCATGAACGACGGCATATCCACACAGAAAGTATGGCTGCCGGCAGGCAACGACTGGTATGAAACGGCATCAGGCACACTGCTGAAAGGCGGACAGACCGTGGAACGCAAGTTCCAGCTCGACGAATATCCACTCTACATCAAGGCAGGATCCATCATCCCCGAATACGGCAAGGTGAAAAACCTGCGCAGCAACGACGAGACAATCACAGTGACAGTATATCCCGGCGCAGCCGACGGCTCATTCGCAATGTATGAGGACAACGGCAACGACAAGCACTACGCAACAGAATTCGCCACGACACAGCTCACCTCTACACACAACGGCAACGAACTCAACGTGACCATAGGAGAACGCAAAGGCAAGTATGCGGAAATGCCGGCAAAACGCCAGTTCAAACTTAAAGTTGTGGCGACAGCAGTGCCGGAGAAGGTGACCGTGAACGGAAAGGCTGTGGAATTCGAGTATGACGGAAACAACCTCTCACTGCTCGTGGACATACCGGAGACCGACTGCAACACAGCAAAACACATCACCGTGACCTATCCGGAGAACGCCACCGACGTGACTGACGGACTTATAGGCAAGTTCCGCCACATACAGCAGAACGTGGTAGCACTGAAATACCACAACGCCTACATCGTGCTGAACGACGCTCTTGGCACAATGGAATCGACAGGCACCGCCATAACCTACCATCCCGAAGAGTTCACACAACGCATCGAAGCGTTCCGCAAGAACTTCGCAAACCTGAAAGAGGTACTGAAAGATAACAAGGTAGATGAAGAGTTTGCAGAGAAATTCCTGCGCCTCGCTTACTGACAAGCAGATTAGTAGCAGACTTTAAACAACGATATAAAAATAGCGGAACCTTACGGCTCCGCTATTTTTATCCCCTATCGGTCATTAGATTTGGGGTTAATACCACCTTTCTATTTTTACGCCATCATTTTGCACCTTTAATCCTGTTGCACATACGGCATAACATCTGACAGTTTTCTGCCACAGTCACACCACCTTCACGCCACGGAACGATGTGGTCAGCCTCCATTTCCTCTAAATCAAAATGCTTATGGCAATGCGGACAAATGCCTTTTTGCCGTTCATAAGCTTCACGTTTCTGTTTCTTGTCAAAGGTACGAAATGATAGGTCGCGCAGGTCTCCACTCAAAACATAGCGGTAAATACCCGACTTCTTTATGATTTCATCATCCTCCATCAAACTTTTAATCCGGCTCTCAAGCTCATTTGTATCATAAACATTTTCGCCGAAATTATCGAAAATTTCTCCCCAATCAATCCCTTTCATCTCGTAAGCGTCTCCGCGATGCTAGTATATATACATCAAAAAAATATCGCTCAAGTT
>USEC01000033.1 GCA_900553595.1 uncultured Prevotella sp. | reverse complement strand
TCGCATTGACCTATATCTATGGTATCGGTCGAAGTAGTTCAGCAAAGATATTGGACAAAGCCGGCGTCAGCCGCGACCTGAAGGTCAGCGAGTGGAACGACGATCAGGCAGCCAAGATCCGTGAAATTATCGGCGCTGAATTCAAAGTTGAAGGTGATCTCCGTTCAGAGATCCAGATGAATATCAAGCGACTGATGGATATTGGTTGCTATCGTGGAGTTCGTCATCGTAACGGTCTTCCTGTTCGCGGTCAGAGCACAAAGAACAATGCCCGTACTCGTAAGGGAAAGAAGAAGACTGTTGCTAACAAGAAGAAGGCTACTAAGTAAAATTTAGTTGAAAGCGAAGTCATGCCGGTCAGTGACTGACGGGTGGACTTTTAACTTTTAACTTTTAACTAAAAAAGATTATGGCAAAGAAAACAGCAACATCTAAAAAAAGAAATGTAAAGATTGACGCTATCGGACAGCTTCACGTTCACAGCTCATTCAACAACATCATTGTATCTTTAGCAAACAGCGAGGGACAGGTAATTTCTTGGTCTTCTGCAGGTAAAATGGGTTTCCGTGGTTCTAAGAAGAACACACCGTACGCAGCCCAGATGGCAGCAGAGGATTGCGCTAAGGTGGCTTTCGAGCTCGGTTTGCGCAAGGTAAAGGCATATGTTAAGGGTCCGGGTAACGGCCGTGAGTCTGCAATCCGTGGCGTGCACAGCACAGGCATCGAGATTACAGAAATCGTTGATGTTACTCCGCTTCCGCACAACGGCTGCCGTCCTCCGAAGCGTCGTAAGGTATAACAACTTCCCTTTCGCGGGTGAAATGCCCGCGATACAATAAAGATACAAACAACAAATCAAGCATATTTTTATATTATGGCTAAATATATAGGTCCGAAATCTAAGATTGCACGCCGTTTTGGTGAACCCATTTTCGGCGCTGACAAAGTTTTGTCCAAGAGAAACTTCCCTCCTGGACAGCATGGCAACAACCGTCGTCGCAAGATGTCTGAGTACGGTGTCATGTTGGCAGAGAAGCAGAAGGCTAAGTACACTTACGGTGTTCTGGAGCGTCAGTTCCGCAACATGTTCGAGAAGGCAGCCAAGGCCGACGGTATCACCGGTGAGGTTCTGCTCCAGAATCTCGAGAGCCGCCTCGACAACGTAGTGTTCCGTTTGGGTCTTGCTCCTACCCGCGCAGCTGCCCGTCAGCTCGTAGGCCACAAGCACATCGTTGTTGATGGTCAGGTAGTGAACATTCCTTCTTACTCTGTAAAGCCGGGTCAGGTTGTAGGTGTGCGCGAGAAGGCAAAGTCTCTTGAGGTAATCGAGGCTGCACTCGCAGGTTTCAACCACAGCAAATATCCTTGGATTGAGTGGGATGCCACAACAAAGAGCGGCAAGTTCCTCCACAAGCCGGAGCGTGCCGACATCCCTGAAAACATCAAGGAACAGTTAATCGTTGAGTTGTACTCTAAATAATCATTGAATTAATGGCGATATTAGCATTTCAAAAACCTGACAAAGTTGTAATGTTGGAGTCCAACGACAAGTTCGGAAAGTTCGAATTCCGTCCGTTGGAGCCAGGATTTGGTGTTACCATCGGTAACGCCCTGCGCCGCATTCTTCTTTCGTCGCTTGAGGGTTATGCCATCAACACCATCAAGATTGGCGGTGTTGAGCATGAATTCTCCTCAGTGCCCGGAGTAAAGGAGGATGTCACTAACATTATCTTGAATTTGAAGCAAGTAAGATTCAAGCAAGTAGTAGAAGAATTCGAGAACGAAAAAGTTAGTATCACCGTAGAGAATTCCACCGAATTCAAAGCAGGTGATATAGGCAAGTATCTGACTGGATTTGAAGTGTTAAACCCTGATTTGGTGATTTGTCATTTAGACGCAAAGGCTTCAATGCAGATTGACCTCACTATCAACAAGGGCCGTGGTTACATCACTGCCGACGAGAACCGTGAGTTCTGTACTGATGTCAATGTAATTCCAATCGATTCTATCTATACCCCTATCCGCAACGTGAAATATGCTGTCGAGCCTTACCGTGTCGAGCAGAAGACCGACTACGACAAGCTCGTCCTTGAAGTAACGACGGATGGTTCCATTCACCCGAAGGATGCCCTTAAGGAGGCAGCCAAGATTCTCATCCAGCACTTCATGCTCTTCAGCGACGAGAAGATAACTCTCGAAAGCCCTGAGCACGAGTCAAACCAGGAGTTCGACGAGGAAGTGCTTCACATGCGCCAGCAGCTTAAGACAAAGCTTGTGGACCTGAACCTCTCCGTTCGTGCCCTCAACTGTCTGAAGGCAGCCGATGTAGAGACTCTTGGCGACCTTGTACAGTACAACAAGACCGACCTCTTGAAGTTCCGCAACTTCGGTAAGAAATCGCTTTCTGAGCTTGATGATTTGCTCGATCGTATGAATCTGTCGTTTGGAACCGACATTTCTCAATATAAATTAGATAAAGAATAACAACAAATGAGACACAATAAGAAATTCAACCATCTGGGTCGTACTGCATCTCATCGTAGCGCCATGCTCGCAAACATGGCCATCTCGCTGATTATGCACAAAAGAATCACTACGACCCTCGCAAAGGCTAAGGCCTTGAAAATGTATGTAGAGCCGCTCATCACACGCTCTAAGGACGACAGCACCAACTCTCGCCGTGTAGTGTTCAGCTACCTGCAGAACAAGTACGCGCTGAAGGAACTCTTCGGAGTCGTAGCAGAGAAGGTGGCCGACCGTCCCGGTGGCTACACCCGTATCATCAAGCTCGGTGTTCGTAAGGGTGACGCTGCTCAGATTGCATTCATCGAGCTCGTTGATTTCGACGAGAACATGGCCAAGACCGCTAAGGCTACCAAGAAGACACGCCGTAGCCGCAAGTCGGTTGCTGCCGAGGCTCCTGCAACAGAAGCTCCCGCTACTGAGGCACCCGTAGCTGAAGAGCCTAAGGCTGAATAATCCAGAGCACGACTTTATCTTTATAATTAAAGCCCGTCGGTATAATGCCGGCGGGCTTTTTTTAATTCATAATTCACAATTTATAATTCATAATTCTTGCAAAGCAAGCGGCGAAGCCGAGCGCATAATTGGCAGACTTGCGCAGTGTTGAGAGCCTTTCTAAGCCTCTCTAAGCCCGAAAGAGTGAGCCTTCCTGGGTCTTTCTAAGTCTTCCTAAACTTGAAGGAGTGAGCTGTCGAAACGGAAGTTATCGGAAGTTAGCCTTCGCCGGAAGTTAAACCCACTGCAAACCGCGGAGCGGCGTAGCTGTTGGTTGTTAAGGACACAAGGCACGACTCCACGGATGGGGAATTTATGCCATTGGCTGTCATCAGAATGTATAAGTCCCGCTTCGCGGAACATTGTCCTCTCATGCAGTTATACCCACAGCTGCGCCGCTCCGCGGCTTGCAGTGGGTTTCGCATAGAGGTCCCGCTTTGCGGAACCCGTAGGTAAAAGTTTTTACCGGACATCAGTATTAACAAATCTAACTCAGCAATATTAACAAGCCTAACTCTGCAATATTAACGAATCAACTCCAAGTTTTTCCCCGACGGTACATAATGCTTTGAGGGTTTTGGAAAACGAGCCTTCTTATAGTATTGTGTGCACACAGGATGAGTGGAAGCCTTAATAAGAATACCTATTTCAAAGTATTGTATGAAATTTAAAGTTGTCTTAATTTTGCACCTGAAAAAGCTTTGAAATAGTTACAATCATTTTTTTACCAATTATATGAAGAAAATCTATACACTTATTTTTGCTGCGTTATTGGCAAGTAGTGCTATGGCGCAGATGCATGGTGCCTTGAAATTCGCAGGCACTTCGTCAACACAAGTATTGACACAGACTACAAATAATGCCAGCGACACGATTAAGTTTGAGATGGCAAGTATGAGTACTGGCAGCATCACCCTGCCTACAATGAAGGGCATGGCAGCAATTCCTTCGTTCACCATCGAGAACGTGGCTTTTACCATGGGTGAGAATCATGTGATAACGTTTGCCGAACAAACATTTACATTGGATGTTGATGTCGATGGAGAAAAAAAGACTGTTAAGGGTTCGTCAATTTCGGGTTCTTACAACATGGCCGACAACTCATTCAGTTTGAAGGCTGTATTCAAGTATGGCTCTATGCCGTTTGACCTGACATACAACATTGATGCTTATTATGTAAAGCCAGTAAGCAGTGCTATCAATGTCAGCGTTGGGGGTATGTACACCTATTCGAATGATGGCGTAACATACAATGTTCGAAAGTATATGGATGGTGATGTGCAGAAGGTGGATGTTGAGATACCTACCTATGGTCTCGACAATACGGTAATGGGCAATCTTACGCTGGGCACCTACACCGTGAAGGGATTGACATACGACGAGGAGAAGGGAGGTTTCTACCGCGACTACAAGGACGATGGCTTGAGTTTCTATTTCATGGCCGAGAACAAAGGCAATAAGACCATGGATGGTGAATACACATTCAATTCAGAGAAGGATAACAACATACTGGTGAAATATGACGGCAACCGTATGACGGACATCGTGAACACGTTCCAGATGGGCTCGATGCCGTTCAGCATTGTGTCATCATTCGCCACTTCCAGTACGGGTATTTCTTCTATCAATGACAATATAAGTAAAAGCGGCGGCAGGAAGTATAATCTCAATGGGCAGGCCGTAAGCGACAGTTACAAAGGTATAGTTATTGTAAATGGCAGGAAATGTCTTAGGAAGTAATTACTGATTTATGCTTTTATAGATGATGAATTGCACGATGATGAATCATCTCAAAATAGCCGTTGCAGGTATTGGCATGATGACGCTTACTGCCTGCAACGGTATTTTTGACGATATATACGACCAGCCGCAACAGATTGTGCCAGCGAAAGGACAGCTTGTGATAGATGCCACCAGTTGGACCAACTGGTATTATGTGGACTTAAACCTGTTGCGCCAGCTCACTGTGGAGGGTGATGAGGAAGCCTTGCTGAAGGCGCAGACTGAGTTTGCGCCTTATCCCATACCGATGACCGCCACCGGCGACAAGGATGAGTCGGAGGCCGGGCATGCTGCTGCCACACAGAACAGGAAACCCGGACAATACATGTACTGGTTTGATGTGTTTGGGGCAGGTATCAAGAACAGCACCTTTTCGTCTTTCACGCCTACATCCGAACAGTCAGAACCCGAAGACTGGACCTTCGCCGTGCATCGCAACAATGTGAGGACCAATGGCGGTGCAGTGCTTGAGACCTCATACACTTCGATGGACGAACTGCCGGAGAGTAGCGATGCCTTCAGGAATATGGTGTTCACCGAAGACGAATGGACTGAAAACGAGGTGTGGGACAATCAGGACCAGATGCTTCTGGGATATGTCCCGTCGCAGGGGATAGAACTCAACCGTGTGCTGTCGTCGTGGCTCAGCATGGATATTCCGCCTATGCCACCGGCATTCAGCATGAACAACCATGTATTTATACTGCGCCTCAAGGATGGCAGTTATGCGGCATTGCAATTGGAGAACTATCTGTCGCCAAAGGGCACCAAGTGTTATCTCACTATCAATTATAAGTATCCTTATTAAAAAAATGAAACATATATTGTTCTTCATATTGATGGCTGCCACCTTCGGACAGACTGCAACTGCGCAAGAGGCTAATCCCGATACCATCTATCGTCAGTTTGCTCTTGACGAAGTGGTGGTGACAGGCACGCGCACGCCCAAGTTCTTGAAAGAGACTCCGATACAGACTCGTGTCATCAATGCCAAGGATATAGCCAGGCAGGATGCTACGAATGTGCAGGACCTGTTGCAGCAGGAGCTGCCGGGAGTGGAATTCTCGTATGCCATGAACCAACAGACCCATCTTAATTTTTCCGGGTTTGGCGGGCAGGGAGTGCTCTTCCTTGTGGATGGCGAACGGCTGGCAGGCGAGACGATGGACGATGTGGACTTCACACGACTCAACATGGACAACGTGGAACGCATAGAGATAGTAAAGGGTGCGGCGTCGGCACTGTATGGCAGCAACGCTACTGGTGGCGTTATCAACATCATCACGAAGCGCAACAGGCGACCATGGACACTTAACGTGAACGCCCGTTATGCCAAGCACAACGAACAGCGATACGGCATAAGCTATGGTTTTAACCGCAGACATTGGGGCAATCTGCTCACTGCCAACTTCAACAGCACCGACAATTACGATGTGCATAGTGCTGCCAATCCCTTGACACGCATCATCTCTACCGTTTACGGCGACAGGACAATGAATCTTAAAGAGCAATTGGTGTGGAGTCCTGCCGACAACTTCCGTCTTACGGGGCGTGCCGGCTACTTCTTCCGCGAGACGGTGAGGTCGGCCGACCAGCCTGAACGCTACCGTGACTTCAGCGGAGGTCTGCGTATGGACTGGAATATCTCTGAAAGAGACGAATTGCAGGCAAGCTATGCTTTCGACCAATACGACAAGTCGGATTATCAGCGCATCACCCGATTGGATGTGCGTGATTACAGCAATGTGCAAAATTCGATAAGAATGCTCTACAACCATTCGCTGAACAATGGCGACATGCTCACCATTGGCGCCGACTATATGCACGACTATCTGTACAACACCAATCTTGACGGTGAAACACGCAAGCAGGACACATGGGATGTGTTTGCGCAATACGACTGGCGCATGGCCGACAAGTGGGAAGTGGTGGGAGCTTTGCGCTACGACTATCTCTCTGACCGCAGGGAGTCGCATCTCACTCCCAAGTTCAACATCTGCTACAGACCATTGCGCAATCTGGCGTTGCGTGCCGGCTATGGAATGGGATTTCGTGCGCCAACCCTCAAGGAGAAATACTACAACTTCGACATGTCGGGAATATGGATTGTGGAAGGAAATGCTGATCTGAAGTCGGAAGTGAGCCACAACTTTAATCTTTCTGCCGAATACACCAAGGGACATTACAACTTCACGACATCAATATATTACAACAAGGTGAAGAACAAGCTTGCCACATCGGCGCCTTACTTCAAGTCGGCTACCGACAGGTTGCCCTACCTGCCATACTCCAACCTCGACGACTATAGCGTGTGTGGCGGCGAGATAGGTGCTCAGGCAAAGTGGAGCAACGGCTTTGGTGCGCGGCTGACCTATGCTTACACTAAGGAGCAGCTGCCTAAAGACAAGAATGGCAATACCATCAACAACCAGTATATTCCGGCTCGCGAGCATGCCTTGAATGCCCGCATCGACTACGACCGTCAGATAAGCAAGCTGTATGGACTGAACATAGGTTTGCAGGGACGTGTGCTTTCGGGCGTGGAGAATGTGGAATACAAGGACTATTATGATGTAAGTAAGGGGACCATTAGAATAAAATATCCCGCATACAGCATTTGGAAACTCTCGCTGACCCAGCGCATCGGAAAGGCAGTGAAGGTGAATGCTGCCTTGGACAATATCTTGGGATATAAGCCCAAGTACTATTATCTCAACAGTCCGATTACTGACGGAGTGACATTTCAGATAGGAATGTCGGTGGATATAGATAAATTGTTTTAAGAAAAAAGAACATGATACAAAAGAAAAAGAATTGGTGGAAATCCATAGCATCGTTTCTTCTGGTGCTATGTACAATGCCATTGGGGCATGCAATGATGATAATTATGGAGAATACCATGACTCCTGCGGCTGTACACTGTTCAGCCTTTTGCATGGGGTTGGCAGGCCTGCTGTTGGTAATAGGCGGAGTCTTCGTGAAAGGAGACACCAGGCAGACTGTTTGCGGACTCATCGGAGGACTGTTGTTTTGGACGGGTTGGGTAGAATTCCTGTTCCAGTATTACGCCACACGGTGGGGTACGCAGCCCGAAATGGAGAACGGTGAAGTCGTTACGCGACCCGAATACCTCATCCTTCCTGCCAGCTTCGGTATGTGGATGATGGTGATGACGCTCTACATCTTCTCCACCAAGAACGGATGCAACTTCATCAACTGGTGGCAGCGCATGATATTGCGTTCGCACAAGAACGAGATTGCAGCACGCTCGATGACACACCATACAAGCATCGTGACCTTTATGGAACTCAACATGATTCTTTGGGCCAGCTATCTGCTGCTGATGTTCTGCTACGACAAGAACTTCCTTGGCGACCGCCACCCCATTACCAGCATCGTTGCGGCAGGATGTCTGCTCGGCAGCATCTTCATCTTCAAGAAGCAGCTGAAGCTGTCGTCGTGGGGTGCGAACATCCGTATGGCGATAGCTACGGTAATAGTGTTCTGGGTTCCGGTAGAAGTGCTTGGCCGTCTCAACTTCTTTCATGAGTTCTGGGTTGAGCCGGAGAAGTACGCTACGCAGATTGTCAGCATCCTCGTGGCTTTTCTTGTGCTGATGGTATATATCATGATGGCTGCGAGAAAGAGGAAAGCAGGAGAGTAGGGCATAAAAAATGAACAGATGAAGAAGGCAACTTGGAGAAAACAACATAAATGGTTGGGACTTGCCATAAGCTTTTTCCTGCTTATGTTTTGCGTGTCGGGCGTTCTGCTCAACCATCGTTCGCTTATCAATGATGTGAATGTGAGCAGAGCTTATCTTCCAAGCCGTTATGAATATCGCAATTGGAATGGCGGATTACTTAAGGGTACGCTCGATCTGAACCAACCGTCTATGTCTGAAACGCAGGATGATGTAGAGCCAAACCGGAGCTTGTTGCTATATGGCAAAGGTGGTATTTGGCTCACCGACACCAAAGCTGCCTTCTTCAAGGATTTCAATGAAGGTCTGCCCTTAGGGGCGGATTTTCGTCAGATAAAGAATGTTGTAAAGATTGAGAGCAACAATACTGAAAGCATTCTGTTTGCTGTCAGTCCATTCCGACTTTATCGCTCTGGCATACATGGACCTTGGCATGAGGTGAAAATGCCTCTAAGTGAAGGCGAAAGACTTGCTGATGTGACTTGCCGTGGCGACACGCTTGTGGTGCTCAGTAGGTCGTTTGCCTACACCTCACTCCCTCCTTACACCTCCTTCCGCCGCATTCAACTCCATGCTCCAAAGGGTTATGACGGCAGAGTGACAGCCTTTCGTACTATATGGATGCTGCATAGCGGTGAACTGTTTGGAATGTTCGGAAAACTCGTAGTGGACGGTATTGCTGTGATTTTGGTGGTGTTGTGCGTCACGGGATTTGTCTTCTGGCTGCGACCGAAACGTAAGTATTTGTTGAAAGCATCATTCAATCTGCACAACAAGATAGGGCGTGCAACCATTGTACTCACCCTTCTGGTAGCAATCACGGGGTGGTGTCTGCGTCCGCCGGTAATGATAGCGTTGGCACTGACCGACATTCCTGCTCTGCCCGGCACCACTTTGAAAAGCGAAAATCCATGGAACGACAAGTTGCGTATGATTGGCTACGATGAAACAACCCACGACTGGCTTCTGTCCACATCCGAAGGATTCTATTCCTTGACTCTGAGAAATGGGGAAGTGGAGAAGATTGACGATGCTCCACCGGTGAGTGTCATGGGACTTAATGTCATGCAGCAAAACGAAAACGGCAAATGGTATTGCGGGTCATTCAGCGGACTGTATGTGTGGGACAGACAGCACGGTACAGTCATCGACTATTTTACAGGCCAGTCAGCACCCAAGCAATCGGGTGTTCCTTTCGCCAAGAATGCGGTGGCAGGTATGAGTCGGGATTTTTCTATCCCCGTGGTGGCAGAATATGACAAAGGTACATCCTTTGCTCCCCAACCTGCTGCAATGAATCAACTCCCAATGTCACTATGGAACGTAGCCTTGGAAGTTCATAGCGGAAGAATATTCATCGGAAGTGCAGCTACATACCTCTTTGTATTTGTCATGGGACTGCTTATCATTTGGTGCTTATGGTCGGGCTATCGTTAAACCCAAATCGGTCATGATGAATAGTCCGAGTTTTACAAAGGAGTCTTGTTTGTGTTGCAAAAGAGGCTTCTTTGCGTTGTAAACAAGGCTTCTTTTGAAAGCAAACAAGGCTTCTTTTGAAAGCAAATCAAACTTTCTTGATTTTTTATTCGTAATTCATTTATTTTCATGATATTGCAAAGTGTGCGACAGAACTGATGGATAATTGACTTTGCAACAAATTCTTGAACCGGACGAATATGCGGCTTGGCTCCTGATTGTCCGCAGAAAAATGGTGCAAAATTCCTGATTTTTAACCCAAATCTCCGTTTTACCCCCCATTCAAAAAACTTTCTTTATTTTTCTTTTTTATTGAGAAAAAGTAATAAATTTGCAGTATTCATGCATCGCGCCTAAAAAGTGTGGGTGTGTGGATGAAAGTGGATGATAATTTTATGAACTCAGGTTCCGTATGTCGGCGGTTTGTCGGCATCAGCGGAGCAAAGGGCAGACCGGGGGAGGGGACTCTTCCTCCGGTGCCATTTTTATGGTAAAGGTTTGCCGGAATCTATGTCCGGTCGCTCGTGTGCCTGTTGCTCGCTGTAATGATGCGAACCTTACAAACATTGTTTTTTTACCTATGAGCGAGATGCAACTGTTTTTCCTCATCTATGCATGTGTCTGATGTTCTACCTGATGATGTCGTGGATATTCATTCGCAAGCCACGCACGCGGTTGAAAAAACTCATCAGCGTCCTGATGTTCATCATCTTGATGCAATATGTGAAGGACCTCTTTTTCCTCGGCGACACGCAGATTGCCGACGGCGTTGCCAATGATGCTGCTGCAAGCCTCGATTTCGTGGCGGTGCCGTTCTATTGCCTTATCGTGTTCGAGCTGTGCCGTCCCGGTTGGCTTACGGTTCACGGTGCCCTCTTCGTCATCATGCCGTTCATCGTGCTCTCGCTGCTTTACATCATCACGCAGGTGGAACTGATATTCATGCTCAGTGTCTATCTGTCCTTTGCCTCAGGACTGTTCTGCGCAATCTGGTCGTTCGTCGAGATTCCCGCCTATCACCGCCGCCTCAAGGAAGAGTACTCCTACGACGAGGATATCAATCTGCACTGGCTCCGTGGCGTCACCGTCATGTTCTTCCTGCTGCTCTTCGTGTGGGTGCTCAGTTGCAAATTCACGGTGCCGTTGATGCAGAACGCCTACATGCTCTGTTCGCTCGCCTGCTGGTTGGTGGTCTGCTTCTTCATTCACCGTCAGCAGAATGTGTTCAACGCCGTCCGTGGGCATGAGGCCGTCGTTGCGGAAGTGCCGGCAGAAGAGCCCGAAACCGCTCCTGCCACCACGGAGGACATCGACCGTCTCGGCGAACGCTTGCGGGTGCTCTTCACCGAGGAGCGCATCTATCTCGACCCGAAACTGCGCCTCACCGACCTCGCACAGCGCATAGGGACCAACCGCACTTACCTGAGCCAGTACTTCAATCAGGCGTGCTCGCAGTCGTTTTACGAATATGTGAATAATTTCCGTCTGGCACATTCCGAACGCCTTTTGCGCGAAACCGACTACACTCTTGATGTCGTTGCGACAATGTCGGGATTCAATTCCCTTTCCACTTTCCGCAGGGCGTTCCATTTGTCGCACGGATGTAGTGCTCAAAGCTATCGCGCTGAGAAACAGGGAGATACGAAGTGTAACCTTTGAAAAGTGACACTGTAATAAAAGAAAAGTAACACGTTTTTTTATTCTTTGACACATCCTTTTTACTGTTTGCAACCTCATTTATTTGCGTATGTACTAATTTTGCCAATGCAAAAACTATTGATATATATTCTTTCAGGCGCATGCCTCGGCTGACGCAAATGAGGTCCGGCTGCCCTGCATAACATTATGCGGAGGTGGGGAAGAAAGGAGAGGTTTCATGATGCTCCTCCCCTCCCCACCTCCGAGAGGCTGACCCTCCGGGCGTGCAAGCCCTTTCCCCCGTACACAGCGATTGCTTTTGAAACGATACGATATTAATTTTTATTCTGAATTATCATCCCAAAGACCGCTACGCAGTGATGCATGGTGGTCTTTTCGCATGCTTTATGGGGCGTGTCAAAACTTAAGTTATCGGAATTTAGGCTTCGCCTGAAGTTAAAGGAAGATAACGGACAATAGCAGAACCCATTGAAAATTAATGGTAATGTCCGTTACCTTCCACCCGTCGCAGTCGGATTACCTTCCGATAACTTCTGCTAACTCCCAATCTGATACACGACCGTTTCCTCCTGTTTTTATTCATTTTGTGCGCCGTATTGAATAAAAACAGTGCTTTTTTGTTCAATACGATGCTTGTATTGAATATTTTTTCTTTTAGCGGATGTCTTTGTAAGAAGATAAGGAACGAGGAGATTTGCTATTATTCTCGTGCTTTTACAAAATGGTATAGGATTGCTACAAACGCCATTTTGCATGGCATTTGTGGGTTGGATAAAAGCAAAAATTCCGTTAAGTGTTTTTCCGTGCTTGGTTGTTATTACATATAGCGGCTCTTTGGCCGCATACTGTTAGCCCACAGATAAAGGAAAAACAACACTTCAGGAAAATACATGGATGCGTCGTATGGGGTGCCGTTCAGTGCGGTTTCGTGCCGTTACATTACGCCCCGTGCAGTGCCCTGCCGTCAGGTTGGCGCACGCCGCCGCAGTCCAAATCGCAACAGCTTCAGTCTTCGGTTCATTCCCTGCCGGCGGCAAAACCGCTGGCAGTCATTAGGTATTACGAGTAAAATTGGTTGTATTTAAAAAGAAAAGGATAGCATTCCACGATTGAAGTGTGTGGCACGCCAGAGGACAACAGTCCGCAAGGCGTGCCACTTTAACATTTTTAATATAAAAAAAACGCCGCAACAGGGCGTTTGCACGATAAAAAGTGTTATTTTTGCAGTTGGTAAAAACTGACTTATGAAAAATATAAATCTATTCAGAAAAACAGCTGTCGCAGCTGTCATGCTCGCAATGAGCATTCTCAGTGCCGCTGCCGCTACGCCAAATCTGACAAAATATGTAAATCAGTATATCGGCACAGGCGGACACGGTCACACCTTCATGGGTGCCAACGTGCCCTTCGGACTTGTGCAGCTCGGTCCCACACAACCCACACAGGGATGGGACTGGTGCTCAGGTTATCATTACAGTGACAACAAGCTCATCGGTTTCGGGCACATGCACCTCAGCGGAACCGGTATCGGCGACCTCGGCGACGTGGCTCTCCTGCCCGTCAAGGACAACAGCCAGGCACTCACACACTTCTCACATGCCGACGAGAAGATGCACCCGGGCTACTACTCTGTGGCACTCAACGACCCCAAGGTGCTCGTTGAGCTCACCGCTACGGAGCGTGTGGGATTCCATCGCTACACCTTCGGCGGCGACGGAAAAGAAGTGCGTCTCGCGCTCGACCTCTCGCAGTGCATAGGCTGGAACAAGCTCAACGATTGTCTGCTCACACAGGAGAACGGCACACGCCTCACAGGATTCCGCCGCTCCAACGGCTGGGCAAAGGACCGTCACATATACTTCGACATGGAGTTCTCGCAGCCCGTGCGCATTGAACGCCTCGACTCCGCCTCTCGTGCGGTGATTGTTGCCGAGAATGCCGGCAAGCCGTTGCTCGTGAAAGTGGCACTCTCGCCCGTCAGCATCGACAAGGCCAAGGACAACATGAAGGCCGAACTCGCCGGCTGGGACTTCGACGCCGCTGTGAAGGCAGCCGACGAAGCCTGGAACAGACAGCTCGCACGAGTGACGGTGCAGACCGCCAACGAGACATACAAACGCGTGTTCTACACCGCCATGTACCATCTTATGACCTCGACTTCGCGCTTCAGCGACACCGACGGCGAATACCGTGGTGCCGACGGCAAGAACCATAAGGGCGACTTCATCAACTACACCACGCTCTCGCTGTGGGATACCTACCGTGCGTCGCATCCGCTCATGTCGCTCATTTTCCCCGACATGCAGCGCGATTTCGCAAAGACTTTCATCAACATCTTCCATCAGCAGGGACGCCTCCCCGTGTGGCATCTCATGGGATGCGAGACCGACTGTATGGTGGGCAACCCCGGAGCCATCGTCCTCGCCGACCTCACCATGAAGGGATTCGTGGACGACAAGGAGGAAGCCTTCGAGGCTTTGAAGAAGACACAGATGTGCACCGACCGCTCGCTCGGTCTGCTCAAGGACTACGGCTACATACCCTGGGACAAGGAACCCACCAATGAGACAGTGGCGAAAGCCCTCGAATACTGCATCGCCGACGACGGTGTGGCAAAGGTGGCGAAGCTCCTCGGCAAGACAGCCGACTACGACTACTTCTACAAGCGCAGCCGTTCGTTTGCGAAATACTTCGACAAAGCGACTGACTTTATGCGTGCCGTGGGTACCGACGGAACATTCCGCACACCGTTCAACCCCTTCAACGCAAGCCACCGCACCAACGACTACACCGAGGGCAACGCATGGCAGTACACCTTCCTCGTGCCGCACGATGTGAAAGGACTCATCAGGCTTTTCGGAGGCGACAGGCAGTTCATGCAGAAACTCGACTCGCTCTTCTTCGTTGAAGGCGATGCCGGTGCCGACGCCTCACCCGACATGTCGGGCATGACGGGACAGTATGCACACGGCAACGAGCCGAGTCATCATGTAATATATATGTACAACTACGCCGGACGCCCCGACAAGGCGGCGCCGCTCCTGCGCAAGATGATGAACGAGATGTACACCGACCAGCCCGACGGACTCTCAGGCAACGAGGATGTGGGCCAGATGTCGGCATGGTATGTCATATCGACACTCGGTCTTTATCAGGTCGATCCCGTCGGCGGACGCTTCGTCATAGGCACACCGCTCTTCGACAAGGCGACAGTGAACGTGGGCAACGGCAAGACATTCACCGTAGTGGCAAAGAACAACAGCGACCGCAACATCTATGTGCAGGGCGCACGCCTCAACGGAAAAACCTACACCAAGTCGTACATCGACTTCAACGACATACGCCACGGCGGTACGCTCGAACTCATCATGGGTGCGAAGCCGTCGAAGTGGGGTACAAAGGTGGCCGACCGCCCATAGGACGCTGCCTCGGCAAAGGCGCGTAATTTGACCAAATCCAAAATAACCAATAATGAACCATGGCACATTCCCTGTCCGATGCGTGGCTGGGAAAGCCATTAAATCAGTATTTGTATATGAAACTGAATCTAAGTTCACAGATTGTGCTGAACAAAGTTCCCGAGCAATACTACCGCCCTCGCACGGCAGTGGAACGCTCTGAAATCACACGTTGCGAGAAAATCTTCACCGACATCTATCCCAAAGTGGAGCAGGGTGCGGCAGTTATCGCCGACACCGTAGAGGCAGAAATAAAGCGTGCACAGGAAGCCGGACGCAAATATGTAATGGCTCTCGGCACCGGTCTGTCGCTCACTCCCGTCTATGAAGAACTTATACGCCGCCACAAGGACGGCGGACTGTCGTTCGAGAATGTAGTGGTGTTCAACGCATACGAGTATTTCCCGCTCAGCACCGACAGCAAACACAGTGCGATAGGACAGCTCCGTGAGCGTCTGCTCGATCATGTTGATGTGAAAGCCGAGAACGTGCACACTCCCGACGGAAGCATCGAACAGGAAGATGTGTTTGAGCATTGCCGTGCCTACGAGCAGCTCATCGCTGCCGAAGGCGGCCTCGACATAGCCCTGCTCGGTATCGGACGTATGGGCAACATCGCTGCCAACGAGCCGGGTTCGAGCCTCTCTTCGGCAAGCCGACTCATCCTTATCGGCCAGACAGCGCGTGACGAGATGTCGAACAGCTTCGGAACTCTCGACCAGGTGCCTCCTTGCTCCATCACAATGGGCATACACACACTGCTTTCTGCACACAAGGTGTTCCTCACGGCATGGGGAGAGGAGAAATCTGACATTGTGGAGAAAATCGTGGAAGGTGCTGTCACCGACGCTATACCGGCATCGTTCGTGCAGACACACAACGATGCGAAGTTCGTGATCGACCTCGCTGCGGCAAGCAAGCTCACACGAATCGTTCACCCGTGGCTCGTGACCAACTGCGAATGGACCGACAAGACCATCCGTGCCGCAGTGGTATGGCTCTGCCAACTCACACAGAAGCCAATCCTGAAGCTCACCAACAAGGACTACAACGAGAACGGACTCTCCGACCTTCTGGCTCTCTTCGGTTCGGCTTACAACTGTAATATCAAGATATTCAACGACCTTCAGCACACCATCACCGGATGGCCCGGCGGCAAACCGAATGCTGATGACACCAATCGCCCCGAACGTGCGCTGCCCGCACAGAAGCGCGTCATCGTCTTCTCACCGCACCCCGACGACGATGTGATATCAATGGGCGGCACCATCCGCCGCTTGGTACAGCAGAACCACGAGGTACACATCGCCTACGAGACATCCGGAAACATCGCTGTCGGCGATGAGGAAGTGACACGTTTCATGCACTTCGTCAATGGCTACAACCAGATTTTCTGCAACAGCAAGGACGAGGTCATCTCCAAGATGTACGATGAAATCAAGAAGTTCCTTGCTCAGAAGAAGCCGTCGGACATGGATATTCCTGAGGTACGCACCATCAAGGGACTCATTCGCCGTGGTGAAGCACGCACAGCCTGCACCTACAACGGCATTCCTCTCGACCGCTGTCACTTCCTTGACCTGCCGTTCTACGAGTCGGGCAAGATTGAAAAGTTGCCGATGGGAGAGGCCGATGTGAAGATTGTACGCGAACTTCTGCAGAAGGTTAAGCCTCACCAGATTTACGTTGCCGGCGACCTTGCCGACCCACACGGCACTCACCGCAAGTGTACCGACGCTGTCATGGCTGCCATCGACCTTGAGAAAGAGGCCGGAGCAGAGTGGCTCAACGACTGTCGCATATGGATGTACCGTGGTGCATGGGCTGAATGGGAAATCGAAAACATCGAGATGTGTGTGCCGATGTCGCCGGAAGAGCTCCGCGGCAAGCGCAACTGCATCCTCAAGCATGCGTCGCAGATGGAGAGCGCACCGTTCCTCGGCAACGACGAGCGTCTGTTCTGGCAGCGTGCCGAAGACCGCAACCACGCCACAGCAGAGCTTTATCACAGTCTCGGACTGGCTTGCTACGAGGCAATGGAGGCCTTCGTGCGCTACAATCCGTAATGCGCGGCGGCGCGTCGTAAATGGAATTTGATTCCTTTCAATATGCTTTTCTTTGCCTCCTGATATATGGAAGTTGAAGGGCAAAAAGGATTTTTTATAGAAAAAGGGGCAGGACTTCATTGTCCTTGCCCCCTTTTTGGTGAAAAGAAAACAACAGGATAAAACGGAAATAAAGTTTATGAACAACTTACCAAATGACCCGATGATGCTTTTCAGCGCCATCAATATGTATTTGCGCGACACTTATCCGTCGCTCGACGCACTCTGTTCCGACATGCAGATAGACAGGAAGGAACTCACGGAGAAGCTTGCTGCGGCAGGCTTCGAGTACAATGCGGAACAGAACAAGTTCTGGTAATGATTCGGATTAGAAACAGAAAAAGACTCTCTGACAGTGAAATTATACAAAGAACACTACCGTTCCCTTCTCCAGATTGGCATCCCAATCATGATAGGACAGTTGGGAATGATTGTCCTCGGCTTTGCCGACACGATGATGGTGGGCCACCACAGCACCACGGAACTGGGTGCTGCATCGTTTGTGAACAACATTATCACCCTCGTAATAATCGCCGGAACGGGTTTCTCCTACGGTCTTACGCCGGTTGTCGGCGGCTTCTTCGGCCGTAACGAGCTTCCCGAAGCGGGGCAGGCCCTGCGCTGCTCGCTGCTCGCCAATACGCTTGTGGCGTTCATAATGATGGCTCTTCTCACCGTGTTCTACTTCAATCTGGGCAACATCGGTCAGCCCGACGAGCTGCTTCCGTATATGCGTCCCTACTTTCTGGTGCTGCTTGCGTCGCTGCCTTTCGTCATGCTGTTCAACGCTTTCAAGCAGTTCACCGACGGAATCACCGAGACCCGCACGTCGATGTGGATTCTTCTGTCGGGCAATGCGCTCAACATCGTGGGCAATTACCTGCTCATCTACGGCAAACTGGGGCTGCCGGAACTTGGCGTTGTCGGCGCCGGCCTGTCCACATTGCTGTCGCGTGTGATGATGGTGGTAATATTTTTGGTGGTGTTTCTGGGCAAGCGCAGTTTCCGCCGCTACCGTGTCGGCTTCTTCGGCAAGGGTTGGTCGCGCCGGCTTGTGCTTCGCCTCAACCAGTTGGGATGGCCCATTGCGCTTGAAATGGGAATGGAGACGGCTTCGTTTTCGCTCTCCATCATCATGGTGGGATGGCTCGGCACGATAGCGTTGGCGTCGCATCAGGTGATGACCACAATCTCGCAGTTCACCTTTATGGTGTATTACGGACTCGGAGCGGCTGTCGCTGTGCGCACAAGCTACTTCCACGGGCAGCGCGACATGACCAACACGCGCCACACGGTGGTGGCTGGTCTGCATGTGATGGTGGCTCTTGAGGTGCTGCTTGCCGGCATCATCTTCCTCCTGCGCAACCATATCGGCGGCTGGTTCACCGACAGTGCCGAGGTCTCACGCACCGTCATCACCCTCATGCTGCCGTTCTTTATCTATCAGTTCGGCGACGGAATGCAGATAAACTATGCCAACGCCCTGCGTGGAATTGCCGATGTCAAGCCTCTCGTGGTGATTGCCTTCATCGCCTTTTTCGTCATCTCTCTGCCCGTGGGCTACTTCTGCGGCTTCGTCTTGGGCTACGGACTGATGGGCGTATGGATGGCGTTCCCCTTCGGACTCACCTCTGCCGGTGTGATGATGTGGTGGAGGTTCCGCCGTAAGATGCAGTTGGAAGAACAATGATACATACGATATGAAACGCAAAAGAGGAAAGCCTTGCAGCAATGCCGGGGCTTTCCTCTTTTGCGTTTTATGCTTTTCTATGATTACAGCAGTTCGGGTAGTTCAAACAGGCGTGTGCCGTTGCTGCCCTTTATGAGTATGTATTGTCCGGTGGGCTTGCCGGCTTTTATCGCTTCCTTCACCTCGTTCACGTTCTCGAACAGGCGGAAGGTGTCGGGCGTGTTGCAGTGTTCAAACTCCTGACCCACGAGCCACACCTGCTCAAGGTGCATCCCTTGTAGTTGATTCACGATTTTCTGATGCTCCTCATGACTCACGCTTCCGAGTTCTTTCATGTCGCCTATGATTGCCATCTTGTGTCCGTCGTGCATCGCTTCGAAGTTGGTCAGTGCGGCAGCCATGCTTGTCGGGTTGGCGTTGTAGGCGTCCACTATGAGCCGGTTGTCCGCCGTCATCTCCAGTTGCGAGCGGTTGTTGCTCGGCGTGTAGGTTTCGAGGGCATGGTTTATCTGTTCCGGAGTCACTCCGAAGTAGAGTCCTATTGTTGCGGCGGCGAGCATATTGGTCACGTTGTATGCCCCGATGAGGTGTGTCTTCACTTCGTTCCAGTTGCCGTCGGCGTGTCGCCATGCGAAGTGCAGCATAGGTTCACACTCCACGATGCGTCCGTTCACGAACAGTCCTTCGGCATCGCTGCATCCGTATTTCACCAGTTCCAGTCCGTTGGCGATACCCTTCAAGTGCTCGTTCTCATTGTCGATGAACACACATCCGCTCTTGCGCTGACGCATGAAGTCGTAGAGTTCGCCCTTGGTGCTGATCACTCCCTCGAACGATCCGAACCCTTGCAGGTGTGCCCGTCCCACGTTTGTGATGATGGCGTAGTCGGGTTCCACTATTTCCACCAGTGTCTTTATGTCGCCGGGGTGGCTTGCCCCCATCTCCACCACGGCTATTTCGTGCTCGCGTGTGAGGCGCAGCAGTGTCTTCGGCACGCCAATGTCGTTGTTGAAGTTGCCCTGGGTGTAGAGCACGTTGTACTTCTCGCCGAGCACGGCTGCGGTGAGTTCTTTTGTTGTTGTTTTTCCGTTAGTGCCGGTTATGCCTATGATGCGTGTGCCGAGAGCACGGCGGTGGTAGCGTGCGAGCTGTTGCAGTGTGTGCAGACAGTCGTCCACGAGAATGCAACGCTTGTCGGTTGCGTATTCTTTTTCATCGACAACGGCGTAGGCACAACCCTTTTCGAGTGCTGTGGCGGCAAACTTGTTGCCGTCGAACGACGCACCTTTCAGTGCGAAGAAGATGCTGCCTTCGGGGCAGTCGCGGCTGTCTGTCGTCACTATTGGGTGTGCGGTGAAGATTTTGTAGAGTTCGGATATTTCCATTTTTGTTTGTTTAAATGCCGCATTTCGGTAGTTTATCCTTTTGCAGGCGGATGCGATGAAAGTTTTCTTTCCTGTTGTCGAAAGCGGTTTTTATATTCTGCAAAGGTAGTGCAAATTTTCACAAACGGTCATTACTTTTACTATAAAAATGTGGAATAATTTGGTGATTTCAAATATTATTGCGTAATTTGCGTAGCGTAAAATGCGCAATGTGACAATCAGAAGCTTCTTTCCGGCTTGTAAAACCAGGAAAAACGTACAAAACGAAATTCTATATGCAATACACAATCAATGTGCGTGGCCGTCTCATCGACCTCTCCAGCCCACTCGTGATGGGCATACTCAACGCCACGCCCGACTCCTTCTATGAAGGAAGCCGCAAGCAGACCGAGGCCGAGATAGCTTCGCGTGCCAACGAGATAGTGGCCCAGGGCGGGCAGATGATAGATGTCGGTGCGTTCTCCACACGCCCCGGTGCTGCTGAGGTGAGCATGGAGGAGGAGACAGAGCGTCTGCGCCGCGCCTTGCAGATAGTGCGCCGCGAGCAGCCCGACGCCATCGTTTCCGTCGATACCTACCGTCCGCTGGTGGCACGCAGGTGCATCGAGGAGTTCGGTGCCGACATCATCAACGATGTTTCGGAGGGTGGAATCACGGGAATCGTCGATACTCCCATCCACGAAGAGGGCGACATGTTCCAGACGGTGGCGCAGCTCGGCGTGCCTTACATCCTCATGTCGGTGCAGCCCACGCTACCTAAGATGATGCTGAACTTCGCCGCCGAGGTGCAGCGTCTGCGCGACCTCGGTGCCAAGGACATCATCCTCGACCCCGGCTACGGATTCGGCAAGACGCTGGAGCAGAACTACGAGATACTCCATCACGCCGAACGCCTTCAGGAACTCGGCTTGCCCGTGCTCGTGGGCGTCTCGCGCAAGAGCATGATATTCCGTCTTCTCGGAGGCACGCCGGCCACATCGCTCAACGGCACCACCGTGCTCCACACCGTGTCGCTCATGAAAGGGGCGTCGATTCTGCGCGTACACGATGTGAAGGAGGCCTGCGAGGCAGTCCGCATCGTGGGGCAGATGGGGTGACGGAGACGCAGGCCTGACTTCATCACTTGCCTGCTTTGAGTAACAATAATCAAAACCAAAACATCAGATTCATTATGTTTGAATTCGGAATCAAGGACATCATCGACATTCTTCTTGTCGCCCTCATGCTCTACTACATCTACCGTCTGATGAAGGAAAGCCGTTCGCTCAATGTCTTTATAGGCATCATCGTCTTCGTCCTGGTGTGGCTTTTCGTGAGTCAGGTGCTTGAGATGCGTCTGCTCGGAGCCATCATGGACAAGCTCGTGAGCGTGGGAGTCATCGGTCTTATCGTGCTCTTCCAGGAGGAAATACGCCGCTTTCTCTATTCGCTTGGCGCACATCAGCGGTTCAAGTCGGTGGCACGCTTCTTTTTTATAAACGGCAAACCCAAGGAGGACATTATCGACAAGGAGACAATCATGCCCATAGTGCTGGCCTGTATGGACATGTCGCGCGGTAAGGTGGGTGCTCTCATCGTCATAGAGCGCGGTCTGCGCCTCGACGACATCGTTGATACGGGCGACGTCATCGACTCGCGCATCAACCAGCGGCTCATCGAAAACATCTTCTTCAAGAACTCGCCCCTGCACGACGGTGCCATGGTCATCTCCGGCAAGCGCATCCGTGCCGCCGGCTGCATACTGCCCGTGAGCCACGACCACGACATACCCAAGGAGCTGGGTCTGCGCCACCGCGCCGCACTCGGCATCTCGCAGGACAGCGACTGCATCGCCATCGTCGTCTCCGAAGAGACCGGCGGCATCTCCGTGGCAATCAAGGGCGTCTTCCAGCTGCGCCTCTCCGCCGAGAAACTCGAAAACATACTCTCGAAGGAAATGAACTTCTGAAAAACAAGGCGCATAATGATACTTTCACATGCGCATAATGACACGTTCACAAACAAGGCTTCTTTGCAATCAAAAGAAGCCTTGTTTGCGTTGTAAAGAAGTCTTGTTTGCAATCAAAAGAAGCCTTGTTTGCAAACCACTGCTGTCCGGTAAAAACTTTTAGCTGTGGAGGGGCTGTCAAAACTGAATTTATCGGAAGTCAGGCTTCGCCGGAAGTTAAAGAAAAATAACGGACAATAGCATAATTCATTGAAAAAATAATGGTAATGTCCGTTACCTTCCATCCGCCAAGGCGGATTAACTTCCGATAACTTCTGCTGACTTCTTGAAGCAGTTTACGAGCAAGGAAGCCACGGTAAAGGCAATTCCTACCCCCACCACACCTGTCCACCCG
>USEC01000032.1 GCA_900553595.1 uncultured Prevotella sp. | reverse complement strand
TCACACCCACGCCGGCAGCCACGCGCAGACGGCCTTTCTCGTCCTTGCAAGCCATTGGCTTGTCCTTTGCCTTGGTGATGTCCTTGTAGGTAATGAGTCCCACGAGGTGGTTGCTGGCATCCACAACGGGCAGTTTCTCAATCTTGTTGCTCTGCAGAATGTCGGCAGCGGCAGCGAGATCGGTCTGTATGTGGGTTGTCACGAGGTTCTCACATGTCATCACGTCGTCGATGAGTTTGTCGAGATGACGCTCGAAACGGAGGTCGCGGTTGGTGACGATACCCACGAGGTGGTTCTCCTCATCCACTACGGGGATACCTCCGATGTGGTATTCCGCCATGATGTCGAGGGCGTCTTTCACTGTCTTTCCGCGACGTATTGTCACGGGGTCGTAAATCATTCCGTTCTCGGCACGCTTCACGATGGCCACCTGACGGGCCTGGTCTTCAATAGACATGTTCTTGTGAATCACGCCGATACCGCCTTCGCGCGCTATGGCGATAGCCATTGCCGACTCGGTGACGGTGTCCATGGCAGCCGTAACGAAAGGCACGTTCAGGGCGATGTTACGCGAGAACTTGGTTTGCAACTCTACCGTTTTCGGCAGTACCTCGGAATAAGCGGGAATAAGAAGGACGTCATCGAAGGTCAGACCGTCCATTACAATTTTATCTGCAACAAATGATGACATAAGTAACTTTAAAATTTATTGCGTGCAAATTTAGCAATAAAAATCCATATTCCACAAAGCCAAAACCCATTTTCTTTTCCCGTTAATGCAATTTAACGACAATTAAAGGCCTTGACCAATGCTGCGGAACGTAAAAAGACGGCGTTTGAGAGAGAGGGGGAAAAGGCGGCAACGCCCGCAAATCCCCGTCCCTACATAGCGGAAAGGCTCTTGTCCGAAATTCGGGAACGCGCCATGTCAGAGCCTTTCCAGGAGTTTAATTGCCCATTTCGGAGATGAACTTGATACGCACGAGACGCACCTGGTCCTCCGTGTAGGTGTCGCCCAACTCGTCCATGGCATCTTCCATGCTGTCGGTGTCGCTTTCGCGGAAATACTCGTATATGTCCTCGACATCCTCTTCATCGAGTTCTTCGTCGATGCAATAGTCTATGTTGAGACGCGTCCCGCTATATACTATGGTGTCAATCTCGTCGAGCAGTTCCTCGAAGTCGAGTCCCACGGTACTTGCAATATCGTCGAGCGAACGCTTGCGGTCGATGAGATTTATAATCTTCGGCTTCTTCATGGAATCCTTCACCACCGTCTTCACTATCAGTTCGTCGGGGCGTTCTATCTCGTTCTCCTCGCAATATTTGCTTATGAGTTCGTAGAAAGGCTTACCATAACGCCTTGCCTTGCCTACACCCACACCACGGATATTGCCCAGTTCCTTCTCAGTCACGGGGTAGCTCGTAGCCATCTGGTCGAGCGACATATCCTGGAATATGACATACGGAGGCAGGTTGTTCTTCTCGGCAACATCCTTGCGCAGACTCTTCAGCATGGAAAGGAGTGTCGGGTCGAGTGCCGAGACGGCGCCGTAGGAGGCGTCTTCGTCAATGTCGTTGTTGAAGACGGTGTCCTCGACGACCATGAACGATTCCGGATTATTGACATAGCGTTTGCCCGCCGCAGTGATGCGCAGCAGTCCGTAGTTGTCGATATCCTTCGATATGTAGCCTTCGATGAGGGCCTGGCGTATCACGGGGTTCCAGAGTTTCGGGTCGATATCCTCGCCGGAGCCGAACTCTTCGAGCTGCTTGTGCCCGTGCTGTCCTATCTCGTCGGTGGGTCGTCCCTTCACGAAGTCGATGATGTATTCCTGACTGAACGCCTTCTTCAGCGCCATGATGGCATGCAGCACGACGAGCAATGCCTCGCGTCCTTCGAGTCTTTCCTTTGGATGCAGACAGTTGTCACAATTGTGGCAGTTGTCGGGGGCATAGTCTTCGCCGAAGTAATGCAGCAACAGCTTGCGGCGGCACAGCGACGACTTGGCGTAGGCGGCGGTCTCTTTCAGCAGCTGCCTTCCTATGTTCTGTTCGGTGGCGGGCTTGCTGTCCATGAACTTCTCGAGTTTCCGCAGGTCGTTCTCGCTGAAGAAGGCGATGCAGTGTCCCTCTCCCCCGTCACGTCCGGCGCGTCCCGTCTCCTGATAGTAGCCCTCAAGACTCTTCGGAATGTCGTAGTGCATGACAAAACGCACATCGGGCTTGTCGATTCCCATGCCGAAGGCGATGGTTGCAACAATCACATCTATGCGCTCCATAAGGAAGTCGTCCTGCGTCTGCGAGCGCGTTGCCGAGTCGAGTCCTGCGTGATAAGGTGCCGCCTTGATGTCGTTTGCCTTGAGCACGGCGGCAAGTTCCTCCACCTTTTTGCGCGAGATGCAATAGACGATACCGCTCTTGCCCTCGTTCTGCTTGATGTATTTTATTATCTGTTTGTCGATGTCCTTGCCCTTCTGCCGCACTTCATAATAGAGGTTGGGGCGGTTGAAGGAGCTCTTGAACTCCTTGGCATCGATGATGCCGAGGCTCTTCTTGATGTCCGAACGCACCTTGTCGGTGGCAGTTGCCGTGAGGGCTATCACCGGGGCGTTGCCTATGCGGTTGATGGTGGGGCGTATGTTGCGGTAGTCGGGACGGAAGTCGTGACCCCATTCCGATATGCAATGAGCCTCATCGACAGCATAGAAAGAGATTTTGAACGACTGGAAGAAGCTGAGGTTATCCTCTTTGTTGAGCGACTCCGGAGCCACATAAAGCAGCTTGGTGCGCCCGCTGTGCACATCGTCATACACCTGTTGCAGCGCGGCCTTGTTGAGCGACGAGTTCAGGTAGTGTGCCAGTCCGCTTGTTTCACTTATTCCGTTGATTACATCCACTTGGTTTTTCATGAGCGCAATCAGCGGCGACACCACGATGGCGGTGCCGTACATAAGCAATGATGGCAACTGATAGCACAGGCTCTTTCCGCCTCCCGTGGGCATGAGCACGAACGTGTCGTTGCCGGCAAGGAGGTTGCGTATGACGGCTTCCTGCTCGCCTTTGAACGAGTCGAAGCCGAAGTAGTGTTTCAGTTGTTCGTTGAGATTCTCTTTCTCTGTCATAGTAATCCGATGGAATTGTCAGGATAGGGTGTAAAGAAAATGTTGCGTGCCGTGGCGGACGGCTGTGTCCGCCGGCGGCATCAGGCGTCCTGCTTCTGTTGCAGGTGCGACTTGTCGAGCTGCGCCTTGGCGTATTCGAGTGTGACGGTGAAGCTATCGACATGCTTTGAAGGCACCTCGAACATGGCATCCATCACCACCGACTCGACAATGGAGCGCAGTCCGCGTGCGCCGAGTTTGTACTCCACAGCCTTATCGACGATGTAATCGAACACACCTTCGCCGAATTCGAGTTTTATATTGTCCATCTCGAAAAGTTTCTGATACTGCTTCACGATGGAGTTCTTGGGTTCTACGAGTATTCGGCGCAATGCCTTGCGGTCGAGAGGATTAAGATATGTAAGCACGGGAAGGCGTCCGATGATTTCCGGAATGAGTCCGAACGACTTCAAGTCCTGCGGCAGGATGTACTTCATCAGGTCGCCCTTGTCGATATTGCGCACATTCTGCACCGAGTTGTAGCCCACGACATGAGTATTGAGGCGTTGTGCTATCTTGCGCTCTATGCCGTCAAACGCACCTCCGCAGATGAAGAGAATGTTGCGCGTATCAACATGTATGTAGTCCTGGTCGGGATGCTTGCGTCCGCCTTTTGGCGGCACATTCACCATTGTTCCTTCAAGAAGTTTGAGCAATCCCTGCTGCACGCCCTCGCCACTCACGTCGCGTGTGATGCTCGGATTGTCGGCCTTGCGTGCTATCTTGTCTATCTCGTCGATGAAGACAATACCGCGTTGCGCCGACGGCACATCGTAGTCGGCCACCTGAAGCAGGCGACTGAGAATGCTTTCCACATCCTCTCCCACATATCCTGCCTCTGTAAACACCGTGGCATCGACGATGGTGAACGGCACTTTGAGCAGCTTCGCGATGGTGCGTGCAAGGAGAGTCTTGCCCGTTCCGGTGCTTCCCACCATGATAATGTTGCTCTTCTCTATCTCCACGCCGTCGTCGTCCTTAGGCTGTTGCAGACGCTTGTAGTGGTTATATACAGCCACCGAGAGGTATTTCTTAGCCTCATCCTGGCCAATGATGTACTGGTCGAGATAGGCTTTTATCTCTGTCGGCTTCGGCACATCCTTCATGTCGAGCGGTGCGGCATCGGCATTTTCGGCATCGCCGAGCAGTCCTGCCGACTGCACTATGTTGAAAGCCTGTTCAGCACAGCTGTCGCAGATGAATCCGTTAAGGCCTGTGATTAGCAGGTTTACTTCTTTCTCGCTTCTTCCGCAGAAGCTACATACTTTCTTTGGCATTTTCTTTTTGTTGCGTAATCCTTGTCGTTCGTTGCCGTCGCACAGTTTGTCAGACATTGTCGGCGGTTCTGTTCTTTCTTTCGAGCACATTGTCTATCATGCCGTACTCCTTGGCTTCCTGCGCGTTCATCCAATAGTTGCGGTCGCTGTCGGCCCAAACCTTGTCGAAAGGCGTGTGCGAGTGGTCGGAGATGATGGTGTAGAGTTCTTTCTTGTACTTCATTATCTCTCTTGCCTCTATCTCTATGTCCGAGGCCTGTCCCTGCACTCCTCCGAGCGGCTGGTGTATCATCACGCGTGCGTGTGGCAGTGCGGAGCGTTTGCCTTCAGTGCCCGACACGAGCAGGACGGCACCCATCGAGGCTGCCATGCCGGTGCAGATGGTGGCGACATCGCTTGAAATGAACTGCATGGTGTCGTAGATTCCCAATCCTGCGCTGACGCTTCCGCCGGGCGAGTTGATGTAGATTGATATGTCCTTGCCGCTATCCACCGAGTCGAGGTAGAGCAGCTGGGCCTGCAACGTGTTTGCCGTATAGTCGTCGATCTGGCTTCCAAGGAAGATGATGCGGTCCATCATAAGGCGCGAGAACACGTCCATCTGTGTGACATTGAGCTGTCGTTCCTCAAGGATGTATGGATTGACATACTGTGACTGTGCCTTGATTACATCGTCGAGCACCATTCCGTTGATGCCCAGGTGCCGTGTGGCATACTTTCTGAAATCGTTCATATCGTGTTGTTGTTTCTTTCGTTATTGCGGCACAAAGGGCTTGCCGCGTCCTCATGCTGCCGTACCGAATGGCGCGCAAAGACCTCTCTGCCGCCATTCCGTAATGAAAAAAGATAGGGGCTACCGCCTCTTTTGGTACACAAAGATACTAAAAAAAGTCGGTAGCCCCTATAAAAAGAGGTTTTTTTTCAAATTTTTATTTGCTCATCATCTCGTTGAACTTGTCGAAAGTGATTTCTATCTCGTTCAACTTCACGGCTGCCTTCACGGCTGCGGCGAGCTTTGTCTCAACGGAACGATCAACGAACTGGTCGACTGCCTCACGCTTCTTGAGGAGCTCGTTGGCGTAGTTCTCAACGTATTCGTCGGGAATGTTTGTCATGCCGTACTGTGCGAACTGCATGCGTGCGGCGTCGATGGCGGCTGCCTTGATGTCGGCTTCCTCTACCTTGATGCCGAACTGCGACACGAGCTGTTCCTTGATGAGGTGCCACTTGAGCTGCTTGATGCTCTCGTCGTAGTTCTTCTCAACGAACTCTTCGCCCTTGTCCTTGTTGTTGAGCAGCATCACACGCTTCAGGATTGCATCCGGCCATGTGAGGTCGCCCACCTTCTTCTCGGTGTATTCACGCAGGTCGAGCATGAACTTGTAGTCGCTGTTCACTGCGAGCTGCGGCTTAACCATCTCTGCTATCTTGTTGCGGAATTCCTCAACGCTCTTCACCTCGTCCTTGCCGAACACCTGGTCGAAGAGTTCCTGGTTCACCTCTGCCTTCTGGAAGCGGTTGATTTCTGTTATCTGGTAGCTGAAGTCAGACTCCACATCCTTTGCCACTTCGCGGTCGAGCTTGAGCATTGCTGCGAGCTCGGCGTCGTTTTCGGGATAAGCCTTGCGCGGGTTGAATGTGATGATGTCACCAGCCTTGGCACCGTTGAAGAGGTTCTTCTGTTCTTCCACCTTAATATATTGCGGGCCGAGCACCACGCCTTCCACGGTGATGCCGCCTTCCTTGGTGTTGCCTTCAGCGTCGAGTTCGCGCAGGTCGCCCTTCAGCAGGTCGTTTTGGTCGGCTTCGTAGCTATCCACGTTCACGCGCTGACCGAAGCGGTTGGCGAACATTTCCACCTGCTCGTCGATGAGCTTGTCGTCAACAGTGATGTTGTAGTAGTCGAGCTTGTTCTTGCCGTTGAGCTCAATCTTGAACTCCGGAGCCACAGCCACGTCGAACACGAATGTGTAAGGAGCGGGCTTCTCCAAATCGACAGCCTCATGCTGTGTCTCTGAAGGCAGAGGCTCGCCGAGCATCTGGATGTTGTTGTCCTTTACATATTTGTAGAGTTGCTCTCCCACGAACTTGTTCACGGCATCGTAACGAACCGATGTGCCGAACTGTCGCTTGATAAGACCCATTGGAACCATGCCCGGACGGAATCCGGGGATGTTCGCCTTCTTGCGATAATCCTTCAATGTTTTCTCGACAGTGTCCTTGAAATCTGCTTCTTCGACAGTGATAGTCAGCAGACCGTTCACTTTGTCGGGATTTTCAAATGAAATGTTCATCTCTGATTTTTTATTATTTTATTTGTTGATATTTTTTCTTTACGGAAGTGCAAAATTACTTAATATTAGCGAAATACACAATTATAATACAAAAAATTTGTTTTTTTAACCAATACGGAAAGCCGTATGAGTACAATCAAGACCCATTTCATGCGGAATAAAAAGAAGCCTTGTTTGCATCATAAAGAAGTCTTGTTTGCACTCAAAACAAGGCTTCTTTTGCAAGCAAACAAGCCTTGTTTTGAAACCGGGGAAAACGCATCGGGAGCAGAAGCACCGCAAGCCAAGGCAACAACACTGACAACCAACAAGTTACGAAAAGCCGATGCTTTTGCCAAATGAGCGGACAGCTCCGCCGTTTTCTCACAGCGAAAGCCGCTTCAGCACAGTGCCGTCGAGACGGTGGATGGTGAGGGTGCGGTGCTCATAGACGGCGAAAGTGGGTTCGTTGCCGCCTTTGGGGAAAGTGATGGAACCGAGGTTGCAGACGATGCCGTGAGCCGACAGTTCGAGTTTCCACAGATGGGTGTGTCCATAAACGAAGATGTCGTGACGGCCGACGGGGAGGTTTTCCTCATTATATATATGCCCGTGCGTGAGGAAAAGGCGCACGCCCTCATCCACAAGGAGGGCATAGTCGGCCATGACGGGAAACTGAAGGAGCATCTGATCGACCTCGGCGTCGCAGTTGCCACGCACGGCAACAATGCTGTCCTTCATGGAATTGAGGCGTTCTACGATGCCTTTCGGGTCGATGCCTTCGGGTATTCGGTTGCGCGGACCGTAGTTGAGGATGTCGCCAAGGATGCAGAGCATGTCGCAATGCTGCTCCTCATAGAAACGGAGTGCCTGCTCAAGGGTGGGCAGACAGCCGTGGATGTCGGATAGGATGAGATATTTCATACAATTCAAAAAAAAGAAAACGGGGAAAAAGGACAAGGGAGTCGGCTGAAGATGCCGTGATGCCGCCGGTACGGCTCCGACTTCCGCCAGCCCGCTTACGCCTTTACCCGGCTAATGCATTTCCCTCTCTTTCTCGCGCTGACGCTTCTGCTCGTCGATGAGCTGGAAGTCCTTCTTGCGCAGTTCGAACGTGCTTCCGAGGTATTTCTCGCGCACGATGCGGTTCTGGGCAAGTTCTTCGGGTTTGCCCTGAAAGAGGATGCGACCCTCGAAGAGCAGATAGGCGCGGTCGGTGATGGTGAGCGTCTCCTGCACGTTGTGGTCGGTGATGAGGATGCCTATGTTGCGGTACTTGAGCCGCCACACTATGTGCTGAATGTCCTCCACGGCAATCGGATCGACACCGGCAAAGGGTTCGTCGAGCATAATGAAGCGCGGATTGATGGCAAGGCAGCGTGCTATCTCGGTGCGACGGCGTTCGCCGCCCGACAACTGGTCGCCGAGGTTCTTGCGGAACTTGTGCAGTCCGAAGTCGTCGATGAGTTCTTCGAGCTTGTCGAGCTGCTGCTGGTGGGTGAGATCGGTCATTTCAAGCACCGACATGATGTTGTCCTCCACGCTCATCTTGCGGAACACGCACGCCTCCTGCGGCAGGTAGCCTATGCCGGCGCGTGCCCGTTTATAGACGGGATAGTTGGTTATTTCGCGGTCGTCGAGGTAGATGTTGCCGGCATTGGGTACGATGAGACCCGTGGTCATATAGAAAGATGTGGTCTTTCCGGCACCGTTGGGACCGAGCAGACCCACGATTTCGCCCTGCTTCACATCTATCGACACGTCGTTCACGACGGTACGCTTGCCGTATCGTTTCACCAGACCCTCCGTGCGCAACACCATGCTGTGCTCTTCGTTCCGGCTGTTAATGTGCTTTGTATCACTCATATCGGTTGCAAAGTTATGCTTTTTTCCGCTTACGCACAACTGTCTTATATGGTTTTTAGCACTTTTCACGCCACACTGACATGAAATAAAACATAAATTCTCACGCCCGTTGCCCCGTTTTCATGTTTTTATTGTTACTTTTGCACGGAATAAGCGAACAAAAACAGAATATGCTGATATTAAAATACTTGAACACACTGGGGCGATACATCATTCTGATGGGACGCTCGTTTTCGCGTCCGGAGAGGATGCGCATGTTCGTAAAGCAATATTTGAAGGAGATGTCGTCGCTCGGTGTCGATTCCATCGGAATCGTGCTGCTCATCTCGTTCTTCATCGGAGCCGTGATATGCATCCAGATGAAACTCAACATCCAAAGCCCGTGGATGCCGCGATGGGTGTCGGGCTACACCACACGCGAGATTCTGCTGCTTGAGTTTTCATCGAGCATCATGTGTCTCATCCTTGCGGGAAAGGTGGGGTCGAACATCGCATCGGAACTCGGCACCATGCGCGTGACGCAACAGATCGACGCTCTCGACATCATGGGCGTGAACTCGGCGTGCTACCTCATCCTGCCCAAGGTGCTCGCACTGGTGACGATAATGCCGTTCCTCGTGATTTTCTCATCCACCACCGGCATTCTCGGAGCATACGGAACGGCATACATCGGACACATACTGTCGCCCGAAGACCTCACGCTCGGACTGCAACACTCGTTCAACGAGTGGTTCGTGTGGATGAGTATCATCAAGAGCCTGTTCTTCGCCTTCATCATATCGAGCGTGTCGAGCTTCTTCGGCTACACGGTGGAAGGCGGTTCAGTGGAAGTGGGCAAGGCAAGTACGGATGCCGTCGTGTCGTCAAGCGTGCTCATACTCTTCTCCGACGTGTTCCTCACACAGCTGCTGAGCTAAAGGAACAAGGCAGGAGGCACGGCAAGACAGTGCAAGACTTAGTTTAAAAGAAAACACCAAACAACGCATGATAGAAGTCAAAAACCTATATAAGTCGTTCGGCGACAAGGAAGTGCTCAAGGACATCAACGCCACATTCGAGGACGGAAAGACCAACCTCATCATCGGACAGAGCGGAAGCGGAAAGACCGTACTGATGAAAAACCTCGTGGGACTGCTCACGCCCACAAGCGGCGAAGTGCTCTACGACGGCCGCAACTTCGTGGCTATGGACAAGAAAGAAAAGGTGTACATGCGCCGCGAAATGGGAATGATATTCCAGAGTGCCGCACTCTTCGACTCGCTCTCGGTGCTTGAGAACGTGATGTTCCCGCTCGACATGTTCTCGACGATGAACTACCGCGAGCGTGTGCGACGTGCACAGGAATGCCTCGACCGCGTGAACCTCATCGACGCACAGCAGAAATATCCCGGCGAAATATCGGGAGGCATGCAGAAACGTGTGGCGATAGCACGCGCAATAGTGCTCAACCCGAAGTATCTCTTCTGCGATGAACCCAACTCCGGACTTGACCCGCGCACCTCACTCGTCATCGACGAACTGCTCAGCGGAATCACAAAAGAATATGACATAACCACCATCATCAACACACACGACATGAACTCGGTGATGGGAATAGGCGAAAACATCCTCTTCATCTATCAGGGAAGAAAGGAATGGCAAGGCAACAAGGACGACGTGATGAGTTCGACAAACAAGAACCTCAACGACCTCGTGTTCGCTTCCGACCTCTTCCGAAAGGTGAAAGAGGTGGAAATGGAGCACAACGGAGAGGAAAAGCAGAAGGAATAAACGGATAAGGCTGTTGCGAAACGGTGACAAAGGCGTTTAAATACGAAAATAATGCGCCGGAAATTTTGCAGGGAAAAGATTTTACACTACCTTTGTAAGCGTCAAAACAAACAAAGATAAAATCTACTACGCAACCTAATCAATCCTTATGAAAAGAGTCTGGACAAGGACACCCGGACGGGCATCCGCAGACATTATTAGCCTACTCAAAGAATAGAAAAAGACAAAAAACAACCCCAGCATTTAAGCCGTACCGCCCATGCAGCACGGCTTTTTTCATGCCCTGACGGCGCAAATATGCGCATTTCACATATTTACGCAACTGAATTTGGCAAAAAATCACTAACTTTGCATATTAAAACATCATTTCCAACTCACATGCACAAAGCAGGATTCGTAAATATCGTGGGTAACCCCAACGTGGGAAAATCGACACTCATGAACCAACTCGTGGGCGAACGCATAAGCATCGCCACATTCAAGGCGCAGACAACACGCCACAGAATCATGGGCATCGTCAATAGCGACGATGCGCAGATAGTGTTCTCCGACACGCCGGGAGTGCTCAAACCCAACTACAAACTGCAGGAGTCGATGCTCGCCTTCTCAGAGTCGGCATTGCAGGATGCTGACATTCTGCTCTATGTCACCGATGTGATAGAGAACCCGGAGAAGAACATGGACTTCCTGGAAAAGGTGCGCAAGATGACCATTCCCGTACTCTTGCTCATTAATAAGATTGACCAGACCGACCAGAAAAAGCTCGGCGACATAGTGGAGAAATGGCACACACTGCTCCCCGACGCCGAAATCCTGCCCATCTCGGCACAGAACAAGTTCGGCACAGAGATACTAATGAAGCGCATAAAGGAACTTTTGCCAGACTCGCCGCCGTTCTTCGACAAGGACCAGCTCACCGACAAACCGGCACGATTCTTCGTCTCGGAAATAATAAGAGAGAAGATCCTGCTCTACTACGACAAGGAAATACCCTACTCGGTGGAGGTGAAAGTGGATGAATTCAAGGAGGAAGAGAAGCGCATACGCATACACGCCGTGATATATGTGGAACGCGACACGCAGAAAGGCATCATCATCGGACACCAGGGCGTGGCGCTGAAGAAGATGTCCACGGAAGCACGCAAGTCGCTTGAGAAGTTCTTCGGCAAGAGCATATTCCTTGAAACATTCGTAAAAGTGGACAAGGACTGGCGGAGCAACAAGCGCGAACTCGACAACTTCGGCTACAACCCGGAATAAAAACCGGGCAGCAAACATTCAAAACAAGAAAACAAAAAACAGAATATGCCAAACTTAGTAGCAATAGTGGGACGCCCGAACGTGGGCAAATCCACACTTTTCAACCGCCTGACCAAGACGCGTCAGGCCATTGTCAGCGATACGGCAGGCACGACACGCGACCGCCAGTACGGCAAGTGCGAATGGAACGGACGCGAATTCTCGGTGGTAGATACCGGAGGATGGGTAGTGAAATCCGACGACATCTTCGAGGACGCCATACGCAAACAGGTGATTGTGGCAACGGAAGAGGCCGACCTCGTGCTCTTCCTCGTGGATGTACAGACGGGTCTTACCGACTGGGACGAGGATGTGGCACAAATCCTGCGACGCACGAAACTACCCGTAATCCTCGTAGCCAACAAGACCGACAACAACGACCAGATATACGACGCTGCGGAGTTCTACGCGCTCGGACTGGGTGAACCGCAGTGCATCTCGTCGGCAACGGGAAGCGGCACGGGCGACCTGCTCGACCTCGTGCTCTCGAAAATGCCCTCCGACAAGGGCGAAACGGTAGAGGACGGCATCCCACGCTTCGCCGTAGTGGGACGACCCAACGCCGGAAAGAGCAGCATCATCAACGCATTCATAGGCGAAGAGCGTAACATCGTGACCGAAATCGCAGGAACGACACGCGACTCCATATACACACGATTCGACAAATTCGGATTCGACTTCTACCTCGTCGATACCGCGGGAATACGCCGAAAGAACAAGGTGTCGGAAGACCTGGAATTCTATTCGGTGATGCGCTCGATCAGAGCGATAGAAAACTCGGACGTGTGCATCCTCATGATAGACGCCACACGAGGCATCGAAGCGCAGGACATGAACATATTCCAACTCATACAGCGCAACAACAAGTCGCTCGTAGTGGTCGTGAACAAATGGGACCTCGTGGAGAACAAGGACCAGGCGGTGATAAAGACATTCGAGAACGCCATACGCCAACGCATGGCTCCGTTCGTGGACTTCCCCATCATCTTCGCTTCGGCAATAACGAAACAGCGCATCTTCAAGGTGCTCGAAACTGCCAAGCAGGTATATCAGAACCGCAAGGCACACATCGGAACATCAAAGCTCAACGAGGTGATGCTGCCGCTCATCGAGGCTTATCCGCCACCATCAACAAAGGGAAAGTACATCAAAATAAAGTACTGCACACAGCTTCCCAACACGCAGATACCGTCGTTCGTGTTCTACGCCAACCTGCCGCAGTATGTGAAAGAGCCTTACCGCCGTTTCCTCGAAAACAAGATAAGGGACAACTGGGAACTGCACGGATGCCCGATAAACATCTTCATCCGTCAGAAATAAAAAAGGAACATAACATAAGGGTGTGTAAAAATGGAATCGATTTCTTTGGAACTTTAATAAAAATCCGTTTTACACACCCTTTTTCATAAATTAAAATGAAAAGAAAAATAGTCCTGTCCGCCGTAGCACTACTTATGCTTGCAGCGTGTGAGAAAAAGCAAATCAATCCCAATGAAGTGATGGGCAATGCCGCAAAGATATATTACGGTTACCTCATTGAAGGAAAATACGATGCATACGTGGACGGTTTCTACCAGCCTGACAGCATCCCCGGCAGCTATCGCGAGCAGCTCATCACCAACGCCAAGATGTTCGCCGGCGTGATGAAGGAGCAGCACAAGGGACTGAAAAGCATCAGTCTTGCCAGCGCAAAAGCCGACACCGCACACCATACAGGTCACGCTTTCCTGATAATGCACTTCGGCGACGGAACCAAAGAGGAGGTGGTGGTGCCCATGATAGAGCACCAAGGCAACTGGATGCTGCGCTGACTCTTTCCTGAAAGTGTATCAGGGCAGGAATCAGCAGAAACCATTGGGGAGCGTATCAACCTACGCGGATGAAAGACAACGGTCATTAGCACCTTCTTTCAACAAGTTGTGCTATCGTCCGTTACTTTTCTCTTAACTTCAGACGAAGTCTGACTGACGATATTTTCAGTTTTCAACACATCCTCACGACAAAACAAAAAAAGAGGTGAATCCCACAAAAGCGGAATTCACCTCTTATTTTTTTGTTCCTATACCGGATGCAAACTCCGGACAAAGGAAACCTTATTTCTTATTTTTCTGCTACAGAAGCACCATCGTAAGCCCACTTGTAGAATGAAGCTCCGTGAACGAAACCGGCTCCGAAAGCGGTGAAGATGATGTTGTCACCCTTCTTCAAATGCTTTTCGTGATCCCACATTGCCAAAGGAATTGTGGCAGCACTTGTATTGCCGTAATGCTGTATGTTCACAACTACCTTTTCGAGCGGCAGATTGATGCGTTTCGCTACAGCCTCGATAATGCGGAGGTTGGCCTCGTGGGGTATCACCCAATCCACATCGTCGGTAGTAAGTTCGTTGCGCTTCAGTATCTCAGCCACATCGTCACCCATATTGGTAACAGCATAGCGGAACACTGTACGACCCTCCTGATAGAGGTAGTGCAGACGGTGATCGACGGTGAAATGGGATGCGGGGCAGACAGAACCACCAGCCTTCATGTGAAGGAACGGCAGGCCGATGCCATCGGTACGCAGATAAGAATTCTGCACGCCCACATTCTCCTCTTCCGTTGCTTCCACAAGCACTGCACCGGCTCCGTCGCCGAAGAGCACGCAGGTGGCGCGATCCTTATAGTCGATGAGCGACGACATCTTGTCGGCACCGATGACGATAATCTTCTTGTAGCGTCCGCTCTGAATCATCGAAGCGGCCACATCAAGCGAATAAAGGAATCCGCAGCATGCTGCCTCAAAGTCGAAAGCAAAGGCATTCTTCAAACCAAGCTTGCCAAGAACGATTGATGCAGTGGAGGGGAATTTGTAGTCGGGGGTAGTTGTAGTGACGATAAGCGCGTCAATGGTGTCAGGGTCGCAACCGGTCTTGCGGAGCAACTGCTTGGCAGCCTTGCGTGCCATGTAGCTTGTACCGAGACCTTCCTCTGTGAGGATATGGCGCTCCTTAATACCTACGCGCGTCATAATCCACTCGTCGCTGGTATCGACCATACGCGCCAACTCCTCGTTGTTGAGGATATAGTCGGGCACATAGCCGCCAACGCCGGTGATTACTGCGTTTATCTTACCCATGCGTTATTATTCAGCAACTTCCTTCACGATAGCCACCTTACCACGATAGTAACCGCAGGTTGCGCATACAGTGTGGTAAACGTAATAAGCGCCACAGTTAGGGCATACTGCCAATGTGGGGGCTACTGCCTTATCATGAGTTCTTCTTTTGAGGGTACGAGTCTTCGACTGTCTTCTTTTAGGATGTGCCATTTTTCTTTAATCTTTAATTATTGTTTTTAATTTTTCTAATCCACTCCAACGGGGATCTATCGCCTCTTCATCCGCATCACTACTTCGGGTAGCTGAATACTCTTCAAGAGTCTTTATCATCGCAGGGTTGCATTTTCCAGGTGCATGCACATGCTTAATGGGAATGTTGAGTGCTATAAATTCATAGACGAACCAAGTCAGGTCGAGAACGCCGTCGCTCTCAGCCACGGTGACGAGGTCGTCATCCTCGGAATATTCTTCTCCAAACTTTGCCACAAGGCGGTTGTCGCAGCAGATGGGCTGTTCCATGTCGTCGAGGCAGATGTCGCAAGGCACAACCGCCTTGCCTTCAATGTGGAAATCGATATTGAAATAGTTCTCAGTGCGGTGCACACTGGCAGACACGCAAATATCGCCACGCTTGATTTCCGCCTCTTCAAGGCTTTGGAACCATGCGTCGCCGAGGTTGAATTCAAGGGCGGTCAGCCCCTCTTCCAACTCCTTCAAATCTATCTTCAGTATATCTGAACTACACATTTGGGTTGCAAAGTTACGAATATTTTCTGACATTGAGCAACTTAACAGCAAAGTTTTTCGCAATATTAGCGTTTTTAGACGCACGACAACCAACCTTTGCGCTTCCGGCATCCGCATTTAATGCGAGTCCCATGAAGCACAAATGACTTGGTTTGCAAAGCAGTCAATTCTTAATGACTTTTATATTCCGATTTTGCATTGTTCTGATTCGTAGAACTCACATTATTAATATTATCGACAACAGCACTGTGGTCAGTCCAAGCCGAGGAGTTCTATGCGGAATGTCGTACCCACGCCGACCTCCGATTTCTTCACGAAGATGTGGCCGTGGTGGTATTCCTCCACGATGCGTTTGGCGAGCGACAGACCGAGTCCCCAACCGCGCTTCTTGGTGGTGAAGCCGGGACGGAACACATTGCGTATATCCTTCTTGCGTATGCCTTTGCCCGTATCGGTCACTTCTATGACTGCCCGTGTGCCTTCCTCACGGTATGCAAGCGTGATGCGTCCCTCGCCCTCCATGGCATCGACGGCATTCTTGCAGAGGTTCTCTATCACCCATTCGAAGAGCGATGCGTTTATCTTCACCACAACATCGTGTTCGGGGAAGTCGCGCACCATCGCTACCTTCTTTGAAGTGCGGCGATCCATGTAGTCTATCACATGATTGAGTACCTCGGCGAGACTTGCAGGAACCGGTTCTGGCAGCGAGCCTATCTTCGAAAAGCGGTCGGCAATGAGTTGCAAACGCTTCACATCCTTGTCCATTTCGGGTATGAGGGAGTCGTCAGGATAGCTTTCCTTGAGCATTTCCGTCCATGCCATCAGACTCGAAATAGGGGTACCGAGCTGGTGGGCGGTCTCCTTAGACAGCCCCACCCACACCTTGTTCTGTTCCGCGCGCTTCGAGGTGAGCAGGGCGAAGATGGCTATAACCACAAAAATCATAACCACACCGAGCTGGACATACGGATAGAACGCGAGCCGGCGCAGCATGAGCGAGTCGGAATAGCACACGTCGATGTAGTCCGTCGGTATGCCGTCGTCAAGGGAGATGCGTATGCTGTGGTTTTCGTTGAGAAGCTGTTTGCTCATACTTTCGGCAAAGGCAAGCGAGTCGGAATAGGTCTTGGCATCGGGAATATCGATGTTACGGAAATCCTGCACGCGACCTTTCGAGTCGAGCACGATGACGGGGATGGTGTTGTTGCCGTTGATGACTTTCAGAACGAGGTTTATGTCGGTGTTCTCATCGGCCCGGTTGAGGGTGCGCATGGCTTCCGCCCACACCTCCATCTTACCGCGTTCCTCATCGGCGAGGTCACGCGTGAGGATATGCGACACCACAAGCGAGGCTACGGCTATCATAACCGCAGCCAACACAAGCAGGATTTTCACCCTTCGTATCTGGTCTGTCCACTGCATATATCTATAACGCATGCTTCACCTTATTTATTGTACTACTCGCTATCAACTTCTGTTTTAACGTTATTTCTGCATCCGTGCTTATTGTTCAAGAATCGTCAATGGTATGTCGCCGATGCGTGAAGCAATGACGGAGAAGCTGCTATCAGCTGTCCCGTATATCTCACGACAGCGGGCAAGGGTGAACATCTCCACGACGGCGTCCTTGATGCCCTCCGTAGTACCACGTTCCGCCTTCGACGACGACATCAGAAGCGCATCGCCATACCTCTTGAGCATTTCGTTTTTCGTTTCCTCGTCGTCGGTGGCAAGATAGAAACGCTGTGCCGGATTGTCTCTGACGATAGAGTCCATAGCATCGAAGAAGAGCGAAATAGGGCTCCGCTCTATCGCCGCACGGTTGTCCGTCCGGCGGACATGTATGCCGATTGGCGCATCGCCAAGTTGTTCAAGATTGCGGGCGATACGTTGCTCTATTTCGTCTGTAGGACTGAACAAATCGGAATAGAGAGAGTTGTCCACCGCGCCGAAATCCTGATAGCAGCTCATGTAACTGTTCCTGCCCTTTGCCCAGGCGCAGAAGTCAAAGTTCTTACGCTTGAGAGGCGTGACATCATACTCGTCAATCCGCTGTTCGAACAACAGGTTCTGAAACAGTTTCGGCACAAAGAAATTCCGTTTTCTGGGGCGGTCATACACAAGACTGTCGAGCAGCGAAGCCTCCCGTAGCGCATAGTGTTTCATGGGTTTGAATATTTCACGCCATTCCGCGCCCATGCCCCAGTCCTTGAACCATACTATCCGCAATGCAGTCCCCGTAGCCTCGGACAACTGTACGGCGGAGACTATCGCACGAAGACGGTTGCCCAATCCTCCCGAAGGCACGAAGAGCAACCGTGATTTATTCTTGTCGTCTTTCATTTTACATTCTTACTGAGATATGTCACAAAGTTAAGAAAAAAACGACAAACTGCATCATCGTCGCTTTAAAAATGCGAAACAGCGGAAACAGGAGCAGCACACACGCCCAACATAAGGCTGCGTTTGCGCAATTCATCATTTTTAGGTATTGCACGAGAACGCACAATCCATTAACTTTGCAACTCTTATCACTAATAGGTGGTGGATTGGGACAATCGCCACCACAATACATAAAATACCGAAGTTTCGCAGTTTTTTTTGTAGCATTACTGCCATTAAACAAGCAGACGGGATGTATGCATGTTTGATGAAACGCTCCACAAAGACACGGGACTCAAATAAATTACAAGCAAAATGAAATCAAAGAATTATCAGTTGATGCTCCTTGCTGGCGCATTGACAGTCTCATTTGCAGCTCGGGCAACCGAAGCAAGGGATAACACGAGTGTTGTAAAATCAGTTGAAGAAAACGAGAAAGGCACTGATGCCAACATCTACGGACATGTCGTCGATGCAAAGTCGGGCGAACATGTACCTTACGCCATCATACATGTGAAAGGCACCACCATCGCCACAACAACCGACATGACCGGACATTTCTTCCTGAAGAACCTGCCGGAAGGCACATTCACCATCGAAGCGAAATACATGGGCTATACCACCATGTCGAAAATGGTGACCACAAAGAAAAACACAAGCAAAGAACTGAATTTCAATCTTTCACCAAGCGACCTGAGTCTTGATGAAGTCGTAGTATCAGCAAACAGAAGCGAGACGAAGCGCCGGATGGCTCCCAACCTCGTAAACGTGATAAACGGCAAGGTTTTCGACATCACACAATCCACCTGTCTGGCACAGGGACTCAACTTCCAACCCGGTGTGCGCACCGAGGACAACTGTCAGAACTGCGGCTTCACGCAGGTAAGAATCAACGGACTGGACGGCCATTATTCACAGATACTTGTCGATTCACGCCCCATTTTCTCTTCACTTAACGGCGTATATGGTCTGGAACAGATTCCTGCCAACATGATAGACCGCGTGGAAGTAGTACGCGGCGGAGGTTCCGCACTCTTCGGTGCATCTGCCATCGGCGGAACCATCAACATCATAACCAAGGAACCCGTCCGCAATTCGGCTTCGTTCGGACATACACTCATGTCGATTGGCGGCTCAAACAGTTTCGATAATGTTACCACCGGCAATGTCTCATTAGTGACCGACGACAACAAAGCGGGCGTTTATGCCTACGGACAAACCCGCAACCGAAAAGGATACGACCATGACGGCGACGGATATACCGAGCTACCGGAACTGAACAACCAGACTTTCGGACTCAACTCCTACCTCCGTCTCAACCCTTACTCCAAACTGAGTCTTCAGTATCACGGCATACATGAATTCCGACGCGGCGGCAACCAGCTCGAACAGGCACCACACGAAGCGAACATCACAGAGCAGGTGGAGCACAGCATCCAAGGCGGCGGACTCACTTACGACTACTTCGCACCAGACGAAAAAAATCGTCTCTCGGCATATTTCTCTTTCCAGACAACTTCACGCAAAAGTTATTACGGTGGTATTGGCGAAGGAACTGACGACGACCGGGATGCGGCAGGGAAAGCGTACGGAACGACACACGACTTCACATACGTTGCCGGAGCGCAGTATGTACACAATTTCAGCAAGCTGCTCTTCATGCCGTCCGACCTCACACTCGGTGCTGAATACAACTTCGACGGTCTGAAAGACGTCATACTCGGCTACGACCGCCACTTCAAGCAGGATGTACACATAGGCAGCTTCTTCTTCCAGAACGAGTGGAAAAGCAAGCAATGGGGTTTCCTTGTGGGCGGCCGTCTGGACAAGCACAACCTCGTGGACAACATTATCTTCAGTCCACGCGCCAACCTGCGCTACAACCCTACCGACAATCTGAACTTCCGACTGACCTACGCCGGCGGATTCCGTGCGCCACAGGCTTTCGACGAAGACCTGCATGTAGGCGTAGTAGGGGGCGAACGGCTTGTCACCGTCCTTGCCGACAAGTTGAAGGAGGAGCGTTCGAACAGTTTCAGCATCTCCGCCGACATTTATCATAAGTTTGGAAATGTACAGACCAACCTCCTCGTGGAAGGCTTTTATACCGACCTCGACAACGTGTTCGCCCTCCGCCAGCTCGACAGGCCGGACGCCCAAGGGAACACCGTACAGGAACGGTACAACGCCTACGGAGCCAAAGTGTTCGGTTTGAACATAGAGGGAAAGGCAATGTTCACACGCTGGTTCAGTCTTCAGGCCGGATTCACCATACAGAAGAGTCTTTACGACGAAGCCATAGCATGGAACGATGAAGTGCCGGAACAGAAGTACAAAAAGATGATGCGCTCACCGAACAGGTACGGTTATTTCACCGCCACATTCACTCCTGTAAAGCGTTTCACCGCTTCCATAACGGGCAACTACACGGGCAGTATGCTCATAGGCCATGCAGCCGGATCGGGTGTTGAAGAACCGAAAGCCGTAGATACGCCCGACTTCATGGAACTGAACATGAAACTGGCGTACGACATCCCCGTAAGCAAGTATCTGACACTTCAGGTGAACGGCGGAATACAGAATATCGCCAACTCCTACCAAAAGGACTTCGACAAAGGTTGGAATCGCGATTCCAATTACATCTATGGTCCTTCCCTGCCACGAAGCTATTATGTGGGAGTGAAGATAAACTATTAAGATAGAACAACCAAGCAGGGGCAAAGCCCCGAGTAAATGATAAAACACACGAAACGCCCTGCAAAGGCAGAAGCATATTACATAATGTCTTCGTCCTTGCAGGGCGTTTCGTTTATTCATTACAATTAGTCCATTTCTTCGTCAGCCTCATAACCACCCATCTCACGGATGGCATTCTTCAGCATGGTATATTGCTGGTAGAGGTGATTGACAGCCTCCTCACCCTTGGTATAGTCATGCATTGGCGCCTTAAGGAAGAAGCTCAGGAAGCGCTGTATGCCATAGCGTCCGGCACGGGCGGCAAGGTCGCTAAGCAATGTAAGGTCGAGCAACAGAGGTGCGGCAAGGATTGAGTCGCGGCAGAGGAAGTTTATCTTTATCTGCATAGGATAACCCATCCATCCGAAGATGTCGATATTGTCCCATCCCTCCTTATTGTCGTTGCGAGGCGGATAATAGTTAATGCGCACCTTGTGATAGTACTGAGTGTCCTCGTCGTTGCCATGACCATAGAGGTCGGGTTGTACATCCGGCTTAAGAATTGTTTCAAGTGTTGAGAGCTTGCTCACCTCCTTGGTGTGGAAGTTAGCCGGCTCATCAAGAACAAGACCGTCGCGGTTGCCAAGAATATTTGTAGAGAACCATCCGCTAAGACCGAGGCAACGAGTGCCGATCATCGGAGCGAAACCACTCTTCACAAGAGTCTGACCTGTCTTGAAGTCCTTGCCTGCGATAGGCATCTTGGTCTTCTCGGCAAGTTCCCACATGGCAGGAATATCAACAGTTGTGTTAGGAGCACCCATGATGAAAGGAGCACCCTCTACAAGTGCGGCATAGGCATAGCACATAGACGGAGCAATGTGCTGACGGTCGTCGGCCTTCATTGCCGCCTCAAGTGCAGCGAGAGTGCCATGGATTTCCATATCTACCGGCACATAAATCTCTGTTGATGCAGCCCAAATCATTACGATGCGCGAGCAGCCGTTCTTCTCCTTGAAGTCGCGGATATCCTGGCGAAGAGCCTCCACCATGTCCCAACGCGTCTTGCAATCCTTTATATTATCACCGTCCAAACGCTTGGCATAATTCTTGTCGAAAGCAGCCTTCATTGGCACCACATTCTCCAATTCCTCACGCACGGGGTTGATGTCCTTTTCCTTCAACACCTCTGCATACATAGCAGCCTGGTAGGCATTCTGTGGATAAACATCCCATGTGCCAAACACTATATCGTTGAGGTCAGCCAGAGGAACAATGTCCTTATAGTGCAAATATTTCTTGTCGGCACCGCGACCAACACGAATCTTGTCGTACTGAGTCATTGAGCCAACAGGCTTGGCAAGTCCCTTGCGAGCCATAAACACACCGGTCATAAAAGTAGTGGCTACTGCGCCACAACCTACGACCAAAATACCTAATTTTCCTTCAGCAGGTTTAACATTTGTTTTTCTCATGTTGTTTTTAGTATCTCGTTTAAAAAGTTAGTACATCGAATTATCCACAAATTTACACAATATGTTTATAAAAAAACATCCAAGCTATATTATTAGTTCCATTTTTAGGTTTGTTTGTTTATTTTAACTTTTATAGAACAAAAAAACTTCTATAACCTATGAACTTGCGAAAGTACAGCAACTCAACAACAGAATATATATATTATAATATGTAAGTATGTCAAAGACCACTTGCGTCAGACTCATACAACGAACCGAATGCGATTGCAAAGGTACAATCCGGCGCAAGCGATGTCAAGTGTTTCCCATTGTTTTTTTCGCTTACGGGCACAAAAAAAGGTCTCCAAAGTCATTTGACTCTGAAGACCCTGATAAAAGAAGGCAGCTACCTACTCTCCCACATTGCATTGCAGTACCATCGGCGCAAGCGGGCTTAACTTCTCTGTTCGGAATGGGAAGAGGTGGGACACCGCCGCAATAACCGCCTGAATCTCTTTCGCAAAACGAAATACAATCACGAATCACGGATTGTATTCACGCCGCGTATAAGTTAGACATCTTGAATAGCAAAACGGAAAGGAAAGAAATGTACAACAGCTGAAAGCACGGCCACTGATGAGAAAGTCTCGGGCAATTAGTACTGCTCGGCTTTGACGTCGCCGTCTTTACACCTGCAGCCTATCAACGTCATCGTCTTTGACGACCCTCAGGGAGTTCTAATCTCGCGGATGGCTTCGCACTTAGATGCTTTCAGCGCTTATCCTAACCAGACTCGGATACCCAGCGGTGCACCTGGCGGCACAACTGGCAAACCGGAGGTCTGTCCACCACGGTCCTCTCGTACTAGTGGCGGCACCACTCAAAACTCCTGCGCCCACGATAGATAGAGACCGAACTGTCTCACGACGTTCTGAACCCAGC
>USEC01000031.1 GCA_900553595.1 uncultured Prevotella sp. | reverse complement strand
ACACCCTGTCTTGTTTTTCTTAAATTTCTTGTTTCCATCTGGACCATTGTTATTTGTTAAGTTCTCTCTGGCGAATTTCAGTATTCAGACGTGCGATGTCACGACGAACTGCCTTTATCTGTGATGGATTTTCAAGTGGAGTTACTGCGTGGTTGAGCTTCAAGTTGTGGAGCTTGTCCTGCAGAGTTTCCAAGGTTTCTGCCAATGTCTTGGCATCCATTTCTCTTACTTCTTTAATCTTCATAGCTTAAGCGTTTTTATCGTAATCACGTCTTACAACAAATTTAGTCTTCACGGGAAGCTTCTGTGCGGCGAGGCGGAGAGCCTCCTTTGCGATGTCGAAGCTTACGCCTTCCACCTCGAAGAGGATGCGTCCTGGTGTAACGGGAGCGACCCATCCTGCGGGGTCACCCTTACCTTTACCCATACGCACGTCAGCAGGCTTGCGGGTGATTGGTTTGTCCGGGAAAATACGGATCCAAACCTGTCCTTCACGCTGCATGTAGCGGTTCACTGCCACACGAGCAGCCTCAATCTGACGGCTGTCGATCCATTTAGACTCAAGTGTCTTTATGCCGAAAGAACCGAATGCCAACTGTGTGCCACGGTATGCGTTGCCCTTGTTGCCACGTCCGTCTTGCGGTCTTCTATATTTTACTCTTTTTGGCTGTAACATGATAATCTTCTACTTTTAACGGTTATTGTTTCTCTTTCGATTACCACGGTTGCCACGTCCGTTGTTTGATCCACCGTTCTGCTTCTCCTGAGTGAAGTTAGGTGTCAAGTCGCGGTCTCCGTAAACCTCTCCACGGCAGATCCACACCTTGATGCCGAGAAGTCCGACTTTGGTGAGTGCCTCTGCCTGGCAGTAATCGATGTCTGCGCGGAAAGTGTGCAGCGGGGTACGTCCCTCCTTGTACATTTCCTTGCGTGCCATTTCTGCTCCATTAAGACGGCCAGTAATCTGGATTTTCACGCCTTCGGCTCCTGCACGCATTGTGTTCTGGATAGCCATCTTGATGGCGCGGCGATAGGCGATCTTGCCTTCTACCTGACGTGCGATGTTGTTGCCAACGATAGTAGCGTCAAGTTCGGGCTTCTTCACCTCGAATATGTTGATCTGGATGTCCTTCTTGTAGAGTTTCTTGAGCTCTTCCTTCAGCTTGTCAACATCCTGTCCACCTTTACCAATGACGACACCTGGACGTGCTGTGCAGATTGTGATAGTGATGAGTTTTAAAGTGCGCTCGATGACGATTCTCGAAACGCTGGCTTTCTCAAGGCGCTTGTTGAGGTAGGTGCGAATCTTGCGGTCCTCCACGAGGTTGTCGCCGAAGTTCTTGCCACCGAACCAATTTGAATCCCATCCGCGGATGATGCCGAGGCGGTTGCTTATTGGATTAACTTTCTGTCCCATTCTACTTATTATTTTTCGTCATTAGTTTTGGAATCAACAAACAGAGTCACATGATTGCTGCGCTTGCGGATGCGGTATCCGCGTCCCTGCGGTGCAGGACGCATGCGCTTCATGGTCACGCCTTCATCTACGAACACCTTTGTGATGTAGAGTTCGTCGTCCTCAGCCTTGCGTTCGTTTTTAGCTTCCCAGTTTGCAATAGCCGAACGCAACAGTTTCTCAACGTCAGCAGCAGCTTGCTTCTTGGAGAATCTGAGTACTCCGAGTGCGCGGTTCACTTCCATGCCACGAACCATATCTACGACATAGCGCATCTTGCGTGGTGAAGAAGGAACGCCCTTGAGCTTTGCGAAGTACAAATTCTTACGGGCTTCTTTCAGTTTTTCAGCCGATATATGTTTTCTTGCTCCCATTATTTATTTCTTGATTTTAAATGGTTTCACCCGCTTACTTTCTGTTACCTGCATGGCCTCCGAAGCGACGAGTCGGCGCGAATTCGCCGAGCTTGTGTCCTACCATGTTCTCGGTTACGTAAACAGGGATAAATTTGTTTCCGTTATGAACTGCAACAGTGTGTCCCACGAAATCAGGTGAGATCATTGATGCTCTGGCCCATGTCTTGACAACAGTCTTTTTGCCACTTTCGTTCATGGCGAGAATTTTCTTCTCAAGCGACACGTTGATATATGGACCTTTTTTTAATGAACGACTCATAATTTACTCTTGTTTGATTATTTTTTAGCTCTTTCGATGATATACTTGTTAGAAAGCTTCTTGGGTGCGCGTGTCTTGAGACCCTTAGCATACAAGCCCTTGCGTGAACGCGGGTGACCTCCAGACTGACGTCCTTCACCACCACCCATCGGGTGATCAACAGGGTTCATAACAACACCACGGTTGTGAGGACGACGGCCCAACCAGCGAGAGCGTCCGGCCTTACCGGATGATTCGAGAGCGTGGTCGGAGTTGCCTACACTACCTACTGTAGCCTTACAAGCACTCAGAATCTGGCGTGTTTCGCCAGAGGGGAGCTTGATTACACAATAACTGCCTTCACGAGAAGTCAATTGAGCGAAATTACCAGCCGAACGAACGAGCAGAGCACCCTGTCCAGGACGCAATTCAATGTTGTGAATCACAGTACCAACGGGAATGTTTGCGAGTGGAAGAGCGTTTCCGATTTCAGGAGCAGCGTCTGCGCCAGACATCAGCTTTGCGCCCACTTCCAGTCCGTTAGGAGCAATAATGTAACGTTTTTCACCATCTGCATAGAACAACAATGCGATACGAGCCGAACGGTTCGGATCGTATTCGATTGTCTTCACTACAGCTGGAACACCATCTTTCTCTCGCTTAAAGTCGATGAGACGATACTTTCTCTTATGGCCACCGCCCATGTAGCGGACAGTCATCTTACCGGTGTTGTTTCGACCACCGGTAGAGCGTTTACCGAAAACGAGAGACTTCTCTGGCACGGATGCAGTAATCTCCTCGAACGTGCCAATAACCTTGTGTCTTTGTCCCGGAGTAACCGGTTTAAATTTACGTACTGCCATTTTTTATTTTAGATATTGCTGTAAAAATCAATTGTATCGCCCTCCTTGAGAGTGACGATTGCTTTCTTGAACGCGTTCTTCTGTCCGTTCACAAGACCCTTGCGTGTGTAACGGCTCTGGCGTTTGCCAGCATAGTTGAGCGTGTTCACATCGATTACTGTAACGTTATACAGACCTTCAACTTCTTTCTTAATCTCGAGCTTGTTGGCTTCGGGCTTCACGATGAAGCCGTATCTTGCCTCGGCCTTCTTGGTGCGTGTCTCGCCCTTTACCTTATAGCTTTTTTCTACAGAAGACTTGTCTGTGATTTTGGTCATTTTCTCTGTGACCAATGGTTTTATGATAAATGCCATGTTGCGTGTCTCCTATTTATTTTGTTAAGATTGAGTCGATAGCCTTGAGCGAATTTTCGGTCACGACGAGAACATCTGCATTCAACACTTTGTATGCATTGAGGGCAGAAGCAGTCATAACTTCGGTCTGCTGCAAGTTACGGGACGACAAAAATACGTTTTTATTTACTTCTGGCAAAAGAAGAAGTATCTTTTTGCCCTCAACTTTCAGATTTTTAGTAATATTTACGAAATCTTTAGTCTTCGGGGCTTCCATATTGAAGTCTTCCACTACTACGATGGCACTTTCCTGAGCCTTGTAAGAAAGCGCAGACTTGCGAGCGAGCAGCTTCACTTTCTTGTTGAGTTTGAAACGATAGTCACGTGGCTTCGGACCGAAAACGCGTCCACCACCAACGAGCACCGGTGAGTTGATGTCACCGCGACGAGCACCGCCGCCGCCCTTCTGGCGTCCGAGTTTACGTGTAGAACCGCTTACTTCGCTTCTCTCCTTTGACTTAGCCGTACCCTGGCGCTGGTTAGCGAGATACTGCTTTACGTCGAGATAGAGGACGTGATCGTTAGGCTCGATTCCGAAGATGGCGTCGTTCAACGCAACCTTTCTTCCGGTCTCCTGACCATTGATATTTAATACGCTAACTTCCATTATTTCTTGATTAATACGGTTGAACCATTGCATCCGGCTACAGAACCCTTCACGAGGATGAGGTTGTGCTCCGGAATTACCTTTAACACTTTAAGATTCTGGGTTGTAACACGGTCACCGCCCATCTGGCCGCCCATGCGCATTCCCTTGAACACCTTTGCAGGGTAAGAACAAGCACCGATAGATCCCGGTTTGCGGGCGCGGTCGTCCTGACCGTGTGTGCTCTGGCCTACACCGCCGAATCCATGACGTTTCACAACTCCCTGGAAGCCTTTTCCCTTAGAGGTGCCTACAATGTCAACGTACTCTGTATTTGCGAAGAGATCAACGGTGATAACGTCACCGAGGTTGTACTCCTCGTCAAACTTGAACTCGGCCAAGTGCTTCTTAGGTGTTGTACCGGCCTTCTTGAAGCATCCCATCATAGGCTTGGTGGTGTTCTTTTCCTTTGCCTCACCAAATCCTAACTGAACTGCTTTGTAACCGTCTGTTTCAACGGTCTTGACCTGTGTCACAACACAAGGACCTGCTTCGATAACAGTGCACGGTACGTTCTTACCGTCGGCACTGAAAACGGATGTCATTCCGATTTTTCTTCCAATTAATCCTGGCATTTCAATTAATATTAAAAAAATTATTATACTTTGATTTCTACTTCCACGCCGCTTGGCAACTCAAGTTTCATCAGAGCATCAACGGTCTTTGCTGTTGAGCTGTAGATGTCGATAAGACGCTTGAAGTCTGAGAGCTGGAACTGCTCGCGTGCCTTCTTGTTTACGAACGTACTACGGTTCACTGTGTAGATGCGCTTGTGAGTTGGCAATGGAATCGGTCCGCTCACGATTGCGCCAGTGGCCTTCACGGCCTTCACGATTTTCTCTGCTGACTTATCGACGAGTTTGTGGTCGTAAGACTTCAGCTTAATTCTGATTTTCTGACTCATTTTTTTATTAAGTTGATTAAAAGTATTGTTAAATGGGAGATGGAGTACGCTCCTTAAGAGTCATTCGCTAAGCAACGCTCCATTTCCCTTGTTTTCTTTTTGAAGGCAGAAGCAGTCGTTATTTCATGCTGCTTCCACTTTCTGTATGTGTCGTATTACACGAGGTCGGCGCGACCCTTCACTTCCTCGAGCACTGCCTTGGCGATAGAGCTTGACAGCGGTGCGTGGTGGTCGTACTCCATAGAGCTTGTTGCACGGCCTGAAGTGATGGTACGAAGAGCGGTCACATAACCGAACATCTCTGACAGTGGCACCATGGCCTTTACGATGCGTGCGCCTGAGCGAGCCTCGTCCATGCCTTCCACCTGTCCACGACGCTTGTTCAAGTCGCCGATCACATCACCCATGTTCTCTTCGGGAGTAACAACCTCTACCTTCATGATAGGTTCCATGAGCACGGGACCAGCCTTCGGGCATGCGTTCTTGTAGGCGTTGAGTGCTGCGAGTTCGAATGACAACTGGTCAGAGTCAACCGGGTGGAACGAACCGTCGGTGAGCACAACCTTGAGGTCGGTCATCGGATAGCCGCCAAGCACACCGTTCTTCATTGCGTTCTCGAAGCCCTTCTGTACCGAGGGGATGAATTCCTTAGGAATGTTACCACCCTTAACCTCGTTTACGAACTGGAAGTCGCCCTCCTTGTAATCCTCGTCCTTCGGACTGATTGTAACAATGATATCAGCGAACTTACCGCGACCACCAGACTGCTTCTTGTAAACCTCGCGGAGAGTAACCGGCTTGGTGATAGCTTCCTTGTAATTAACCTGAGGCTTGCCCTGGTTACATTCAACCTTGAACTCACGCTTCAGACGGTCGATGATGATATCGAGGTGAAGCTCACCCATACCAGAGATGATGGTCTGTCCGCTCTGTTCGTCGGTACGAACGGTGAATGTCGGGTCTTCCTCGGCGAGCTTGGCAAGACCGTTGTCGAGCTTTGCGATGTCGGCCTGGCTCTTCGGCTCAACTGCGATAGAAATCACAGTGTCGGGGAATGACATTGACTCGAGCACGATAGGATGTGCCTCGTCGCAAAGAGTATCACCTGTGCGGATATCCTTGAAGCCTACACCTGCGCCGATGTCACCAGCGTCGATCGACTCCATTGGGATTTCCTTGTTTGAGTTCATCTGGAACAGACGGCTGATGCGCTCCTTCTTGCGTGAACGTGGGTTGTAAACGTAAGAACCTGCAACGACCTTACCTGAGTAAACGCGGAAGAACACCAAGCGGCCCATGAACGGGTCGGTAGCGATCTTGAACGCGAGAGCCGATGTCGGCTCGTCCTCAGAAGGCTTACGATCCTCCTCTTCCTCAGTGTCGGGGTTGGTACCAACGATAGCGGCTGTGTCGAGCGGTGAAGGAAGGAATGCGCAAACGTAGTCGAGAAGCGGCTGCACACCCTTGTTCTTGTATGAAGAACCGCACAACATAGGAGTAAGCTCCATTGAGCAAGTACCCTTGCGGATAGCAGCGATAAGTTCCTCCTCTGAGATTTCCTCACCTTCGAGATACTTCTCCATGAGAGCGTCGTCGAAGTTGGCAGCAGATTCAACCATCTTCTCACGCCATTCGTTAGCCTCGTCAACGAGGTCGGCAGGAATATCCTCAATGTCGTACTCTGCACCCATTGTCTCGTCATGCCAAAGGATGGCCTTCATCTTGAGAAGGTCAACAACGCCCTTGAAGTTCTCTTCTGCTCCGATAGGAACCTGGATAGGACAAGGGTTGGCACCGAGGATGTCCTTCATCTGCTGTACCGTCTCGAAGAAGTCAGCACCTGAACGGTCCATCTTGTTCACATAACCGATACGCGGTACGTTGTACTTGTCGGCCTGACGCCATACGGTCTCAGACTGCGGCTGCACACCGTCGGCAGCGGAATATGTTGCTACGGCTCCGTCGAGCACGCGGAGTGAACGCTCCACCTCAGCGGTAAAATCAACGTGTCCCGGAGTGTCAATCAGGTTTATCTTGTATGATTTGCCAAGATAGTTCCAGTTACATGTTGTTGCGGCAGATGTGATAGTGATACCACGCTCCTGCTCCTGGGCCATCCAGTCCATGGTAGCAGCGCCGTCGTGCACCTCACCAATCTTGTGAGTCTTACCTGTGTAGAACAGGATACGCTCAGAAGTTGTGGTCTTACCGGCATCGATGTGAGCCATGATACCGATGTTACGAGTCAAATGTAAATCGCGGTTTGCCATTTTTCCTTTTTACCTTATTAATATATTAGAATCTGAAGTGTGCGAATGCGCGGTTAGCCTCTGCCATGCGGTGCATGTCTTCCTTACGCTTGTAGGCACCACCCTGATTGTTGTAAGCATCCATGATTTCTGCTGCGAGCTTGTCGGCCATTGTCTTGCCGCCGCGCTTGCGTGCGAAAGCGATGAGGTTCTTCATTGAGATGCTCTCCTTGCGCTCGGGACGGATTTCTGTAGGCACCTGGAAAGTAGCACCACCGATACGGCGGCTCTTCACCTCCACCTGCGGAGTGATGTTGTCGAGAGCCTGCTTCCAGATTTCGAGAGCCGACTTCTCTTCCTTTTCCATCTTCACCTTAACGGTGTCAAGAGCTTTGTAGAAAATTTCGTATGAGGTATTCTTCTTACCGTCATACATCAAGTGGTTTACAAACTTAGAGACCTTCTGGTCGTTGTACACGGGATCCGGAAGGATCACACGCTTCTTTGGTTTTGCTTTTCTCATTTTGTTTTGAAAAATTTCTGTCTGCCTGGGGCTGTCTATTACTGTTCTTCAACGTCCTCTCTCGGACATTTACTCAACCTGTCTTTTAACAATTCTCCAGCAAAACTAATAATAAAATAAATATCGTCCGACAATCAAAAGCTATTGATTACTTCTTTGCCTTAGGACGCTTTGCTCCGTACTTTGAACGGCGCTGTGTACGATTGGCAACACCTGCTGTATCGAGTGTTCCACGAACGATGTGGTAGCGAACACCAGGAAGGTCCTTCACACGACCACCGCGAACCAGCACGATTGAGTGCTCCTGCAAGTTGTGTCCCTCTCCGGGGATGTAGGAGTTCACTTCCTTAGAGTTTGTCAAACGAACACGGGCAACCTTACGCATTGCCGAATTAGGCTTCTTAGGTGTGGTTGTATAGACACGGACGCACACTCCACGACGCTGAGGACATGAGTCCAAAGCCGGAGACTTGCTCTTATCTACAAGCACCTTTCTGCCTTTTCTTACCAATTGTGAAATAGTAGGCATAATTTTACTTTTTTAATTTATATATTTTATTTTAATTGTCGAGTCATGGAAACAGCCATATTACAAAGCCATTTCGGGCTGCAAAGGTACAAACTTTTTCTCTAACTACCTAATATATAAAAAGCAACGCCGTGCAAGAATTGATGATTTAAACAAAAACAGGTTAGTTTAACGTTTGTTTGCACACATAACCCACAACCGAACAAAAGCAACCATCCATTCTCCCAGCAACCGCAACACAAGCATCTGCCTGCTGGCACCACCGCAGCGCACACACCTGTGAAACCGCCCCGAAGCCGCCACCGTGCGTATGTACGCCAAAACCTGTGGAAAACGCACATGCCCTGTCCACAAAAGAGACGGAACGCCAGAAACCAACATTCCCGTGGATACACCATTGCTATGGCACATCCACGGGAATACCAATATCCAGAAAAGCAGAAGCTGTTATGCCTCGCCTCCGTTGCCCTTCACATTGAACGGAGCGATTGTGCGCTCCTGCTGGTTAGGGATTTCTATCTTGCCGAATGTCTGCTCATACTTATAGACATTCTCCTGCAAAGCCTGCAAGAGACGCTTTGCGTGCTCGGGAGCCATGATGACACGGCTGCGCACCTGTGGCTGTCCCAGTCCGGGAAGGATGCAGGCGAAGTCGAGTACGAAATCAGTGTTTGAGTGAGTTATGAGTGCGAGGTTGGCATAAACGCCTACGCCTACTTCCGGGGTGAGTCCGATCTGGACCTGTGGGTTTTTCTGTTCTTCCATTTTATTATATTTTAAAGTTTATACAAAAGTTGCGTTCCAGACACCACGAAGCATCCGTTCGGGGTGTCTGGAACGCTTTATCACTTGCAAAGATAACATTTAATGCTCACTTCCACAAGAAAACGCCGTAAAAATGTTCGTTTATTCAGCAGCGAAAGCTTCTATCTGGCTTTTTGTCAGACCCGTGTACTTCGCTACAAGGTCGATGCTCATACCGTCGGAAAGCATTGTGCGGGCGGTAAGCATCTGCTGTGAAGTCTTGCCCTCAGCCAATCCTTCCGCTCTTCCTTCCGTTCTTCCCTCTATTCTCCCTTCCGCTCTTCCTTCCGCCAGTCCCTCCGCACGGGCATTGCCGAGCACATCGTTCTGGATCATGACGGCATTGAGATGCTCATCGTAGGCATGGCGTTCTGCCGGATCCATCTGATAGTAGAGCAGCTTCTCGCGGGCTTCCTGCAGACCCGGTGCCTTTGCGTCGGCACTTATCTCGCCTTTCTTGAGATAGCGCATCCACTCCTCCATCGGCGACACCGCCACACGGTCGAAGTTGTTCACGCGTATTAAATAATAGGTGGGGAATATCTCTTCGGGAGCCTTGCGCACGATGGCGTCGCGTTGGCGGGTGGTTATCTTCAGTTCGTCGTTGGTGTGTATGCCGAAGAAGCTCGTCTGCCCCTTGTAGAGATAGTCGTCGCCTTCGCCAAGGTCGAAGTAGAGCACGCTGATGGAATACACCTTCTTCACCTCCCCGTAGTCGTCGCCCAAGGAAATGTGTTCGGTTATGGCTTTCGCCACGCCATAGAGTATGCGTTCGAGATAGAACACCTCCGATGTGTTCTGCACCTCTACGATTATTATCTCGCCCTTGCTGTTTCTCGCCTTTATATCTACGCGGTTGAACTTGTCGAACTCATCCTGCTGGTTGCTTTCGCTTTCAAGAATATCGACAATGGTGACCTTCTCGCCGAGGAACACGGTGAGAAACCCTTCGAGAACCCCGAAGTTTGCCTTCTGGCGGAGCAACCGCTTGATTGCCCAGTCGAACCTGACGAATCTGTCCTTCATTTCAGCCATAACTCATACGTTTGATTGGTTAATACTGCAAATGCAGCCTATCATCTGCAAATATACACTTATTTCCTGAAAGTGCCAACTACTTGCGTCAAAAATCGTTCCTGCCTGTGGCAGGGCAAATCAAGAGGGGCTGTGGGAGTCAATGCGAAGCATTCCGCTTGCGGTAAGTCCATATCTCGATGCTGTTGATGATGTTCTGCCAGAGAATGTAGCAGCCTGGCCCCACGGAGGAGAGCGGCGTCAGATAGGTGCTGGCTATCCAGATGGCGAAGGCAGTGTTCTTCTGCCCCATCGCCTGTCCCGCGTTCTCCGTCTGCCCGAAGTGGCGACCGATGTAACGCCCCACGGCAAACTGCACGAAGCAGAGCATGAGCGAGGCGAAAGCTATGAGAAGCAGGAACGACAGACTACACGACGCATGGAAGATGTTCTTCATGGTCGTCCCCGACACGATGAGAAGCGAGCACCCCCAGAGGTAATACGAGAGATCCTTCACTTCGGTTATCCGGCGGCACAGACCGGGTGTGGCGTGCTTCACGATATATGCGAGCACCATAGGCATGACGAGCACGGAGAACACGCGGTTTAGAATGGCGGCGAACGCCGTGAGGAATGTCATGTCGGCGGCCTTGTCTATCAGTGGGAAGCACACCGGCACAAGCAGTGCCGTGATGAAATTGGAGAGGAACGTGAAGGTAGTCATCTGTTCAAGGTCGCCGCCTATCTTCTGCGTCACCACGGGAGCAGCCGAGGCGCACGGCGCGATGATGCAGGTGAGCACGGCTTCGGCGAGCACCAGCGGAAGCCCGGAGAGATGCAGCCCCATAATGAATGCCATGACAAGCGCGATGGTGAGCACCTGGAACACGCTCACCCACAGATGCCACCACACGGGGCGCAACTTGCGGTAGTCCACCTTGCAGAACGTGACGAAGAGCACGCAGAACATGAATACGGGCAACATGGCATCGAAGAATGGCGCCATAGCCGTCCCTGCCGCATCGAGTGCGGGTATGAGAGCAAACACAAGGTAGGCGGCAATGCCTGTGAAGATGCTCACGGGCAGAGTCCAGTTCTTGACAAACTGTAAAATTCTGTTTTCCTTTTCCATTTCAGCTCCTTCAATTTGTGAATACGCAAAATTAGCAAATTAATCTGAACAAGCGTAAGAAAAAGAAAGTTTAAAAGAATATGATGGTTTTATTACAAGCACACCCATTATGAATTATGAATTCTTAATTATGAATTAAAAAAATCCTCCTCGGAAATTCCGAGGAGGATTTTTTTAATCCATATTACTTGGTCTTATTTCTTTACAACCTTCACGGTCTTGCCGTCCTTGCGAACGAGGTTGATACCCTTCTGCATTGCGTTCACCTTTGCACCTGTTGTGGTGAAGATTTCTGCCTTGCCGTTGTTGGCGGCATTGATGCCGTTGATGCCAGAAGCGTTGTCGCTACCGATGAACTTAGCGCTTGTGCACTCTTCCTCTGTACCTTCGAAGCCTACATAGCTTGCGTCGATTCTGATGTCGCCGTCTTCAGTTGCCACAGAGATGAAGCCGAAGTATCTCACTCTCTTTGCGTCAGCATCTCCTGCTTCAGCACCTGCCTCGTAAGTAACGAGGACATATCTCATTTCGTTGATAGAAACGCTGTTGCCATCCTTTGTACCGTTGAGGTCAGGAATAACGAATGTCGGAGTAACCTTGCCTTTGTACTTGTAGCCGTGAACGCGGAGAGCGAACAGACCATCCTCCTGCTCGATAACATCGACAGTGCCGTCGAACTCTTCAGTGGGGATATATACGTTCCACGTGCCCTTGTAAGCATGGCCTTCAGCAAACTGTCTTGCCGGCTTCTGCTCCTTACCGAATTCCACAACATAAGTGGTCTGCTCAGCAGTAACGAAAGTGAACTTGAACCATACCTTGCCGTCAGCATACTTGACACCGGCAACGGTAGCTGTCATGTCCTTGCCATTGACTGTGGCTGTGAGAGCTTCGGCAGTGTACTTTGTCACGCCGTCGGCTTCAGTCTTCTCAAGACCCTTGAGTGTGATGTCGCCGAGATTCTCTGTCGCGCCTTCCACGTTGTGGATGGTCACGCCGTAAGTTCCGTCGTTATAAGTGTTGATGTCGAGCTGCTTGTCTTCGGTCTTCTTTGCTTCTGCGCCCGGTTCTGTAACGCTCATGTTGTCGGTGAATGTCTCTGCTGTGAATGCAGGTTCAGAAGCGATGTTCTGGATGCGCACATATTTATATGTAGCGTGGCTACGGCCGCCGCCTTCCTGACTACCGAAAGTAACATTGGTGAGAGCCCATAGTTCCTTATAAACATTCTCGTAATCCTCTGTGAGTTCGCCACTTTCGTTGAGGTAGTTCATGCTCTCGCCGTTCACTGTAAGACCTGCAGCCTTTGAAATCTCAATGAGAAGTTCGTCGCCGGCCACTACGACATCCTTGCGGACAGTATTGCCCTTTTCAAGGTCAAGATAGTTCACCTGCAAAGTATTGTTGCTTCTTGTGTAATAGAGGTGGAAGTGAACACCTGCCCAAGAGTCGATGTTGCTGCCCAATGAGAGGATGTCCTCGTTAGTGCCTGTACAGCCAGTCACGTCGATAGCTGCAACGAGCTTCTGTGTGTTCCAGTCGATTGCTGCGTCCCAAGCGAACTTCTCGCCGGCAGGAGCATAACCGTCGGTACCTACTACAGTGCCTTCAACATCAGGAGTTCCGGGATCGGGATTTTCCGGCTCTGTACCTTCAATCTTTTCGCCGAAAGTGTAAACGGCGTCGCTGCCATTAGCAGTGAATTCCAATGTCATATAGAGTTTTCCGTCCTTGCTCTTTCCGTTCATCTTGACACTTGCATCGCCACCTTCTGTGAAGCCCAGGTATCCAGCCACAACGCTCACGCCTGTTGTCTTGGCTGCGCCGTTGTATGAGTAGCTGATGCTACCGTCAGCATTCTTTGTTCCTGCAACCGATGGCATAGTGAAGTCGGCAATATCATTTGAAGCAATGCGAACCTGCTTTGCAACAAAGTTATATACGCCTTCGCCTGCTTCTGCCACTTCCACTTCAGCCTCATCGAAGTTGGTAGTGTTGTCCTTGAAGAGAGAAGATGCCTTGTCCCTATATGTTGTAGAAGAAACTCCCGGTTCCGGTTCTTCCGGAGCTACGATTTCTGTACCGTAAACGAGGACACAATTTGCCATGTACATGAAAGTACCTTCCATCTTGACATAGATCTTGTCGCCATAGGCAACACCGTGCAGAGTCATGTTGGTACCACCCTCACCAAGATCTTTCGAATAAGTGGTGTAGCCACTTTCACTTTTCTTGGCAGCAACGCCTTTGATAGTCAAGCCGCCGTCAATCTTCGTATTTCCCATGCTCTTTGTTTCAACATGGAGGTCGGGGAAATTGAAGTCATAAGTTCCGTTTTCGTTTTCCGTCACTGTCATGGTGACTTTCTTTGTTTCGATGGGAGTGTCACCGAACATCCAACCGCCCTGGCAGAACAACGACTGCTCGTAGGTCAGCACTCCGTCGTTTTCTTCCATAGAGCGCGCCTGCGTGCGGTTCGCCGCAAATGCTGCAAATGCTGCAAATGTCGCAACCATAAGTGCGAGGAGAGTAAGAATTTTTTTCATACTTTTTCCTTTCTTTTAGTTAATAAATTGATTGTTGGTTTTAAAAATAACATCCGTACATTGTTGTGAAGACTGCGCACAACCTGTATGCAATGAAGCTTGCTTCAAATTGCTGAGGTGCAGTCTATCTCTTGCAAAGATAGGAAAAATATACTTAACTCCAAATTTTTATCACAAAAAAGAATAAGTATTTGGAAACAAAGTAAAAATCATCACCTGTGAGGACGGCGGTGTTTCAAAACGGGAGTTATCGGAAGTTAGGCTTCGCCAGAAGTTAAAGGAAGATAACTTCGGCTAACTCCCGTTTTTACACACCTCCCCTACCTTTTTACTTTTTTACCTTTTTACTCTTAACCATTGCTGTCCTGCAAAAAAAATCCCGCCTCTCCGATGCGGAAAAGCGGGATTCTGTGGTTTCTGTTGTCTTATAGTCTCTTCTCCAGACGCTCGCGGATGGCTGCTATGAAGCCTGCCGAGGTCTTGGGCTGCGGCTCAACGCCTTCCATAAGTCCGGCGAGGTCCTTAGTCACGATGCCTTCGTTGAGGGTCTCGAAGCAGGCTGCTTCAAGCTGGTTGGCGAAGTTCACGAGATCTGGAAGAGCGTCGAGTTCGCCGCGCTTGCGCAATGCTCCGCTCCATGCGAAGATTGTAGCCATCGGGTTGGTGGATGTCTCCTCGCCCTTGAGGTACTTGTAGTAGTGGCGTGTCACGGTGCCGTGAGCAGCCTCATACTCGTACTTGCCGTCGGGACTTACGAGCACAGAGGTCATCATGGCAAGCGAACCGAACGCTGTGCTGACCATGTCGGACATCACGTCGCCGTCGTAGTTCTTGCAAGCCCAGATGAATCCGCCCTTTGAACGTATCACGCGTGCAACGGCGTCGTCGATGAGTGTGTAGAAGAACTCAAGTCCGCGCTTCTCGAACTCGTCCTTGTACTCCTCGAACACTTCGTAGAAGATGATCTTGAACTGTGCGTCGTACTTCTTCGAGATGGTGTCCTTTGTCGAGAACCAGATGCTCTGGTTGGTGTCGAGGGCAAACTTGAAGCATGAGTGTGCGAACGAACGTATCGACTTGTCGGTGTTGTGCATGGCCTGAAGCACGCCTGCACCCTTGAACGTGTGTACCACGATTTCTTCGTGACGGCCGCTTTCACCGTCGAACACGAGCTTGGCAACACCCGGCTCGTCGGCACGGATTTCAACGCTCTTATAAACGTCGCCGTAGGCATGACGGGCGATAGTGATGGGCTTCTCCCAGTTCTTCACTGCGGGATGTATGCTCGGTATGGTGATAGGTGTGCGGAATACGGTGCCGTCGAGGATGGAACGGATGGTGCCGTTGGGGCTCTTCCACATCTGATGGAGCTTGTATTCGTCCATGCGCTGGTGGTTGGGAGTGATTGTGGCACACTTCACAGCCACGCCGAGACGCTTTGTCGCTTCGGCAGCGTCCTTTGTTATCTGGTCGGAAGTCTCGTCGCGCTTCACGAGTCCGAGGTCGTAATACTCTGTCTTGAGGTCCACGAAAGGAAGAAGGAGTTCGTCCTTTATCATCTTCCACAAGATTCGTGTCATTTCGTCACCGTCCATCTCCACGAGGGGAGTGGTCATTTTGATCTTCTGTTCCATAGGTTTTCGTTTTTTTGCGAGTTGCCGTAAGCCGTGGTCAGAAGCCGCGCCGGCGGCATTGCCACTCTTGTGAAGCCGCCCGCAGGGCGTGGCTTCCGACCTCAATACTTACGGGATTCTCTTGTTTTAGTCGTTTTATCTTTTGTTTTTATAATAGTTCATCAGACATCCGTCGGCAAGAATCTGACGCTCGTCGGCGGTAAGGTTCTGGAAGTAGAGGTGCAACGGCTTCACGCCTGCGGCTGTTATGGCCTGTGCATCGATTTCCTCCTTGCCGGAAAGTATGGCTTCGCGTATGCCGGGCACGAACACCTTGTCGCCGGGCTGCAGCTCGAACGGAGTCTCCTTGGCAATTGTGAACGGCACGATACCCCAGTTGATACAGTTGGAACGGTAGCGTTTTGTGGCGTATTCGTAGCAGATGTTGGCGTCGCCGCCGAGCACCTTCTGGCACGATGCGGCCTGCTCGCGTGCCGAACCGTCGCCGGGACGGTTGGCGAAGACACACGAACCGAACGATGTTTCCTCTGCCTTCACTCCCACTTTGGCGAGAGCCTCAGCCACGTTGTCACTCACGTTGCCTTCGCGGCGTGCGAGGTCCTGCTGCTGTATGGCCTTGCTCAGACCCACATACTCAGGTACGCGGCGTGAGAGGGCGAACTCGGAGAGCTTCAAAGGATTGGAGCGGTAGGAGCTGGTCTCGCCTGAAGGGATGAGCTCGTCGGTTGTGGTCACGGGGTCGTGAATCACTGCTGCGAGTTCAAGGAGCATGTTCTCCTGCATGGGGTACATCTTAGGCCAGTCCTTGATGTTGGGACCGTAGCGCAGTTCCACATCGTGGTTTGCCCTGCCGTAGCCGTTGTAAACGCGGCACTTGTAAATCTTGTCGTCGTAAGCGTAAGGCTTGTGTGTGTTCTCGTATTCCACATCTGTGGCAGCAGTTATCACACCGCCGTTGGCGGCAGTGGCTGCGATGGAGCGTGCGTCCATGAGTGCCACGAGCGAGAGCTGTCCCTGTCCGGGTTTCGAACCCTCACGGTTGGGGAAGTTACGGGTGGTGTGGCGTATGCTGAGACCGTTGTTTGAAGGCACGTCGCCGGCACCGAAACACGGACCGCAGAATGCCGGCTTCATCACAACGCCGGCTTCGATGAGGTCGGCAGTGATGCCCTCGCGTGTCACAGCCATTGACACCGGTGTGGATTGCGGATAGGCAGAAGCGGTGAAATAGTCGTTGCCTATGCTCTTGCCCTTGATGATTGCGGCAGCCTCGGCAAGGTTGTCGTAGGTTCCTCCGGAGCATCCTGCGATGATACCTTGGTCGGCCTGTACCTTGCCGTCCACCACTTTATCGACAAGATGCACATCCACCTTGTCGCCGAAGCGGCGGCGTGCGTCCTCTTCTATGCGTGTGAGGATGCCCACAGGGTCGGCCTGCAGTTCGTGGATTGTCACTGCGTTCGACGGATGGAACGGCAGAGCGATCATCGATTCCTGCTTGCTGAGGTCGATACGAATCATCATGTCATAGTAAGCCACGTCGCCGGGGCGCAGTTCGCGGTAGTCCTCCGGACGCTCGTGTATTTCGTAATGATGGCGCACTTCGTCGTCGGTAATCCAAATTGAACTGAGACATGTCGTCTCGGTGGTCATTATATCGATGCCGTTACGGAAGTCGATGGGAAGTTCTTTCACGCCGGGGCCGGCAAATTCGAGCACCTTGTTCTTCACGCATCCGCTTTCGAATGTAGCCTTTACCAATGAGATGGCCACATCGTGGGGGCCAACACCCTTCTTGGGTTTGCCTTCGAGCCACACCAGAACCACCTCAGGCGCGTTGATGTCCCATGTGTTGCGCAGGAGCTGCTTCACGAGTTCGCCGCCGCCTTCGCCCACACCCATGTTGCCGAGCGAACCGTAGCGTGTGTGAGAGTCGCTGCCGAGAATCATGTTTCCGCACTTCACCATCATCTCACGGGCATACTGGTGGATTACAGCCTGGTTTGCCGGAACATAGATACCACCGTACTTCTTGGCTGCCGAAAGTCCGAACACATGGTCGTCCTCATTGATTGTGCCGCCCACGGCGCACAGGGAGTTGTGGCAGTTGGTCATGGCGTAAGGCAGAGGGAACTCTGTCAGGCCGCTGGCGCGTGCTGTCTGGATGATGCCGACGTATGTTATGTCGTGCGACATCATCGCGTCGAAGCGGATGCGCATCTTCTTTCCCTTGCTACCCTCAACATCGTGAGAGCGAAGGATGCCGTATGTAATGGTGTTTTCGCGACCTTCGTCGGGATTGACGCCTTGGTATTCGTCGCGGATTTCGGTTCCGTTAAGGAGATAGACTCCATGATTAATGAGTTCAATCATAATGTCAATGTTTTGGAATTAAGTAGTAAAAGTTAGTAATTTATTCTTGTTTTCTTTTATTCTTTGTCTTCATCCTGCCGGGGCGGGATGCCTGACGCCTGCCCGCCGTGACCCTGCCGGTACACTGAACAGACGAACAGCGTGAGTGAAAGCATGTCGGCACTGCCGCCGGGCGATATGTTGCGCTCCACGAAGCTGGTGTTCATCCTTTGCAGTGCAGCCTCCGAGAATCCGTCGAGGAGAGCCTCCGACTCTTCCTTCACAGCCTCTGCCACCGCCATTCCGGCACGGAAGATGATGTTGGTGTCGTCGAGGTCGCACATTATGCGGAGCAGTGTGCGGTGCAGTGCCAACGGGTCGGCGTCGGCTAACTGCGCCGAACAGTATGGAAGCCACGCTCCGAAGAGCTGCTGATAGCCCTCGCGTGCGTTGTCGAGCGCACCCTTTACGGTCACTGCCGCGCCCTCTTCAGCCATTGCCCTGCGCTTGGCTGCGCTGCCATGCGTGCCGCTTGTGTCGGGGAATCCTGCCGCCAGGCGCATGATGCCGCTCCTCACTGCTTCGGCACCGACATTGTCTGCGCCGTGCACGAAGGCTTCGTGCGCCACCGACACCACCGCCAGTCCCATTGAGAAGAGTGCTCCCTTGTGGGTGTTCACGCCTCCTGTGGCGGCGAACATGGCACGTTCGGCTTCCATTCCCACCGCTGCCATGCTCTCGTGCGAGGGCAGTGCGGCGTCAGAACCCATCACTGCAAGGCGTGTGAAGTAGGGGTGAAGCGCACGGATGCTGCGGCACATCAGAGCGTAATCCATGTCGGTGTGTGCGCCGTTGTCGTGGCAATCCACGAGTCCGGGCTTGGGTGTGGTGTCGAGTTCAGCCTGCAAAGCCTGTGTCGCAAGGTGTGCTATGATGTAAGGCACACTCGTCTGCGGCACCATCGACGCCGCCTCCCACAGGCTATGCCGCCCCATCGCCGCCCTCACAAGACTTGCGCTGACGGCTGCCGGAGTGTCGCCGACGGCTTCACGAAGTGCTTTCTGCACCGTGAGGCGTTCCGTTTCGACCACCCGTGGCAGCATCTGTTTCATTATTTCATTATACCGCCGTGTGAGCATATCGGTGGGTTCGCTGCCCACGAAGCGCACCGTAGCTCCGAGAGCTGGTGCTATATGCCGGCGGAAGAGGTCGATGTCGAGCATCATCTGCGTGTCCGACGCATCGGAAAGGCGTTTCAGGAAATATGTGGGGAATGTCGTCGCGCTCACGGCGTAGTCGCTTCCCTCACACACCGTCACATTATTTATATGTGCGACACCGCTCCGTATCATCTCCAGACGCTCGTCGTAGCTGAAAAGCGAAGCCTCCTCCTTCACGGCAATGACATAGAGCCGTGCCACATTCTGCGCCGCCTGTTCCACGAGATAGCGGTGACCCAGGGTGAAAGGGTTGGCATTCATCACTATAACGCCTGTCTCTCCGGCATCCGGGGCAGTGGCGACAGCGTCGCGGACACTGCCGAGATAGCGCCGGTAGGCGTCTATTCCGCCCACTCCCGTCTCCATGAGTATCGCTTCGGGAGCTTCTGCAAGCAGACGGAACGACATGCTCTCGAACACCATCCGGTTGGAGGGTTTGGTGAAAAGCCGCACCACCTGGTGTCCGGCAGCATTGGCCACGCTCACCAAATGCGACACCATGCGGCATGAGAGAGCCTCGTCGCGGCAGTCGGAACGCACCGCCAGACATTTCACGACACTGCCTTTGAGTCCGCCTCCGGCAAGCATCTCGTCGCCATCCACACGGAACACGCCGGCATAATAGTCCACATCGTCAAGGCGCAGGGCGTTGTCCTGCAGGAAAGCCTCAACCATGCGGCGCTGGCGCGGAATGGAAAGGCGCATCTGTCGTATTTCGTATTCGCTGTACATAAGGCTCGGCGTGGGTTAAGGCACTGGTGCGTCGGTCATGCCGTGGGCACTGGTGTAAGCATCCACCAAGGCGTTTATGCACTGCCATATCTCGTCCTGCGTGTGCGAATGGTTGCGCATGCAGTAGCGGGCTTCGTTGCTGCACACCAGACAGCGGCGCGGACTGCCCCCCACTTCGCTGCGCGGCACGGGCACACCGTTGCCATCTATGACATCAATGTCGAAGAGACGGCCGAGCGGATGCGTGTCCTCTATGCCGCACGCCGTGCGTTTCACAGAGAGCATGTCGCCTCCTACGAGCATGTATGCCTCGTAGCCTGTCTCAAGGTCGCGCTCTGTGAGCATCCCGTCGGCAGGACGGAACGCCTCGCGCATGGCCTCCACTGCCGCCCGTGCGACGACGAGCGACTGGCGGTTGCGCTTCACATTGCCCGGCATCACCACCGTGAGACACACCAGAACGAGCCCCGGATGCTGCCCGATGAGCTGCATCTGCATGGCGTGGCGTGCGTCGCGACTTGCCAGAAGTTGGTGAAGTGTTATAGGCATAGATATCTCTTTTTCTTTATTTACTGTATTTCCTCACTGCGCCACAATGCCGTCGGCACTGTGTGTAAAGCATCGTCACAGTCCGGATTCCAACCGTTTCAATAAAGGAGCATCATTGTAAGAATTGATTTCAAATCCACGTAAATACGATAACACTCCCTTCCAAAACGCTGAAAAGAACCGTTTTCAATACTTACGCTCACGCGAGTAGTAAGGATAGATTTCATGATGTGGCGGCACCTATTGACATTTAGTAAACGCCACCGTTTCAAATCACGGTGTAAAGATACTGCTTTTATGTGATTCCGCAAATTTTTCGCGCTTTTTTTTGAATCTTTTTTATATTGCCTCTCTGCTGCAAGCGTGCCTTGCGGTGCCGTCAGCACCCGGAAGCAAAAAAGAAAGCCGGAGAAGCTGAAGCATCCTGCCGCCTGACGGAGCGGATTCCTTCAACTTCCCCGGTTTCCCTGAAGTCCTTTTCCTATGTCTTTATTCTTCAATGTTCTTGATCACATCCATCACGCTTCCGTCGCGGTTCATCACCACGCCTACCACCTTGTCGCCGAAAGGCAGAGGTGCCGGAGTGCCGATGATGCCGAGGGCGCGGTCGCGGAGCGACTCAAGTGTGACGAGCTTCACGCCGGCTTCACGCAGACGCTCGGCTATTTCGGGTCGTGCGGGGTTCACTGCCACGCCGTATTCCGTCACCACCACATCGACGGTGCGTCCCGGAGTGATGAGCGTTGTCACTTCATCCACCACGCACGGTATGCGTCCACGGAGCAAAGGACATACGATTATTGAGAGAGCGGAGTCGGCTGCGGTGTCGGGATGTCCGCCTATCGCGCCGCGGATGATACCGTCGCTGCCCACAAGCACGTTCACATTGAAGTTCACGTCCACTTCAAGAGCCGACAGTATCACTATGTCGAGCCAGTGTGTGGCAGAGCCTTGCTCGTTGGCTGCGGCGTATTCGTAGGCCGCCACCTCCTTGTGCATGGCGTCGTTCTTGAGCGATTCGGCTGCAACCTTGTCGAACGACTGCACGTCGATGAGGCGTTCGATGAGTCCTTCCTCGTGCATCTTCACCATGTGTGCTGTGATTCCGCCGAGAGCGAACGAAGCCTTTATGCCCTGCTCCATCATGCTCTGGCGTATATACTTCACCGCTGCGAGCGATGCTCCGCCCGAACCTGTCTGTATGGAGAAGCCGTCCTTGAAGTAGCCGCTGTTGATTATCACCTTGGCAGCCTCCTGTGCGAGGAGTATGTCGCGTGGGTTCTTGGTGTCGCGTATTGCTCCCGAAGCGATCTTCGAGCTGTCGCCGACGGAGTCCACCACCACCACATAGTCCACATCATGCTCCGAAATGGAGTTGGGTGTGTTGGGATATGCCACGAGGTCGTCGGTGAGGATGACGGTATGGTCGGCATAGCGTGCGTCGGGCAGAGCGTAGCCCAGCGAGCCGCAGATGCTCTTTGCATTCTCCGAGCGTGAGTATCCGCATGCGTTTCCGAGCGGGTCGCACGACGATGCTCCGAGGAATGCCACGTCGATGTGCAGTTCGCCGCTTGCGATGGCTGCGCCTCTGCCTCCGTGCGAGCGGAACACTACCGGCTTCTCCATGAGTCCGTGGCTTATTTCCTTGGCGAGTCCGCCACGCAGTCCTGATGTAGAAATCTCGCTGATGACACCGTTCTTTATGTGTTCTATGAGCGGTTCGTGCACATCCTGCAGGCTCGATGCTGCGAGATGCAGGTCTTTGTAGCCCATTTCGGCGAGCTTGTCCACCACCATGTTCACCACCTTGTCGCCTCCGCGGAAGTGGTGGTGGAACGATATTGTCATGCCGTCGCGCAGTCCGGTGCGGCGTATTGCCTCTTCGAGAGTCACCACCTTGGGGCTGTGCTGCTGCATCTGCATGCGCGGTTCCGCCTCTTTGTGTTCGCCACCCTTATATGCTTCCTTGCCCATTGCGCCCGCAATCTGCTGCACAAGGGTCTCACGTTGTTTCAAGTTACTCATTGCAAGTCCTCCTTTTTAATTACTCCCGAAGCCAGAGCGAGCTCTATCACGCGCTGTGCGCGTATCACTACGGGACGATCGACCATCTTTCCGTTCACGGCTATCACTCCCGAACCTTTGCTCTCCGCCTCCTTTATGGCAGCGATGATGGTGAGAGCCTTGTCGATGGCTTTCTGCGTGGGTGTGAACACTTCGTTGATAATCTGTATCTGTCGTGGGTTGATGATTGACTTTCCGTCGAATCCGAGTTGGTGTATCAGTTCCACTTCCTTGCGGAATGTCTCCATGTCGTTGAGGTTCGAATATACGGTGTCGAGGGCATCGATGCCTGCTGCGCGTGCTGCCACAACGATTGTCTGTCGTGCCAGGAGGAGTTCCATTCCTTCCGGCGAGCGTTGTGCCTTGAGGTTGGCGCAGTAGTCCTCGGCTCCGAGGGCTATACCCATCATTCTCTTCGATGCTTTCGCTATGGCGTAAGCGTTCACCACGCCGAGGGTGCTCTCTATCGCCGCCATTATCTGTGTGCGTCCGAGGCATCCTATCTCCTTTTCCACGCGTTCAATCTCGCGTTCCACCTCCACCACTTCTTCTGCGGTCTCGGTCTTCGGCATGCGTATCACATGCACACCGGCCTTCACCACGGCCTCGATGTCCTTCTTGCCGTAGGGAGTGTTAAGCGGGTTTATGCGCACCACCATCTCCGTCGTGCCGTAGTCAATTGACTTCAGCGCGTTATATACTAACAGTCGTGCCGCATCTTTCTCGGTCATTGTCACGGAGTCTTCGAGGTCGAGCATTATCGAGTCGGGACCATATATGAAGGCATCCTGCATCATGCCAGGATTGTTTCCGGGCACGAACATCATTGTTCTTCTGAGTCGTTGCATAGGTTGCTGGTTTTAGTAGTTGTTCAAGATAGTCAGTCCTGCCACACGTCCTTGCCTGTAGCTCTCACGGCGGCAGCCGTTACGCGTGCGCGGATGGTGCAGTCGAGTGCGCCCTTGTCAGTGGCTTTCACCTCGGCACGGGTCACTCCGAGTCCCTCAAGCGTCTCGGTTATCACTTTCTTTATCTGGTCGCCGAACTGGTAGGCGACTGAGCTTTGCAGCTCGATGCTCAGCCCTTCGCTTTCGGAGGGGGCGATTTGGACGAGGATATCGCCGGACTCCATTGTTCCGGCAGTAGCTGTCTTCATTTCCATTGGCATTGTATGTTTGATGGTTATTAATAGAGCCCCGCATGTACGCAGACTTGCCGGACCTGGGTTGCATATATAAATAATGTGTAAGCACGCTTTCGCCGGGCACGACGGAAGTCTGCATACGATGCAGTCGGGACAAAGGGGGAAGCGTTTATGGTTCAGGAAACCTGCTCCGTCGTAAATAAGACAACACCCTCTTCCAACAACTGTCTGAAGAGCACCGCCGGCTTTGCCGGCGTATTCCAGTGCCGGCGGCTCAGGGCTATGCCCTTTCTGCCTGCCTTTACTGGCGTAAATGTTCTCTATACTTACGCTCGCGCGAGTGGTATGGATAGATTCTAATGGCATGGCAACCGCCGCCTTTACACCCGGCAGGGCTGCCACTTTTTAAATCACGGTGTAAAGATACTGCTTTTATGCGACTCTGCAAACATTTCGGCAAGATTTTTTTAATTCAAGAGGAGGGAGGAGGAGTTAAAGAAGTTAGAGGAGTTATCGCTCCCGTTGGTCGCTAGAAGTTAAAGAAGTTAAAGCCATTACCTTTGCTGGTTCAGAATTAACGATAGGAGGTCGAGCG
>USEC01000030.1 GCA_900553595.1 uncultured Prevotella sp. | reverse complement strand
TTATCAGGGTCTTCAGAGTCAAATGACTTTGGAGACCTTTTTTTTGTGCCCGTAAACGAAAAAAAATCGATAGGAGGTCGAGCGTCCCCGCTCGGCAACACTGCCCGGTGATTCATTATTCTTGCTTTCCGAGTTTTTTGTCTGGCTACAGAGAAAGGTCGGGCCATTATGATTTATGAATTACCAACTGCGTGTGTTTACGAAAAAATCATTACCTTTGTATAGATTTTACTGACGGACTAATGTTCAATTATCTAATCTGATAACTTATGATATTATCTACTTTGCAGGATTGTGGCAGATTTGAAGTGCTGCATCCTTTATTCAAGAAAGCTTTTGATTATGTGAAGAGCCACAATCTGCTTGATGCTCCTTTGGGGCGAATCGAAGTAGAGGGCGATGCACTCTTTATCAACAACAGCAATCCGGAGTGTGTGAAGGCCGAGAAGCAGGTGCTTGAGGTTCATCGTAAGTACATTGACATTCATGTGTTGCTTGAAGGTGAAGAGACCGTAGGGTGGAAACCTCTGTCTGATTGCCGTAACGAGATTAAATCTTACAATGAGGATGAAGACTGTGCCCTTTATGAGGAGCAGGCTGCAACTTATTTCAAGATGCAATCTGGGCAGATTCTGATAGTATGGCCGGAGGATGCCCATGCACCGGTCATCGGTGAAGGAAAGATAAGAAAACTTATCATCAAAGTGAAAATATAACCGTCTTTCTCATAAATACTCACCTTGACAAAATGACCTTTATTATGGATTCGTTTTTTAGAAAGGCAAAGCATGGTCCTATTCTGCTTGCATTGTTGTGGCTTTTCTCTTGTTCTGCCGTTCATGCAAAACCGCAGAACAAACCCACGATTCGTGTGGCTTGTGTGGGCAACAGCATAACATACGGTACGGGCATTGAGGACAGAGAGCATTTCTCTTATCCCGTGCAGTTGCAGAAGATGCTCGGCGACAAATATGTAGTGGGCAACTTCGGAAAACCCGGTGCCACTTTGTTGCGCCATGGTCACCGTCCGTATTTTGAGCAGAATGAGTTCAAAGAAGCTATGCGGTTCAAGGGCGACATTGTAGTCATACATTTAGGTATCAATGACACAGACCCGCGAAACTGGCCGAACTATCGTGATGAGTTCGTGACGGACTATCTTGCTCTTATCGATTCACTTCGCAGCGTCAATCATAATGCCCGTTTTATCATAGCGCGGATGACGCCGATAGCGCATCGCCATCCGCGTTTCATTTCCGGAACCAAACTTTGGCATACGGAAATTCAGCAGGCGATAGAAACCGTTGCCAAGGTGAGCGGTGCGGAACTCGTTGATTTCCATGCTCCCCTTTATCCTTATCCGAATCTTCTTCCCGATGCGATTCATCCCAATGCGGAGGGTGCCGGTATTCTTGCCCGCACGGTGTATGGTGGTATAACGGGCGATTATGGCGGCTTGCAGATGGCTGAAATTTATACCGACGGTATGGTGCTGCAACGTGAAGTCCCGTTGGATATTCATGGTAAGGCTGATGCCGGCAGGAAAGTGACGGTGATGTTCGCAGGACAAAAGGTGCAGACTGTAGCAAATAACCGTGGTGAATGGAGCGTTACCCTCCAGCCCATGAAGGCGACACGCAACCAGATTCTGGTGGTAGAATCGGACAAGACTAAGAAAGTGTTCCGTGATGTTGCCGTCGGCGAGGTGTGGCTGTGTTCCGGACAGTCGAACATGGCGTTTACCCTTCAACAGGCAGCCACTGCCGCAATGGATATTCCCAATGTTTCCGATGCCGATTTGCGTTTCTTCGACATGAAGGCGAATTGGCAGACAAACGATGTGGCATGGCCTCTTTCCGCTATCGATTCGCTCAACCATTTGCAGTATTTTGCACCAACCTCATGGCATGGAGCTACTCCTGAAACAGCCGGACAGTTCTCGGCTGTGGCTTATTATTTCGGCAAGATGCTTCGCGACAGCCTGCAAGTCCCCGTCGGACTTGTGTGCAATGCCGTAGGTGGAGCACCCACAGAGGCGTGGATAGACCGCAATACACTTGAAACACGTTTCCCGGCAATCTTGAACGACTGGCTGCATAACGATTTTATCCAGCAGTGGGTGAGGGAGCGTGCAGCAAAGAACATCTCGAATGCAGGTGGAGCGGCAGCGCGTCATCCCTACGAACCGTGCTATCTGTATGAAAGCGGCATGCTGCCGTTGCTACAATATAGGGTGAAAGGTGTGGTGTGGTATCAAGGAGAATCGAATGCGCACAATATGGAAGCGCACGAACGACTCTTCAAACTCCTTGTGGATTCATGGCGCACGAATATGAAAAACGAGGAAATGCCGTTCTATTTCGTGCAGCTTTCCAGTCTCAACCGCCCGTCATGGCCGTGGTTCCGCGACAGTCAGTTGCGCTTGATGCGCCAGTTGCCGGGTTTAGGCATGGCGGTATCTTCTGATGTCGGCGACTCGCTTGATGTGCATCCCACGCATAAACTTGAAGTGGGTGAGCGTCTTGCTCGCTGGGCTTTGTGCAAGACCTACGCCAGAAAGGTTGTGCCTTCCGGTCCATTGTTCAGCAGGGCATGGCGTGAAGGCAGTACCGCCGTTGTGGAGTTTGACTATGCAGATGGTCTGACCACAAGCGACGGCAACCCCCTCCGATGCTTCGAAGTGGCTGAAACAGACGGCTTGTTCTATCCTGCCGAGGCTGAAATATCGGGCGGCAAGGTGCGTCTTTCGTCCGACAAAGTTCGCACTCCGCATTTCGTGCGCTATGCCTGGCAACCGTTCACACGAGCCAATATGGTGAATGCCGACGGACTCCCCGCTTCCACGTTCCGTGCCGAATTCTGATATATCAGTAATGCGGCAATGCCAAAAGCCAACAATCAACAAAAAATACTAATTTGTAGGTAAAAAGTGAAGCGAAATATATGGAAACTTGTTCTTTTTTTGTAATTTTGTAATTGTTTATGGGTAACAGGCAGGAACCTGTCCCGTTTCAGACAGACGACTTTACATTTTAATAATTTATTATTATACCGATTATGATTTATTCAAAAGAAGTTGACAACATGTGCGTTGTCGCAAAAGGTCCTAACCACGGACCGGCTCCAATTCCTGAAGAAGGAAAATGGGTTTATGCCAAGGAGATTACGGATATTTCTGGTTATACTCACGGTGTGGGTTGGTGTGCTCCCCAGCAGGGTGCCTGCAAACTGTCTCTCAATGTGAAGGATGGTGTTATTCAGGAAGCTCTCGTTGAGACAATCGGTTGCACAGGTATGACTCACTCAGCAGCTATGGCTTCTGAAATCCTTCCTGGCAAGACCATTCTCGAAGCTCTGAATACCGACCTCGTTTGCGATGCTATCAATACAGCAATGCGCGAGCTCTTCCTCCAGATTGTTTACGGACGCACACAGAGCGCATTCTCTGAGGGCGGTCTCGTAATCGGTGCAGGTCTTGAGGATCTTGGCAAGGGTCTTCGTTCACAGACAGGTACACTCTATGGCACAGTAGCCAAGGGTACACGCTACCTCGAATTGACAGAAGGCTACATCACACGCCAGTTCCTTGACAAGGACAATCAGGTTTGTGGTTATGAGTATGTTCACCTCGGCAAGATGATGGAAGCCATCAAGAATGGTATGGACGCCAACGAGGCTGTGAAGAAGTTCACTGGCTCTTACGGTCGTACAACTGCCGAGCAGGGTGTTGTTAAAGCAATTGATCCACGTAAAGAATAATAAGGAGATACACAACTATGATTAGAAAAGTAAGTTACGAAAGTCAGGAGCGCCGCGAGGCTCAGGTCCTTGCCGCTCTCAACGCTGAGGGAATCAAGAACCTTGAAGAGGCTAACGAGATTTGCGAAGCTGTAGGTGTTGATCCTTATCAGATGTGTGAGGACACACAGCGTATCTGCTTCGAGAACGCAAAGTGGGCATACGTTGCAGGTGCTGCCATCGCTATCAAGCGTGGCGTTAAGACAGCTGCCGACGCAGCTGAGGCAATCGGTGTTGGTTTGCAAGCATTCTGCATCCCTGGTTCTGTAGCCGACGACCGTAAGGTAGGTCTTGGCCATGGTAACCTCGCTGCCCGTCTGCTCCGCGAGGAGACACAGTGCTTCGCCTTCTTGGCAGGTCACGAGTCGTTCGCTGCTGCCGAGGGTGCTATCAAGATTGCTGAGATGGCAAACAAGGTTCGCAAGAACCCTCTGCGCGTTATCCTCAACGGTCTTGGCAAGGACGCTGCTCAGATCATCAGCCGCATCAACGGTTTCACATACGTTAAGACAGAGTTCGACTACTACACTGGCGAGTTGAAGGTTGTTGACCGCATCGCTTACTCTGACGGCCCACGTGCTAAGGTAAACTGCTACGGTGCCAACGACGTTCGCGAGGGTGTTGCTATCAACTGGAGCGAGGACGTAGACGTATCAATCACTGGTAACTCTACCAACCCAACACGTTTCCAGCACCCAGTAGCTGGTACATACAAGAAGGAGCGTATCCTCGCTGGTAAGCCTTACTTCTCAGTAGCTTCAGGTGGTGGTACAGGCCGTACATTGCACCCAGACAACATGGCTGCAGGTCCTGCTTCTTACGGTATGACTGATACTCTCGGTCGTATGCACTCTGACGCTCAGTTCGCAGGTTCTTCTTCAGTTCCTGCTCACGTAGAGATGATGGGCTTCCTCGGCATGGGTAACAACCCGATGGTAGGTGCTTCTGTAGCTATCGCCGTTGCTATCGACCTCGCTCTCAACAAGAAGTAATTTCTTCTCTCTTAGAAGATTTACATAATATGACGACTCCCATAGTCCGCAAGGATTATGGGAGTCGTTTTTTATATGTGCTCGGTACGAGCATTGCTTGGGATGGGAGCGTAAGTCTTAATTGTGGTAGTAAGAAACAATAGTTACCATGTATGGGACATGTTGTTATTTCCATAAATCAAATAGCTGATGTATATCAACGTCTTTCATTTCAGCATTGTTGTTGAATGTCTGCTGTATTAAATCAAGCCATTTACACATGCATATTGAGCGAGATTCATTTTCTCCCCAATTGTCTTCTACATCTTGAACAAGTACATCATCTGGGTCGTTCAGTAATTTATTTATTGGCTTACGGTACTGGTATAGTGTGTTAAGCACTTGTGGTACTTTGTTCTTGAATTTTACACCGCCTATTTCTTCAACTTTTCCTCCTGCACTAAATGTATCACGAAGATTTGAGCATATTACGGAATAACGGTTGCACATCCATAATGCAGCTCTTTTATATTTGTCTTGCTTGGTTCCTAAAAGTTCAGGGAACAGAATAAACATTCTTGCTCTTATGTCTGTTTTCTCTTGCAAAGTGAGGTCTGTAAAGAATCTTATCATTATTGATGAAGAAACTTCTGTGTTTGCATCGCCCATCCACCATGGCATTTCATATTTGCCTTTTATGTGATTTGCATGTATATAATATTTTCTGACGCTATTTATTTTTTCCTTTTCTTCTAATAAACGGAATGTATCGTAGTCCATTTCCATTTTTTCGAAAATACTTTTTTCTCCGTTGTCTGCAAGGTTCATATCTATTAGATAGCGTGGGGAGTGAGTTACGGCTATGTTGCTTAGACATTGCTCGTATGGGCGGCAACGAAATTCTGGCGTATTTCCTCCTAGTTTGGCGAACAGCATATATATGCGTGATACATCGGGAATACGCGTGCTCTCAACAATACTACTTCCTGTTGAAGTCCAAGAGTCAGACTTCGTGGATTTCACTTCGACGCCAAAATGTCCTGCAGCCTGTATATCAGGAAAATGCAGTCCAGAAACAAGTTTTATATTATTAGCACAGAATGAAGTTTGTGGGGCAACATCTTTGAGTGCCTTTAAGGCGATGTGTTCCATTTCTGTTCCATTGCATTTGCGGAATATCTGTTTGTCTGATTCTGATGCTTCGTTCAGCCATGACTCCGTGAGTCGCATAAAATGTGCAAACTCCATGTCGGTCTGTGTTGCATCAGACGGTTTTACAGAAATTAGCTTATTTTGGAATTGCTTGTTTGCGGTGTTGAAAATAAATGCCATATTGCTAAATATTGAAGTATTTGTCCCATAGTTCTTGTAAACGTATGGCTATATTGAATGCTAAAACCGGTGGTACAGCATTTCCTATAATTTTGTAGGCACCAGAGGTACTTAATCTGTATTTGTTTCCTACATTATCGTGCATAACGAATCGGTAGTCTGGAGGAAAAGTCTGGATCAATGCACACTCACGTGGAGTTAGTCGCCGTTCCTCCATGCCGTTGTTTAATTCTTTAGTATGCTTACCGCCATGTTCTTCCGCCAACCGGCGGAATTCGATGTTGCCATGGTGCTCTGAACGTATTGTTGGACCAAGCCCGTTAAGCTTTATCTCTGTCTGTCCTTGACTTCCGTTTGACTGATATTTTGCTTTTGAGTATGTCCTTTGTGACAGATCTATCGCTTCCGCTGGTTCTGGTAGGTCTTTTAGTACGTCGAATGTTGTAACTTGGGGTTGCAGACCTTGTTTGTTTAAATTCCCTGCATGAGTTGGGCATGGATACGGGTTGAACTTTTCTGGTATGTTTTCCGATTCAAGAGCCAGTCTGGCTTCTTCTTTAAGTATATCTTTTCTTATGCCTATAAAAATTACACGCTCACGAGATTCTGGTACTCCATAGTTTGCTGCATTGAGAACTTGTGGTGTCAAAACTATATATCCATTGCCATCGGCGCTTGCGAAGTCGCGTTGTATAATATCCTTCACATCACCAAGATTTACAAGACCTTTTACGTTTTCTGCAACAAATACTTTAGGACGGACAATATCTATTACCTGTTTCATCCAAAAGTATAATTTACCACGTGTTTCTTCCGAAGGGGCGTTGTCAAGCCGTTTTTTACCCATGTCATTTTTGTCTGAATTAAATCCTTTACGTTTTCCTGCGACACTAAAATCCTGGCATGGAAATCCGCCAGTGACAATATCTATCTCTTTTGGAAAAACATCAATGCCGTTTTTGTGCATCTTTACAAGGTCAACGATACTTGTTCGATGAAATATTTCTGGAGCGTGTCCGAAACGTGACATATATGTTGTCCATGCTATTTCTGCTTCAGGCAATATATCGTTAGCAAAGACTGTTGTGAATGATGTGCGTTTCAGCAATATCCAGTTTCTTTTAACTGTTCGTTGAATGAATGGTGAATTTGCTGGAAAAGATTTTGCATTGGCAATGAATCCTCCCTCAAATCCTAAGTCCATGCCTCCGCAGCCAGAAAATAAGGAAAGTACTTTGTACTTTTTCTCTTTTTCTGCCACTTCTGTGTGGGGAAATGTAATGGGAAGTTGTATGTCTGATAAAAAATCAGACTTTTCGTTTTGGTACAACTCACCTTGTCTGCAATCATTATAGTCATGATGCAGACTTATAGATTTTTCTTTGAGCATAGCATTAAAAACAATTAAGTTTTAATGCGTCAGATGGATATTCTTGAAAACAAGGTTTCCTACAAGTACCTATATGAAAAAACGCGGACGCTTCTTGTCCACGTTCAAGGTACTTGCAGGAAACCTAATATACAGACAAGAGAAACGTCCACGCTATATGTGGACGCTTACTCGCTTATTCTGTATATTGTTCTTCTACCTGCAAGTTTCTGAACGTTTTATGAATAAACAGCAAACGCTTATTATTTTTTCCACGAAAACGGATTGGCATCACACGCTTGTGACTGAATCCAATTACAAAATTAATGTAAAAAACGGATATGGCAAAATATCTGTGTGCAAATATCTCTATGGGGAGTGTTTCGATGCTGTTCGTTATATTCAGCGCAAAAACTGTTTGTTTTCTTCTAAAAGCATACTAATATGTCTTTATGTTTGACGTATGTCAATAATATAATGAAAAATGAAAGTTTTTTGTAAAAGTGTTTGCGCACACAACGGAAAGTATGTACCTTTGCATCGTCAAAAGGTTAATAGATTGTTTAGGTTAGTAGTAATAGATTTAGGTTTTTAGTTATTAGGTTTAAGGTAAATTGATCGATTGTTTAACAGGAAACGATGGAGATTCGTGAGATTCTTCATTCATTTTGAAAGAAATTTTAGTTAAACATAGGAAATGTGGCATTGCTCGTTGAGAGTAGTGCCACATTTTTTTGTTGTAGTTGCATCTCAGGCACACTCCGTGGCATGACTGCCAAGAAGCGTTTGTAATGTGTTGCTGTTAGCCTCGTGTGGGTCGGGGGAAAAGAGAGAAGTTGGTGAGAAGTTATGAAAACTGGCGTGTAATTCGTTATTTTTATGTAAGTTTGTATTTTGATAGAATTGCAGTGTAATCATAAAATTAAGTTTTGCATTTCTGCGGCATGCTTTTGGTAAGCAGGCTGGCAAGTGGCGAGGGGCTTGGCTTACAATCCGTGTTGCTTGCAGACGGTTTCTGAAGTGGGACTGTTCCTTGTCTGCCGTCAGTTCGTTTGCTGGTTGCGAACCGTAGGTTTTGCGAAACTTCAGTCATAAATCTAAGGAGAAAAAAACTATGGAAGCTTCGTATCTTGAATTGACCGTGCGTCTGTCGCTCGCCCTTGTTCTTGGTGGTGCGATAGGCATAGAGCGTGAATACAGAGCCAAGGAGGCCGGATTCCGCACGCATTTTCTTGTGGCTTTGGGCAGTGCGCTGTTCTGCGTAGTGTCGCAGTTTGGTTTTGGCATCGACCTTAAAGACTCTTCGCGTGTGGCAGCCCAAGTGGTTTCGGGCATCGGATTTCTTGGAGCCGGAACAATCATCTTTCAGAAGAATGTGGTGCGTGGTCTCACTACGGCTGCTGGTCTTTGGGTCACGGCCGCCATTGGTCTGGCTTGCGGCACAGGTATGTATGTGGCTGCTGCCATTGCCACGGCGATGGTGCTGCTCGGTCTGGAAGTCATCAATGCCCTGATACCTCAGTTTGGCACTACTACCATCGATTTGTCGTTCTCGGCTTCATCGATAGAAAGTGTGCGCCGGCTCATTGAGCGTGCGCGAACCGACGGCATTGATGTACTGTCGTATGAGATGAAGGAACGGCGCACATCGAAGGGCGAGTTTCTTGAGGTGGAGATTCATTTGAGGGTGAAGCGTGGCACTATCGACAAACTGCGCGTCATCGATTATATGAACGACTTCAATGATGTGACAATGTCGGCTGTTGAGGGATAGGGAAGCAGGGGCTAAGATGTTGAGCCATTATTTTGCTTCTTGTGGAGCTGGTTGTAAGAGGTCGAGCGAGATGCTCAACCTGCTATTGCCAAGTCAAATAGCGGTGCATCCCCTATATTTTTTTGTTTTTTAAAAAAACATCATTCTACATTTTTCAAGAAGATTTGCTCACCTAATGTATTGAGTGTTATGGATAAACGTGAAATACGGATTGAATGTAGATTGGATGTAGATTGATGTAAATCTACATTTTGTGATGTCGGTCAAAACGGGAGTTATCGGAAGTTAGACTTCGCCGGAAGTTAAAGGAAGATAACGGACAATAGCATAACTCATTGAAAAAGCAATGGTAATGTCCGTTGTCTTCCATCCGCCGCAGGCGGATTAACTTCCGATAACTTCTGCTAACTCCCTTTTGGGCACACCGACTTAAAAATAAGTTTTATTTCAGACTCTTGCGTATAGCCCTTGCGCTGTAAATAAGGCTGATGAGGAAGATGGCGACACCGGCTGTCCAGTAGGCGGCGGGGTGGTCGCTTGTGAAGGCTGTGTGCAGGGCGAGTAGTCCGCAGAGTGAGTGGAAGAGCATGGCGGTGGCTCCGCGCTTCGACATGTGGTAGCCGTAGTGCCACCGGCTGAATGCCAGCACTGCGGCAGCCTCAATGATGTAGGCGGTGACGATGCCGCCGCCAAGCCCCGTAAGGCATCCTATGCCGGTGGTTTCGCCGATTTTATATCCCACGATTTCGCACACTATGAGCAGCACCACGCAGAAGGACTCCTGCGCAAGGAACACTTTCGACTCGCCGCGCGAGAGTGGCAGATACTCTATTGGCAGATACATGGCCTTGAAGAGCATGCCCAGTGCGGCTATCTGTGTCATGCCGAGCATTCCGAGAAACTGTGTGTTGTAGAGTAGGGGGATGATGATGGGCAGACCTATAATCATGGCGATGATGATGGGGCCGATGAGCATGATGTTCATTTCGAGCTGCCTGTTTACGCAGGTGTTCAGCTCTTCTCCTTTCTGCCGTATGGCGGAGAGGCGTGGGTAATAGTCGGACTCCATTACGGAGAATATCATTCCGGCGTAGATGATGACGATGGTGATTCCGGCATTGAAGAGTCCCACGGTCTCAAGGCTTCCGCGTGTGTTGAGATAGCTCCTTATGAGAAACTCGGCGCCGCTGTTCATCATGCTTGCCAGCATGAAGGCTATGCCGAGGCGCAGCATCGGTATGCCGCGCAGCCACACGCGGCGGTTTATGCGCAGCCGTAGCGGTGCAATGCGGCAGGAGAAGCGGAAGGCAAGTGCCCACTGGCTGAATGCCGTGAGGAAGAGTACGCCGATGATGCCTTTCTCACCCCACAACCAGTAGATGGGTACGGAGATGAGCAGCGAGAGCACCGCCATGAGCGACGCCTGCACCGCCAGGGCTTTCAGTTGGCGTGTCGCTTTGAGTATTGCCGTCTCGCCGCCGGCAAGGATGGTGAAGAAGACGGTGGGGGCGAGCAGGATGAAGTGGAGCGTATGGTTGCCCCAGTGGAATGTGATGATGTTGAGCATGGGACCGAAGACGGCGCACACTATGAGTCCGAGCAGAGCCGCCACCAGACTGAACGAGCGCACCATGCACACGGCGTTGGCCTGACTGGCAGGGCAGTCTTTGGGCATGGTGTCGGAAATCATCTTCACGCCGCTCGTATGAATGCCGAGGTTGGTGGATGATGCGACGAAGTTTGTGGTGGAGTTGAAGAGTGAGAGCAGTCCCATTCCTGAAGGGCCGAGAAAGAGGGCGGTGAACTTGTTGCGTATCACGCCGACGAGTATGTTCAGTCCCTGTACGCCGCCAAAAATGCCGGTGTATTTCAATATATGTGAATAGCTGTCTTCCCTTTCCTCTGTATTCATATTATCAAAACGCAAATAATCCTATTTTATTGTTTTGAGAAAAGAGAAAATTTGGGGATTTGGAAATTAGGATTTGTAGGAGGTCGAGCGTCCCGCTCGACAACACCAGAATAAAAAGGTAAAAAGTAAAAGATTTTATCACATTAGTACTAATTCATAATTCTTGCAAGGCAAGCGGCAAAGCCGAACGCATAATGTATTGTTTTGCTCTGTGTTGTCGAGCGGGACGCTCGACCTCCTATCAGTACCTCTATTGCCATCGCGCTCGGCTCTGCCGATTGGCAATGACTTCTAAATTTTAATTCTCAAATTCCTAACTCCCAATTCCCACCTCTACTTTGCTGTTTGTCTTGGCGAATAGTTCTTAGCTCCACCCATCCCTCTTGCTTTTTACTTCTTTACTTTTCTACTCTTTTACTTTTAAACGCTTTTTTACTTTTAAAAACAAGGCTTCTTTGCATTCAAAACAAGACTTCTTTGCCCAGTAAACAAGACTTCTTTAGAGTGCAAAGAAGCCTTGTTTTGAAATGAAGCGTTTTTGCAGTGACTTTCGTTTCAGTACGCGATGATGATTATAGCCGTACTGAGAGCCTGGCATGCCGAACCCGTTGCTGCATACGGACAACAAAAAAGCCGCCCTGATAGAGCGGCTTTTTGTTTTGATAGGGTGGAGCTGGTGGGATTCGAACCCACGTCCAAACAGGGAAACCATACGCTTTCTACACGCTTATTCTGGCCTTCGGTTTTCGTGTTGCAACAAGACCCAGACCACCAATTGCAACCTTATCCCCTAAAACTTCACCAGTGCGGCGGGGCACACACAGGCTATTTCCGATTTACCTGCACCGCTTTACCCTCAGATTCGGAACAACATCCTTGGAGCAGTGTCTCGTTCTGTCACCTTGTGACGGAATAAAGCCAATCTACTGTACTTCGATTAGGCAGCGAGAGCGTAGTTGTTTTCGCCAATTAAATTTTTGATCGCTAAGATTAAGGAGTTAGCCATCGAGACTCCGCGTGCTTACATACCATTTCATCCCGCTGTCAAATCCAGTCAACCCCGAGATGTTCTTGCAAAATTAATCATTATTTCTTGAACTTGTGAAGGTTCAGAAGTTAAATATGTTAAAGATACTTGTGAAGTCCGGTCGGCGGTATACCTTTTTCAGAGGCGTTTTGCCTGCAAACCGTCGGGCTTGCGGGTTATCGGCATATCTTTCTTGTCTTTCCGTCGGCTCCGTGCTCTATGTAGATGCCATGTGGCAGTGCTGTCGGTCGGATGTTTGTCAGGTTGCGTCCCGTCATGTCGTACCGGCTGCTTTTTGTGGGAGTTGTGGTGTGGTGTGTGCTTATGCCAGTCAGCAGCATGCCGCTTTTGATGAATCTGCCAACGGTAGCTATGCGGTTGTTGAGGAGTCGCAGTAGTTCTTCCTTCTGTGCTGCAAAGGTGCGTGCCGCGTCGTAGCTGATGAGCCGTTGGTGCAGTTTCTCGCTTTTGTCGAAGGCTTCACCGTTGACCGACTGGTATTCGTCCAACGCTTTTTGCATGTCGCTTGGGAGTGTTTTCGAGAGTTCGTCGTAGAGGGCGGTGTATGCCTTGCAGAAGTCTTCGTTCTTGAACAGTTGCGGATAGAAGGTCAGACTGCTTGTGTGTTGCAGGCTCCATCCGTCTAACGGAGCCTTGTATATGGCACCGAAGTCCCACAGTGGGCCGGTTTTCAGAGGCGACGCTGTTGCGTCGGCAGCGTCGAAGTCGTGCTTGGTGTAGTAGATGTTTGTCCCCGCAGCGTCGGCGGAGGCGAGCAAGTCGTGTGCGAGTATCCATCGGGCGAACGATGTGAAGTCGATGAAACGTTCGGGATTGTTGTTGTTGCCGATGGCGTTCTCTACGGACGACATATAGTCGGAGAGCATCGTCAGGTAGTCGTCTGTCACATCGTCTTCGTCGGGATACTTGAAGGTGTAGCCCATCCAGTCGTCTTTCTTTTGTCTTTCCGTGCGGAAGTATCTGCTTTCGTTCCACCAGTAGGCGTCGTTCTCTATCACGAATCCGCTGTCGTCCACATTCACTCTTGCTGTGCTGCGCTCCACTGTCTCGCACAGATTGTACATGCCGGCATATTCGCCGTTGATAGCCACGTTCACAAACTGTTGCGAGGGCGACCAGTCCATGCCTGCCTGGCGTGCCAGTTCGAGTCCGAACATGGTCTGCAAGTGTCCCTGTCCCTTCTCCATGTTGTCGTTGGGGATATAGACGGAGAGCAGAGCCCAGTCCTTGCTATTCTTCTCATTGTCGTTGCGGAAGAGCAGGTCGGCTTTCTTCGAGAGCTTCAGCTTGTAGGGAGTCTGCTCGAACAGCATCGCGCTTGTGTTTCCCCTCACCTTTATCCTTATGCCCGACTTCTTCTCCACATAGTCGCCGCTGTCGTAGATGGTGTCTCCGTGGAGTGTCATCACCATCCTTGCCGGCGTATGCTCGGCTTTTATGGCGTTCTTCCCCATGCCGTAGGGGTCTTCTATTATGGTGAAAGTGGGCTTTTCTCCGCTTACGGTCTTTATGGAAATGAAAGGCAGGGCGGTGTTGCGTGCCTCTTCCGCAAGTGCCGTCTTTTCGGCTGTTCCGGGTTTCGACTGGGCTTTGGCGGGTAGCACAGCTGCCAATGAGAGCATCGCTGCGATGGCGACTACTGCTGGTTTGTGAAGCGTTGTCATAATCGTATCTGTGTGTATGTGTGAAAGTTGCGTTTTCTCTTTGCCGTTTTCCGTATTGCTGGCGGTGTGTTCCGGCTTGTGGGCGGCATTGGTTGAGGAGCCGCTGTTAATTATGATGCAAAGGTAAGCAAAAACCAAAGAAAATGAGTAACTTTGCGCCAGATAAACTGAAATAATTATGGAAAGAAAGAGTCTGCTCATAAAGGACACCACTGTGGATGAGCGCATGCAGATAGTGAAGGAGTCGCTCTGCTTCGGCGACGGCGAATGTGAAGGTGTGGATATGGATGATATGTACGACGACTATATCTTCGGCAGGAAGGAACTCGTGGAGATACATGCGGAGTTCAGTCGGCGCAACGCCGGTGCCGTGCGTGCCGAGAGCGACCGGGACATGTTGCGTGGCAACTGTCCGATGTGACCCTCTCGTTCCTTGTCAGCTCGTTTTTCTGACAGAATGCCGCAGACAGGCGAAACTCTCATATATAATAAGGTGGCGAAGCTCATGGCATCATGTCATGCTTTGCCGCCTGTCGCGTTTTTGTCAGATGCGACAGCGGTTGCTGGCGGAACGGAAAAAATATATGAATTCGGCAAATTGGGTTGGTAATATGGGGAGTTTGTGGTTAAAAATTACTAACTTTGCAAATTGGTATAGACGGAACGAAACGATATGCGTATGACAGAGAACATTTTCAACAGAACAGAATTGTTGGTGGGCGATGATGTAATGAAGAGCATTGCGTCCAAGAAAGTCATCGTGTTTGGTGTCGGTGGAGTGGGCAGCTGGTGCGTGGAAGCACTCGTCCGCTCTGGAATACAACGCATTACCATAGTCGATTCCGACCGTGTGTGCGTCTCCAACATCAACCGTCAGCTCATGGCGACAACGCAGACCGTAGGGCAGGTGAAGGTGGAGGCACTCAAGGAACGCCTACTCCAGATAAACCCAAAGGCTGAAATCACCGCCTTGCAGAAGATTTACTGTGAAGAGACATCCGACGACTTCCACCTCTCGGAGTACGACTATATTGTCGATGCAATAGACAGCCTCAAGGACAAGGCTCTGCTCATAATGCGTGCATGCGCTTCGGGAGCGGTGTTCTTCTCGTCGATGGGGGCGGCATTGAAGATGGATGCCACGAGAATACGCGTGGCAGAGTTCTGGAAAGTGCGCGGATGCCCGCTCGGAGCGGCATTGCGCAAGAAGCTGAAGCGTGCCAAGCTGAAGCCGGCGCACAAGTTCCAGTGCGTGTATAGTGAGGAACTCCTCGAAAACATAGGGCACGACTCCGCTTGCGGCATGGGTGAAGCGACTGGGGACGGTCCCGGCGACCCGTCGCTCGTGAACCATGACTGGAGTCTTTCCAAAGCACAGATAAACGGGACCATGGCGCACATCACCGGCATCTTCGGATTCACCATCGCCGGACTCGTGCTTGACGACATTTACCGTTGCGGAATTGAAAACCTTAAGAAATAACCATAAAACAGATTACTACAATGCAAACAAACAAGAGAAATCTGGCTCTGCTCATCGCCTTCGTGTGGGCTTCGGTAGCAGCCTTTGCTGATGGAATAAGAATAACGCACGGACCTTACCTGCAAAACATAACGGAAACGGAAGCCACCATCGTGTGGACAACCAACCGTGTGAGCGTTGGATGGGTGGAGACTGCCCCTGACGACGGTTCCAACTTCTACGCAAGGGAGCGTCAGCGTCATTTCGACTCGTACATAGGCATAAAGAGCGAAGACAGCATACACTCCGTGAAACTCGTCGGACTGAAACCCGGCACCACCTACCGCTACCGCATCTACTCGCAGGAGGTGCTTTCGCATGAGAGCATCCGTGTGCATTACGGCGATGTTGCGGCTACGGATGTGTTCCGCCATCAACCGTTGCGGTTCACCACCGCCGACCGTACAAAGGCCGATTGCTCTTTCGTGGTGCTGAACGACGTGCATGCGCGCAAGAACTTCATCACCCCGATGCTTGAAGGTGCCGACTGGAAGAAACGCGATATGGTGATCTACAACGGCGACATGGTGTCGGAACTCAACAGTCAGGACGATGTGTTCGCCGCATTTATGGACGAGAGCATCAGCCTGTTCGCAAAGGAGAAACCCTTCTACTATGTCCGTGGCAACCACGAGACGCGCGGCGTGTTCGCACCGCAGCTGAAGCGTTATTTCTGCCCTCGCGAGCAAAGTCTGTACTATGCCGTGCGTCAGGGTCCCGTGTTCTTCATCATGCTTGATTCCGGCGAGGACAAGCCCGACAGCGATATAGAGTATGCAGGCATCACCGATTACGACGCCTACCGCACAGAACAGGCGGAGTGGGTGAAGGCAATCACGGAAAGCGAAGACTTCAAGACGGCAAAATTCCGTATCTGTATAGCTCATATTCCGCCGCAGAGCATAGAGCAGGACGCATGGCACGGCCCCGTGGAAGTGGCGCAGAAGTTCGTGCCGGCACTCAACAAAGCCGGCATCGACCTTATGATTTGCGGTCATCTGCACCGGCATGAGTACTACGCACCCGATGCTTTGCACAATTTCCCCGTGCTTGTCAATTCCAATGAGGCGTGTGCCGTTGGCACGGTTCAGGGCGGTCAGCTGAAGGTGGAAGTGCGCGATATAAACGGAAAAACGACATTCTCGCGGACATATAATGCGAGGTGAAAGACGGCAGGAGTCGCGAATCTGCACTTTTTCAAGCATTTTCCGCGACTTTTCTGCAACAAAACAACAAAAATATAGTTATCTATTATAAACGAATGTAAATGGAGCAAACGTCAGGCAACGACATTATTCAAGACGGAATGGGCGCGGCAGCGTTGGTGGTGAAACGAGCCACCGATGTGGTCTGCGCCTTGGTCGGCATGATGGTCCTTTCCCCGGCATATCTCATCATAATGGTTCTTATGCGTCACCAGAACAACGGTCCGGTGTTTTTCCGCCAGGAGCGCATAGGGTATGGGGCGTTGCCGTTCACCATATACAAGTTCCGCACCATGAGCAGCGTCATTGAAGAGAATGGCCCGCAGCTCGTTGCCAAGTGCGATGCCACCAACTCCACCCGTCTGGAACGCTTCCTTCGCGAGCATCATCTCGACGAGTTGCCACAGTTGTGGAATGTTCTCCGTGGTGATATGTCGCTTGTCGGACCGCGTCCGGAGCGTCAGTTCTTCATCGACAAGATTATGGCTGAGGACGAGAACTACAAGTATATCTTCAGAATGCGGCCCGGACTCACTTCGGAAGCCACACTCTACAACGGCTATACCGACACGATGGATAAGATGTTGCGTCGTCTGCACATGGACATCGACTACTATCGCCGCCGTTCGCTGTGGCTCGATTTCAGCATTCTTATGAAGACTTTTGCAAGCATTGTTACTGGGAAAAAAATATAAGCATAATATGAAGAGACTCATCATTCAACTCCTTTTTCTGGCTTTTGTGCCTCTCATGGCAGCGGCACAGTCCACGATGACCGACTCGCAGGTGATTAAGTTCATCATGAAGGAACGCGAAGAAGGCACATCGCAAGCGCAGATTGTCACCAAACTCATGCAGCGCGGCGTAGATATCCAACAGATACGCCGTGTGAAGAAAAAGTATGAACGTGAGGCTAAGCAGGGCGGTCTCGGTGTCGTTTCAAACGAGACCAGCGGCAATACCGATTCGCGTCTGCGTACTAACAACGGCAAGACACGCTCCGACTACAAGCGTTCCGACTATGGCCGGGAGGTCGATGCAAAGGCCAACGGATACAGCAATATGCGCATGAGAGCCGAGCGCGACCGCACATACAAGAACACTTACGATGAGAACGATGAGGAATTCATGGACTATCAGAACGAACTTTTCGAGTTGGTTCCCGATACGGCGCAGATGCTTCAGCAGCTCCTTGCCGAGCGTGATGCGTTGAAAAAGAAAGTGTTCGGACGCGATATCTTCAATAACAACGAACTCTCTTTCGAACCGAACATGAACATTGCCACCCCGCAGAACTACCGTTTGGGTCCCGGCGATGCCGTGTTCATCGATATTTACGGCGCTTCGCAGAAGTCGGAACAGTGTACAGTGTCGCCCGATGGTAGCGTCACCATCGAAGGATTCGGTCCTGTTCAGGTGAGCGGACTCACTGTCGAGCAGGCGAATGCACGTCTCCGTTCCACCCTCGGCAGCCGTTACAGCAACAGTAAGATAAAGCTCTCTGTCGGTCAGACACGCACCATTATGGTGAATGTCATGGGCGAAGTGCAGACTCCGGGAACATACACTCTCTCGGCGTTCGCCACTGTTTTCCACGCCCTTTATATGGCAGGTGGAACTAACGACATTGGTACTTTGCGTAACATCAAGGTCTATCGCAACAACCGTCTTGTGACCGTTGTCGATATTTACGATTATATTCTCAATGGAAAACTTACCGGAAACGTGCGCCTTGCCGACAACGATGTGATTGTCGTAGGTCCCTACGAATGCCTCGTGAACGTGACTGGAAAAGTGAAACGCCCGATGTATTATGAGATGAAGCCCGATGAATCGCTGGCATCTTTGCTCAAATATACCGGCGGATTCACCGGTGACGCCTATCGCAAGGCTGTGCGTGTGAACCGTAAGAACGGCAAGGAATATGCCGCCTTCAACGTGAATGAGTTCGATTTCGCAAGCTTCCATGTCGCCGACGGCGACTCTGTGTCGGTGGATTCCATCACACCCCGCTTCGCCAACACCGTTGAAGTGAAGGGAGCAGTGTTCCGTCCGGGAATGTATAACCTTGGCGAACAGGTGAACTCCGTGCGTTCTCTTCTTGAACATGCCGACGGAGTGACTGAGGATGCCATCACCACCCGTGCCGTGATGCACCGTATGAAGGCCGACCGCACGCTTGAAGTGGTCAGCGTTGATATTGATGGTATCATGAGCGGAAAGGTTCCTGACATTCCGCTGAAGGAGAACGATGTGCTCTTTGTAGCTACGAAAACAGAGAAACTGAGCGATCGCACCATCACAATCCGTGGTGAAGTGCAATACCCTGGAGTCTATAAATACGCTGACAACGAGACCGTTGAGGACTTCATTATACAGGCCGGCGGACTCACTGACAAGGCTTCTCTCCTCAGTGTGAGTGTCAGCCGCCGCACGAGCGACCCCAAAGCCACACAGCCCGACAGCGTGATTGCCAAGACATATCAGGTGCCGCTGAAGGACAATTTCATTATCGATGGCGACCGCTCGTTTACCCTTATGCCTTTCGACGAGGTCTATGTAATGAAGAGTCCGGGTTACACCGAGCAGCAGAATGTGTCTGTCGAGGGTGAAGTCCTCTTTGCCGGAACCTACGCTATGGAGCGCAACAACACCCGTTTGAGCGACCTCTTCAAGAAGTCGGGCGGTTCCAACGGTCTCGCCTATATCAAGGGTGCGCGTCTCATACGCCAGGCTACGGAAGTGGAGAAGGACCGTATGCGTGCCGTTTTGCAGATGCAGCGTGAGGAACAGCAGAAGAATCTGTTGCAGCTTGCCACAAGTAGCAACAATGCAAGCAGTGTGCAGGCATCCGCAAAGGATGCTACCAACGCCAATATCTCCAAGTTTGCCGTGCCGGACGAGTACCCCGTAGGTATAGATTTGGAGGAAGCCATGAACAATCCCGGATCTGATGCCGACATCATTCTGCGTGAGGGCGACCGCCTTATCGTGCCGCAGTACAACGGAACGGTGAAGGTGAACGGTGCCGTGATGTACTCCAACACTGTCGCTTACGAGCGTGGCAAGCGTCCGAGCTACTACATCAATCAGGCCGGTGGCTATGCTTCGGATGCCGTGAAGGGTCGTGCTTACATTATATACATGAACGGCAAGGTGGCTAAATTGGGTCATGGCGCAAAGGTTATGCCCGGTTGTGAGATTGTTGTTCCTGCCAAGTTGAAGCGTAAGATGAGCGTTGCCGAGACTATGAGCCTTGGTTCAAGCATGTCGTCTATCGCTGCAATGATTGCAACGGTGGCAAATCTCGTGAAGAACTAACTTTTCATCTGTTTAGAAAGAATATGGAAACAGTAAAGAAAGTAAAAGCCATCGACATGGTGGTGATATTCAAGAAGATGAAGGAGAACCGCAAACTCTATTACAAGGTTCTCCCAGTAGTCTTCGTGTTGTCGTGCCTTATCATTATATGTGTGCCTCGCACATACACCACCGACACCACTGTGGTGCCCGAACTCGACAACTCCAAAGGCGGAGGAACACTCAGTTCGCTTGCTTCATCGTTCGGTCTGAACATGGACATGCTCCAGACATCCGACGCCATCACGCCGTTGCTCTACCCCGACCTTATGAGCGACAATAAGTTCGTGTCCGAATTGTTCAATATCAAGGTGCGCACTGCCGACGGTGAGGTGAACACCACATACGCAAAGTATATCCTTGAGCACACCAAACTGCCTTGGTGGGGTTATGCCATAGCCGCCGCGAAGTCGCTTTTGCCAAAGAAGAGCGGTACGGTCGTGGCAGGAAAGGGCGACAAGTTCGACCCCTATTGCATGTCGCGCGACGAGGATGACCTCGCAAATGCCGTGCGTGCGTCCATATCAATCGGTGTCGATAAGAAGACGGGAGTAATCGGTATCGCCACGGCTGCGCAGGATCCGCTTGTGTGCAAGATTCTCGCTGACTCCACGCGCCGCATCCTTCTGGACTATATCACAAACTACCGCACCAACAAGGCTCGCACCGATATGGCGTATTACCACAATCTTCTTGTCGAGGCCAAGGCCGACTATGAGCGCGCCCGCCAGTTGTATGCAAGTTACAGCGATGCCAACTCCGATGTAGTGCTCGCAAGTTTCCGCAGCAAGCAGGAGGATTTGGAGAACGAGATGCAGCTCAAGTTCAATGTCTATTCCACTGTCAGCGCACAGTATCAGGAGGCGAAGGCACGCGTGCAGGAACGCACTCCGGCTTTCACTTTGCTCAAAGGCGCAGCCGTCCCCATCAAGGCGAGCAAGCCGAAACGTATGTTCTTCGTCCTTGCCATGACCTTGCTTGCAGCCTTTGTCATAACGCTTTATTCCGTGCGCGACTATCTGCTAAAAGACTAATCATTGCAAATGGGTAGCAGAAAAGACAACTCTGCACCGGCAACGGCTGCACAGTCGAAGCGAATCACCAGGAATTCGCTTGTGCTGTTCAGCCGTATTCTGGTGATAACGGCAGTCAATCTCTACGCTGTCAGGCTCGTTTTGAGCGGGCTTGGCAGCGAGGATTACGGTGTGTTCAACACCGTAGTGGGCGTGGTGATGACCTGTTCGTGCGTATTCCCCGTGCTTGCCGTTTCGGTGCAACGCTTCTTTTCCTACACTATGGGGCTTGGCGACGAACCCCGTCTGCGCGAGATTTTCTCGGCAAGCATCAATATTATTATAGTGTCGCTTGCAGTTCTGGTCGTGCTTTTCGAGACCGTCGGGGTTTATGTTACGGGTGAAAAGTTGCAGATTCCCGCCGACCGTCTGCCGCAAGCCATTCTCATTTTCCATTTCGCCATCCTCACTTTCGCCTTCAGCTACATGCAGATACCCTACACTGCCGCCGTGTTTTCGCATGAAGACATGAATGTCTATGCCCTCATCTCGTGCATCGACTGCGTGCTGAAGTTCATTGTGGCGTGGCTTATAGGTCGCACTCCCATCGACGGACTCGTGTTCTACGGCGCAGGTTTGTCCGCCGTCACGCTCATCACCCTTTTGTGCTATGTCTTCATAGCCCGCTGTCGCTATGCCGAATGCCATTATATGATGGTGAAAGATCACAGAATCTATCGCGAACTCCTTTCGTTTTCGGGATGGACCATGTACGGTGCTTTCGCCGGAATAGGCATGATTCAGGGCAATATCATCCTTCTTAACCTCTTTTTCGGCCCTCTTGCCAACGCCGCCTTCGGTGTTGCCAACAACATCTACAATGCCTTCACTTCACTTACAAACAGTGTTGTCCTTGCTTTCCGTCCGCGCATGATACAGCAGTATGCCGCCCGCCAGTACGACAGCCTCATGCATCTGTTCACGCTCAACAACAAGTTCATTCTCTATCTGTTGTCGTGCGCGTCTATCCCCGTCGTTCTTGAAATGCCGGCAATCATGCGTCTGTGGCTTGGCGGCAACGTGTCGGCAGACATGATACTCTTTTCCCGCCTTTTCATTGTCTATACCGTCATCCTTGCAATGCACAACCCCATCACCATAATCATGCAGGCTACGGGTCGCATCAAGGTCTATCATCTTGTCACCGAAACTGTTATGCTTGGCAGCATGCCTCTCACATGGCTTCTTTTCACGATGGGAATGCCGTCGTTCGCGGTGTTTGTCTCCATGATTTCGCTCTGTCTTGTGGCGCATTTTGCGAGGGTTCTGTGCCTGAAGCGCAACCTCGACATCGTGTCGTTGTCGCAGTATGCCGTGCAGATACTGCTTCGTGGCGTATGCGTCCTTGGGCTGAGTGCGGCGGCTGCATGGTGTGTCCACCGCGCCATTGACGGCAGTATGGTGCGCCTGTGTGTGGTGATGCTCTTCTCGCCATGCGCCACTTTCGCCGTCACCTACCTTGTCGGACTGCGCCGCGAAGAGCGTGCGGCGGTGAATGCTATTGTCAAAAAAATAATAAAACGCTGAAATGGGAGCAATAATCTTCATCATATTTGCAATCGTTGTTTCTCTGTCGTTCTTGGAGAACAGTCTCAAGGAGAGTACAAAGCGGAATGCCTATTGGTTCTTCGCCGTTGTCCTCGTTCTTGTTGCAGGTCTGCGTGAAGTGGGTGTCGATCCCGATTCGGTGAACTATGAGTATGCTTTCCATCATTACGATGACGACCGTATCTCCGGCGCCATAGAGTATTCCTATTTCCTTATATCCGAAATACTTAGCCGTCTGACCAACGATGTGCACATCATCTTCGTGTTTTACGCTTTCTTCGGTGTGATGCTCAAGTTCAAGGCGTTCAGGAAATATCTGCCCGATATGTGGTTCCTGCCCGTCGTGCTCTATTTGAGTTTCATCTACGAGCTTCACGAAGTCACGCAGATTCGTACCGGCATCATGTCCGGACTCTTCCTGCTTGCCATACAGCCCATGGCTGACAGGCAGTGGATAAAGTCGCTTCTGCTCATAGGTCTGGGCATGTTCTTCCATATTTCCGCCATTGCCCTTATTCCGCTTGTGTTCTTGAGCAACAAGGAGATGTCGCTCAAAACGCGTATGTTCTGGACGGCGGTCATACCCGCTTCCTATGTGTTCTATTTCCTTGGAAGCATCCTTCTTGTGAACATCCCGATTCCGTATATTGAGAACAAACTCGAAAACTACGAGAAGACTTCCGAAACCATGGAGTCAAGTCTCAACGTGTTCAGTCCGCTGCATCTCTTCACCATCATGCTGTTCCTTTATCTTATGTACTTCTATGAGACCATAAAGGAGCACAACAGGTACTTCCCGCTGATGATGAAGATATTAGCCATAAGCATCTTCTCGTTCACGGCGTTCGCTTTCCTCCCCGTGCTTGCCAACCGTCTGAGCTACCTTTTCCGCATCGTGACGATAGTGCTTTTCTGCAACATCTACTACACCATCCGCCCGAAATGGGTTGCGATGCTTGTCGTGGTGCTCATAGCACTGGTGTACATGGCATATACCTTCTCTTACATCTTCGGAATAAAGCTTCTGCCCGTCTGATTCTGGCAGTGCGCTGAGGCTGTGGGCGAGCGGGCAATAACTGAAGTTTTCGGTATGCGGATGGCATAAAAAGCATCGTCTTTGGTTTGTTAACTAACTTGTAATGTCACAGTATGATTAAGATTTTCAGAATGTTTTGTCGTGCGATAGGTCTTGTTCTGTCGGTGGTATGGCCGCCGGTGGCAGGAAAACTATGGCATTCCGTTCTCACCAACGTATATACGGGATGGCTTAAACGCCGTTTCGCAAGTTTGGGCAGTGATACAGTTGTGTCCTACCGCGCGCTCAATCTTCGTGGACTCCGGCACGTTCATGTCGGTGCTGGCACGATGATAGGTGCTAATGTGCAACTGACGGCATGGCAGGGCGACTATGGTGCTCCACTGATAAGAATCGGCAATAAATGTACAATCCGCGACTTCGCGCATATTACTGCAGTCCGCTCCATAATAATAGGCGACAATCTGCTGACGGGGACAAATGTCCTTATCTCCGACAACTCGCATGGCGGATTCTCTTCGGAGCACTTGAATATGCCGCCGCACTGCCGCCCCGTATGCTCGAAAGGCGGTGTTGTCATAGGTGATAACGTGTGGCTTGGCGACAACGTGTGCGTGCTTGCCGGCGTGACCATAGGCAATGGAGTAGTGGTGGGGGCAAACAGCGTTGTTACACACGATATCCCCGATTTCTCTTTGGCAGCCGGTTGCCCGGCAAAGGTTGTGAAACGCATTCCTTACCAAGGCTGAAATGCTGCTTTGTGCCACGCCCTTTCCCCACATTCGTACCAGTCGTCCGAAGCAACTGTCGTCTGCGATTCCGCTTTTCCGGGATTTGTCGGTGTGGCGAAGTGTATGTAGTTGATTTTCAGATAAATAACATGTCGTTTTAAAACAAGGCTTCTTTGTACTTCAAAGAAGCCTTGTTTGCGTTATAAAGAAGCCTTGTTTTGAGTGTAAAGAAGTCTTGTTTTTAAAAGTAAAGAGTAGAAAAGTAAAGAAGCGTTTAAAAGTAAAAGAGTAGAAAAGCGTTTAAAAGTAAAAAAAGTAGAAAAGTAAAGAAGTAAAAAACAAGAGGAATGTGTGAAGCAAAGTACTGTTTGCCAAGACAAACAGCAAGGCATCATTAGAAGTCAGGAATTAAGAAGTCAGGGATTAATGTGTCGGGAGGCAGAATGTAGATTCATTTCCAAACGTAAGCGTATCCGCGATGCCGCCTTGTCCATAATCATTCATTGGTTTACCTTTGC
>USEC01000029.1 GCA_900553595.1 uncultured Prevotella sp. | reverse complement strand
CGGGGTTATTTGATTAATATTTAACTGGTCCCGATTTTAACGGGACACTAATGTACTTGTGCCTTTTTGAAAAAACGGAACTAAACAGCTTAAACATCAAAAAACCGAAATTTTAACTCTTTATGAAAAAAGACATCAACAGCTCTAAGCTTATCGCGTGCATGCTTGCGCTCGGTTTCCTTACCGTGGGATCTGGATGCACTGACAGCGATTACGATTTGTCAAATGTCGATACCACAATTGGCGTGGGAAGTGATGGATTGGAGTTGCCCGTATGCGACACCGAGAACATCATGCTCGACGACGTGCTTAACCTGAACAACAGCGACTTCGTGTCGATAGCCGAAAACGGCGACTATATGTTCAACAAGGACGGCGACAATGCCGACCCTTCCCACCCGAAGATTAACAAGGTGGTGGTGCAAAAGGCGACAATAAACAACAACTTCAAGGTGACCGTGGCACTGCCGGCAGTGGCTCCCGTAGCTGCTCGTGGCAAACATCGCGTCAGCCAAATTGCCGAGGTCTCGGCTGAAGGCAAGACCGTGGAATTCCATTACACGGGCGACGCTTCCGGCGACATCAAGGAGATAAAGGAAGCAAAGACATCTTCCGACATCACAATCGATGTGAATGTAAGCCCCAACCTCAAGCGTGCAGTGCCGGTGTTCAAGACTCTCACCCTCACCGTCCCGTCGTACATGAAGCTCGCCATCAAGCAGTGCTCGCCCAAGCAGCCCGATTATGATGCGGCTACCGGCAAGGTGGTGTTCCACAACATAAACAGTTCTGCGAAGATTCAGCTTCATGCTGTGCTCGAAGCCATGAACTTCAGAGAGCCGGCTACGGCAGAGAACAGTCTCGTACACAAGCCCGGCAAGGACGGCAAGGACGGCCGGGTGGACCTCAACGGAGTGGCACTTATGGGTGTGACATTCGATGAAATAGATGAGGCTTACGCTTCTTCGTCCGACCTCTATGTGTCTTCCAACATGACAATGGGTTCCATCACCGTACACGAGGCAACGGGTAAATTCGACCCGGACATCGAACTCAGCGAGCTCGGTAAGGTGGACATTACCGATGTTCCCGACTTCCTCACCGACGGCGAGGTGAAGGTGAACCTCTACAATCCGCTTATCAATGTCAAGATAAACAGCGATATCGACATTGCTGGCTACATCTCAGGTACGCTTTATGCCGAGGACGAGCACGGCACGCTCATCAACAGCGTGGCTGTTCCCGAGTTCCGCATCAATCCCAACGGCGTCACCAAGGTGGCCATCTGCAAGTATGCAGAAGGCGTTGATGCTTCGCTTTACCACCAGGTCGTGACGGTTCCCAACCTCTCTGATGTGATAGAGCGCATCCCGAGAACCGTGCGCTTCGAGGCAAACTCCCGTGCCGACGCCACACGCGAGAGCACAATGGAACTGGGCAAACGCTACACCATCACTCCCGAATACTCCATCTCGGCACCGCTCGCTTTCGACGAGGGCGCACGCATAGTGTATAACGACACTCTCGACGGCTGGAACGACGACATAAACGACTTCGAACTCATGGATGGTGCCGCGCTGATGCTCACCACCGACATTGAGAACAAGGTGCCGGCATTCCTCCAGCTGTCAGCATGGGCAGTGGATGTGAACGGCAACATCATCCCTCACGAGAGAATCAATGTTGAGGTCTCCAACACAATCAGGGCTTCCGAGGACGGTGTTACGGCTGTATCCACACCTGTAACCATACGCCTCACCGAGGCCCAAAAGGGTGCTCTCAAGGAGGTTGATGGCATTACCTACCGCGTTGTAGCTGCTGCCAACGGCGATGACAAGGTCATTGTGGGCAAGACAATCAACGCATACAACCAGACTCTCAGAGCCAACAACATAAAGGTGAAGCTCGTGGGACGAATCATTGTAAACACAGACGACGATAAAGAATAAAACCAAGACAACACTATGAAAAGTTTCAATAAATATATATTGGCAGCATCGCTGGCAACACTGGCGTGCAATGTCATGGCTCAGGGACTCAATTCGGGCTATTTCACCGACGACTACAAGTTCCGCCACACCCTGAACCCGGCTTACGGCAACGAGCAGAACTATGTGTCGATACCCGCACTCGGCAATGCCAATGTGCGTATGCAAGGCAACTTCGGTCTGGGCGATGTCCTCTTCGACAATCCGCGCTACGGCATCGACAGCGACAGCAAGAAGACGACATTCATGAACCCCTACATTTCCACAACCGATGCGCTCAGCGGATTCTCTACGGGCATGAACAAGATAACCGCCGATGTGGACCTCACCCTGCTTTCTGCCGGCTTCAAGGCGTTCGGCGGTTACAACACGGTCTCCATCGATGCCCGTGCAAATGTGGGAATGGCATTGCCTTACGACCTTCTGGAGTTTGCCAAGAACACGGGTAACAAGAGCTATGTGATGGACGACATCAACGTTCATGCGCAGTCGTTTGTGCAGCTCGCGTTCGGTCACTCGCGCCAGATTACCAAGAAGTTGCGTGCCGGTGCTAAGCTGAAGGTGCTCCTCGGAGCGGCGCGTGCCGATGCACAGTTCACCAACCTGCGTGCCGACCTCAGTGCCAACGACAAGTGGACAATGAGCGGCCAGGCTATGGCCAACGTGTCGATGAAGGGCTTCACATACAAGACGGAGCGTAAGGAATACAACGACGCCAGCAAGGGCGAGTACGACCGTGTGAACGATATCGATGTTGATGGAGCAGGAGTGGGCGGCTTCGGTCTGGCACTCGACCTCGGCGCTACATATAAGGTGAACGACGACTGGACCGTGAGCGCAGCCATCATGGATTTGGGCTTCATCAGCTGGAGCAACTCAATGAAGGCTTCCAACAAGCAGACGACCTTCACCTTCGACGGTTTCCACGACATTGCAGTCAAGGACAATACTCCTGCGGGCGACCGTAAGGACAACTCCTTCGATGCACAGGCCGACAAATACGGCGACCAGATAGCCGACTTCGCCAACCTTTCGGTTGATGGCGATGACGGCGGACGCACCACCGGCATCGGTGCTACGTTGAACTTCGGTTGCGAATACACGTTCCCGCTCTACCGCAACCTTAAGTTCGGTCTGCTCAGTTCAACCCGTATCAACGGCAAATATACATGGACCGAAGGCCGACTCAGTGCCAACGTGGCTCCGCTGAAATGGCTCGACGGCGGCATCAACTTTGCTGTGAACAGCTACACTGCAAGCTTCGGTTGGGTGCTCAACGCCCATCCCAAGGGTTTCAACGTGTTCCTGGGTATGGACCACCTGCTCGGCAAGACCAGCAAGGAGTTCATTCCGCTCAGTTCCAACGCAAGTGTGAATGTCGGATTCAATGTGACATTCTAAGCATACGGGCCTGAACCCTTACCATATTGAGGGGTGGCAGTACTGGAGATTGCAGAAGTCAGGTTTATAAACTTCCCTTGACTTCCGCCAGCTTCGGCTCTGCCACCCCTTTCTTGTGTCTTGTTGCGAGTGCTGCCACCACCACGCTCATCAGCGGCGAGATGATGTTGAAGAAGCAATAGGGCAGATAGGCCACGGTGGCTACGCCGAGGACGGTGCTCTGTGTCATGCCGCAGGTGTTCCACGGCACGAGCACTGATGTGACGGTGACGGCATCCTCGGTGGTGCGGCTTAGCAGACGCCGCTCGCATCCCATGCGGTCGTACACATCGCGGAAGATATGGCCGTTGAGCAGAATGCACAGATACTGGTCGGCAATGGCAACGTTCAGCATCACGCCGGTGGTGGCGGTAGATGCCACAAGCGACACACGCCCTTTCGCCTTGTGTATGAAGAGGCGCGATATGCCGCCCACCATTCCGCTCGCCGTCATCGTGCCTCCGAAGCACATGGCACAGATTATGAGCCAGATGGTGTCTGTCATCCCTGCCATTCCGCGTGTGGCTACAAGGTTGGTGAGCATGGGGTCGGCGGTGCTTATGGCGGTCTCGCCATAGACACTCATCATCGCCGCCTTGAATGGCGAGGCGTCGATCTCGGCGAGCACATCGCCCTGGAACACCAGGGCGAAGCCCACCGCCAGAAGTGTGGAAAGGAACAGCGTTATGACGGGCGGCCACTTGCGGGCTATCATGACCCCCGTGAGCACGGGGACAAGCAGCAGCCACGGCGTGATGCAGAAGCGGTGGGTGAGGGCAGTGGTGAATCCCGCCACGCCGCCGGTGCCAGATGTGCCGCCTATGAGTCCTGCCGCTGCGAAAATGCCAAGCGTTATGCAGAACGAAGGCACCGTCGTTACGAGCATGTAACGTATGTGGGTGAAGAGCGGAACGCCCACGTTGCTCGATGCGAGTGTCGTCGTCTCGGAGAGCGGCGACACCTTGTCGCCGAAGTATGCTCCGGAGATTATCGCACCTGCCACCCATCCGTCGGCGAAACCCTGCGCACGCCCTATGCCCATCAGTGCTATGCCTATGGTGGCGATGGTGGTCCACGACGACCCCGTCATCACGCTGACGAGGGCGCAGATGAGGCAGCTGGAGGCGAGAAACACACTGGGGTGTATGATGTGCAGACCGTAATAGACAAGTGTCGGCACGACGCCGCTCACCATCCATGCGCCGCTCAGCGCACCGATGAGGAGCAGGATGATGAGCGCACTCGACACGCTCGACACGTTTTTCGTTATCGCTTTCTCGAAACTTGCCCACGGAATGTTAAGCTTCAGCATTCCTATGAGCACGCAGAATGCCGACACTGCCAGCAGCGTGGTCTGTGAAGCACCTGAGAGCGAGTCGGCACCGAAGAAGCGGATGGTGAATGTAAGCATCACCACCAGTAGCACGACGGGCATGAATGAAAGTATGGCTGAGGGGCGTTTCTTCAAGTGTTGTGTCGCAGTGCCATGCGAATTGTCGATTGTGTTCATCCTGATTAATCTTTGTATAAATATACATAATACTGAAATGTAAATGCAAAATTACGCATTTATATTCATTCTTGCAAATATTTATACAAAAAGATGTGTCAAGACTTCCGCTTTGACACATCTTCCTTTCATCCCCAGACTCTTTCAGAGATTCTTTTCACCAGCCGGAGTTTTTCCCATTGCTGTTCTGTGGTGAGCTTGTTGCCGATGGCACATGAAGCGAAACCGCACTGCGGAGAGAGCGACAGGCGTTCCAGAGGTATGTACTTAGTCGCCTCGTGAATGCGTGCTATCACTTTGTCCTCGTCTTCCAGTTCTGGCCGTTTTGTCGTTATAAGTCCCAGCACCACATGCTTTCCGTCGCTGACTTTTGCCAGAGGTTCAAATCCTCCTGAGCGTTCGTCGTCGTATTCAAGATAGAGCACATCCACGTTCTCACGGGCAAAAGCCCAGTCTGCCACGGAGTCGTAGGCACCACTGTTGAACCATGTGGAGTGGTAGTTGCCACGGCATATATGTGTCGCCACTACCAAGTCGTCGGGCCGTCCTTCAAGGGCGAGGTTATTGACGGTGAGAAGCAGTTCCTTCACTTCGTCAAGGTTGCTGCCCAGACGCTCGTAGCGTTGTGCTCCGGCAGCTCCGACAATGGCACCCCATGTGCAGTCGTCGAGTTGCAGATAGCGGCCGCCGGCAGCATGAAACTGTCGTATGAAGTCCTGATAGACGGCAGCTATGTCGTGTATCAGTTCGGTGGTGTCGGGGTAGATGGCCTTTGTGCCGAGGAAGTTCTGCGGAAGATTGAGCTGTTGGAACAGCTGCGCAGGAGCGGGAATGGTGAGTTTCGCAATGTGCTTGTCGTCCTCATGCTTCTTCAGTCGTTTGTACGTCTCAATGAAAGGGTGCGGCTGCGCCGTAAGTCTGCCCGTGAGATACACCTTGTCCAACCGTGCCGTCTCGCCGTTGAAGGGTATGTCTCCGCCCGCCTCATGTGTTACACCGCCGAAGCCCCAGAAGAAGTCGAGGTGCCAGTAGGTTCTGTTGAATTCGCCGTCGGTGATAAGCGTGTAGCCCAGTTCCTTCTGCTTTTCCACCAGTTGTGCCACATATTCATCACGGTTGCTGTCCGAAAGGTCTGCCGGACGGAGGAAACTGCCTACGAAATCTGCCCGTTGGGGCACTTGGATGCCATTAATTGTCTTTGTCATAACTGATTCTTTTTGTTTGCTCAAGTCCCGTCAGTCTGCCTGTCGGCTTTACGCCTGTCGCAGAACAACGAAATTGAAATGGTTTGTATCTGAATTGTTCTTTTCGGATGCAAAGTTATGAATGTTGCCATTGCTGTCAAAGAAAATTTGGCAAGATAAGGAAAATGTGCTACTTTTGTGCTTGTTTTATTTGCTTTATCAGAATATTATTCGGCTTAATATGAAATTTTCGGAACTCGATACCATCGACCGCAAGATATTGCAACTGCTTCAGAAGGACAGTACCCTCACCGTGAAAGAGCTTGCCATGAAGGTGAATCTCTCCACTTCCCCCACTTTTGACCGCCAAAAGCGTCTGGAACGTGAGGGCTTCATAAAGGGCTATCATGCCATACTCGATGCCAAAAAGACAGACAACGGCATCACCGTTCTGTGCAACATGCGCCTTAAACACCATTCCCAGATGCTTATGGACGATTTCATGGCTGCCATCCAGGACATTGATGAGATAACGGAATGCTATAACACCAGCGGCGAATACGACTTCACCCTGAAGATACAGACACGGGACATGGAGTCGTATCAGGAGTTCATGCGCAAGAAACTCGGCAACATCGACAGCGTAGGCTATTTCCACAGCGTCTTTGTGATGAAAGAGGTGAAGAACACTCACGGGGTTCCCGTCAAAGTGGATTTCTGACGCCTGTGTCTTGCCGAGGCGGTGTGGCGCATCAAATCATAGTATTTAGGTATTGCGCAGTAACGGCATTACGGCTAACTTTGCAACCGAAGAACAACGATTTCAAACTTACAAAAACAAAGGAAGAACATGAAGAAAACCGTTATCATCTTTGGTACAAGCACCGGCACATGTGAGGAACTGGCCGGCAGAATAGGAGCAAAACTTGGTGTGGACAACATCATCAACGTGACCGACCTCGACGACAGCGTCATCGCTGCCAACGACAATCTCATCCTCGGCACATCGACATGGGGCGCAGGAGAGTTGCAGGACGACTGGTATGACGGCGTCAGGACTATCGGTGCCGCCGACCTCAGCGGCAAGACTGTGGCACTCTTCGGCTGCGGCGACTCGGAGTCTTACCCCGACACGTTCGTAGGCGGCATGGCGGAACTGTATAATGCCGCCCGCAAAGCCGGTGCCGACATTGTGGGTGCCGTGTCGGTGGATGGCTACACTTTCGACGACTCGGAGTCGGTAGTGGACGGAAAGTTCGTGGGACTGGCTCTTGACGAGGTGAACGAGGACGACAAGACCGACGAGCGCATTGACGCTTGGGTGCAGCAAATCCTCCCCAGTCTGTAATTGTACAATCTGACAATCAATCGAAAAAGGCTTACAGTCATGCAGCAATCCACAGCATTACCCATAGACATGAAGGTTCTTATGAACCACATCTATGAATACCAGAAAGGCGTGCGGCGCATGGTGCTCTTCACGTTCAACAAGAAATACAAGGCATTCGCCGTGCAGCGTCTTGAGAAACAGAACATCAGATACATCATACAGCCCGTTGGCAACGACCGCCTGAATCTGTATTTCGGTAGGGAGGAGTGCCTTAACGCCATACGCATGATTGTGACGCGCCCTCTCTGTCAGCTTACTCCTGAGGAGGATTTCATGCTTGGAGCGATGCTGGGGTATGACATCTGTGTGCAGTGCGAACGCTACTGCGCCCGGAAGACACGCAGCATTACTGCCAACTGAAAATGAGTTTTTTCAAAAAAACGCCCGAAGTACACCTTTTTGACCGCAAATCCGGGTAATCGGCTGTGTGACAGTGTGATAAGGGAGGTGTACTTCGGGTGTACTTAGGTGTACTTCTATGAAAGTACACCAAAAATGCTTTTATATAGGCCCTGCCGTCAGCATGGTGTTTATGAGTTGTCTGCGCTGCGTCCGATATAAAAACGAGCGTAGGCATTTACCATAGTGCAACTTTTCCTGCAATACCCAAGTCGATTGTTGCTGTAACTACACCTAACGCTTTGAACACTCTTCTCATAGTTGGAATTGTTATGCTATAACCTCTTTCCAATCGAGAAATCTGTGCTCTTTTCACACCGATACGTTCACCCAACTGTTCTTGGGTCAAGTTCTGTTCTATACGAGCTTTCTTGATGGCTTCTCCCAATCGGTAGGCGTGCAAAGCTTCGTCCACATCACTTTCAAAAGCGTCACGTTTCGGAGTGCCTACTTTCCCAAAATGCTTGTCAAGAACATCATCCAATGGAGTAAGATTCATCTTTGCCATAATTACTTGTTTTTGAAATATTCTTTTCTGATAGTTTCTGCTTTCGCAATTTCTTTACTTGGTGTCTTTTGAGTCTTTTTGATAATGCCATGAGTGGCAATCACCAATGTCTCTTTGTCCTTGTCCCAAAAGGCGAAAAGCCGATAAGCAGTTTTGTTATATAATGTACGGAACTCCCATATCTCCGAATTTTCCAACTTTTTGAAAAGTTCTTTGTTGCGTTCTCCACCAGCAACACGTTTAATGTTGTAGTAAATCTTGTAAGAAACCGCTTCGGGTAAGCTTTCAATAAAGTCTTGTGCCTCGTCAGTCAAGACAAGTCGGAAAATATTTTGTGCCATACATTGTCATTTTATGCAAAGATAGTGCAAACGAGCGCAATGAAAACTTGTTTTCAAATTGCCGAGTGCCGCCTATCTTATGCAAAGGTAACCATATTGTTTCACGAACAAGAAACAATGGACACTTAAATGTAATTCAAGGCGTTTTTTTAACATTTTGCAGTGGGTTTCGCATAAAGAATGTGTTTGAAAACTAAAGTTATCGGAAGTTAATCCGCCTGCGTCGGATGGAAGGTAACGGGCATTACCTTTATTTTCAATTAGTTATGCTGTTGTCCGTTATCTTCCTTTAACTTCCGGCGAAGCCTGACTCCCGATAACTTCTATTTTGATACACCTCAACACCATCCAAACAGCTCTCAATTTGCAGACTTGCGCAGTGTTGTCGAGCGGGACGCTCGACCTCTTATTCTGAATTGCGAATTAGAAGGCGAAACCAAATTATGAAATATGAATTATTTTCCCAATCCTCTTTGTAGAACTTTGCAACCCGGTTGCATCCATATATTCGTAATTTTGCAGGAGAATAAAAAAAGAATAAGAGGAATATGAAGACAAAAATCACAAGAATCGTTGTAGCTGCCGTGCTTCTTGTCGTGGCAGTGGGAGTGGAACACACGGGGCAGCTTGCCGTATGGCAGTTGCTTTTGGTATATCTTGTGCCCTACCTCGTGGCGGGCTACGATGTCGTGGGCGAGGCGATAGAGGGACTTTGCCACGGCGAAGCACTCGACGAAGATGTGCTTATGACCATCGCCACGGTGGGCGCACTCTTCATCGGTTTCCTGCCGGGAGCAGAAACGGAGTTTCCCGAAGCGGTGTTCGTGATGCTCTTCTTTCAGGTGGGCGAGCTGTTCGAGCATTATGCCGAGCACCGCAGCCGCCGCTCCATATCGCAGCTCATGGACATACGCCCCGACACTGCCAACGTGGTGCGCGGCGACGAAATGACGACGGTGTCGCCGGAGAGCGTGCTTGTGGGCGAGACGATAGAGATACGCCCGGGCGAACGCGTGCCGCTCGACGCCGTTGTCACCGCAGGTGCGTCGGCACTCAACACCGTGGCACTCACCGGCGAGAGTATGCCGCGCGATGTGACGGTGGGCGACAGCGTGGTATCGGGATGCGTAAACATTTCCGGAGTGCTGCGCGCCAAGGTGACAAAGACTTTCGGCGAATCGACAGCCACGAAGATAATAAGTCTGGTGGAGAACGCCAGCGAGCGCAAGAGCCGCAGCGAGACTTTCATCACGAAGTTCGCACGCATCTACACTCCCGTCGTCGTTGTCACGGCACTGGTGCTCGCCTTCATTCCACCGCTGTTCTGCGCGAGCTACGGAGCAGGTTTCACCGTGTGGCTCTATCGCGCCCTCACATTCCTTGTGGTGTCGTGTCCGTGTGCTCTCGTCATTTCCATTCCGCTGTCGTTCTTTGGCGGTATTGGCGGCGCGGCGCGTCATGGCATACTCATTAAGGGTGGCAACTACATGGATGCGCTTGCCCGTCTGGGTACGGTAGCGTTCGACAAGACGGGAACGCTGACGAAAGGCGTGTTTGAAGTGACGGCGATACATCCCAGCGACATCTCCGCCGACGAACTGCTGCACCTCGCCGCCCATGTGGAGCGTTACTCCACTCACCCCATTGCCGTGTCGCTACGGACGGCTTTCGCCCACGAGCAGGACGGATGCAAGGTGAGCGATGTGCAGGAGGTGGCAGGAAAAGGCATCAGCGCCAAGGTGAACGGACGCACGGTGTGCGTGGGCAACGGCAGCATGATGGATGCCGTCGGAGCGCAGTGGCACCAGTGCCATCGTGTGGGAACTGTGGTGCATGTCGCCATCGAGGGAGTCTATGCCGGCCATATAGTAGTGTCCGACGCTATAAAACCCTTTGCTGCCGAGGCGGTAAGCGATGTCAAGAGAATGGGAGTGGGCTGCGTCGCCATGCTCACTGGCGACCGTAAGGAAGTGGCACAGAGCGTGGCTGCGGAATTAGGAATAGACGAATGCCGCGCCGGACTCCTTCCAACAGAGAAGATAGACGCTTTCGAGCAGTTGGCGTCTGCGACTCCCGCCGGCAGAACCACGGCTTTCGTGGGCGACGGAATCAACGACGCTCCTGTACTGGCGCGTGCCGATGTGGGCATAGCCATGGGAGCGTTGGGCAGCGACGCGGCGATAGAGGCAGCCGATGTTGTACTGATGGACGACAACCCCACCAAGGTTGCCACCGCCATAGCCATTGCCCGCCGCACGCTGGGCATTGCCCACGAGAACGTAGTGTTCGCCATCGGCGTAAAGGTGCTTGTGCTCCTGCTCGCCGCCCTCGGCATAGCCACAATGTGGATGGCTGTATTTGCCGATGTAGGCGTCACCGTCATTGCCGTGCTCAATGCCATGAGGACGCTTGGGTATAAAGGGAAAGGGAGTTAGCGGGAATTAATGGAATATAAACGGAAATTAGCGGACAATAGCATTGCTTTTTCAGCAAGTTTGTACTATTGTCCGCTAATTTCCGTTTATCCCGGAGGAGTGTCAAAACGGGAGTTAGCCGAAGTTATCGGAAGTTAATCCGCCTCGGCGGATGGAAGGTAACGGACATTACCATTAGTTTTCAATGGGTTCTGCTATTGTCCGTTATCTTCCTTTAACTTCCGGCGAAGCCTAACTTCCGATAACTTCAGTTTTGACACACCGCCAACTCCGTTTTTTTCAACGTACTGCCGCAATATCGAATGTCAGTTCGCTACTCTTCAGGTTGTAGCTCTTGGCTTTGATATGCAACTTGCCCGGAGTCTTTCCGGCACGCAGTACGACGAGACATTTGCCATTGAACGCCTTGCGTTTGTTGTCCTTGAAGCGTTCCATGGAAGTCTGCAAACCGTTATCCACGCCGGCAATGGCACCGTTGCCGCTGACATCGAAGAAGATCTGGTCGTCGGCATGCGGACAGAGGTTGCCGTCCTTGTCGAGCACCTCCACTGTCACGAAAGCCAGACTCTTTCCGTCGGCGGTCATAGCCGAGCGGTCGGCGGTGAGGCGTATGTGGTCGGGGGCGCCGGCAGTGCGTATGGTCTGTTCGGCTACAGCCTTGCCGTCACGGTGAGCGACTACCTTCACTTCTCCCGGTTCGTATTTCACACGCCATGCCACATGAAACTGGTGTGAGTCCTTCTTGCGTTGCACGCCCTGACTCTTGCCGTTTACAAAGAGTTCCACATCGTCGTAATTGTTGTAGTAGCACCACATGTCTATGTCCTGTCCTTCAAGCCAGTTCCAGTGCGGGAAGAGGTGAAGCACCGGTTTGTCGGTCCATTCACTCTGATACATATAGTAGGAGTCCTTGGGGAATCCGGCGAGGTCGATTATACCGAAGTAGCTGCTTCGTGCTGGGAATCCATACGGTGTGGGTTCGCCTATGTAGTCCCAGCCCGTCCAAATGAACTGTCCGCAGCAGTATGGCGTGTGTTTCACTATATCCCATGTGTTTTCGTGGTTTGATCCCCAGGGGACATGGACGTTGTCGTAGGCACTGCAACGGAACGAGGGGTCGGTGTATTCCTTGTCCCAACTCAACGGGGCGGCGATCAAGGAGTCCGACGGCATGGTGTAGTGGCCGCGTGTCTGTAATGCCGATACGCTCTCGGTCATGAGGAACGGCATGTCTGGGAAGTTCTTCGGCACATCCTTTATCCACTGACGGTGATAGTTGAAGCCTATGATGTCGAGAGCCTTGCTGCGGAACAGGTTGTTGCTTGGTTCGGGCTCGTTGCATCCCGCTGTTATGGGGCGTGTGGGGTCGAGCGACCGCACGATGTCGGCAAGACGCTTGGTGAGCAGCGAGTTGATGTTCATTCCGCTCTCTTTTGCCTGTTCCGTCATGTCGTGTCCGAAATTCAGTATTCTGTTTGCCTGCTCAAGTGTGAGCGTGTCGGCATCGGCCTGGTTCCATTGTTCCAGCACCTCGTTGCCGATGCTCCACATAAGGATGCTCGGATGGTTGCGGTCGCGCACGATGAGGTCGGTAAGGTCGCGCTCGTGCCACTCGTCGAAGAAGCGGGCATAGTCGTTCTGGGTCTTCTTCTTGCGCCACATGTCAAAAGATTCGTCCATGACGATGATTCCCATCGTGTCGCACATGTTGAGAAGTTCGGGCGAAGGAGGGTTGTGCGAACAGCGCACGGCGTTGCATCCCATGTCGCGCAGCATGGTGAGCTGGCGGTGAAGGGCGTCCTCCGAGAGGGCGGCTCCGAGGCATCCGAGGTCGTGATGCTGGCACACGCCGTTTATCTTCATGCTCTTTCCGTTAAGGGAGAAGCCTTTTTTCGAGTCGAACTTGAAAGTGCGCACGCCCGTTGTGGTGTCGTATGTATCGACGACACTGCCATCCACCACCACTTCGGTGCGCATGGTGTAGATATAGGGGTGCTCCACCGACCAAAGGCGGGGCTTTCGCAGCGACAGAGTCTGTGTGTTGTCGCCCTTTGCCGCAAGCTTCATTGCCGACTGCGACGAAGCCACTCTCCGCCCCTCGGCATCGAGCAGCGTGTTGCGCACGATTGCTTTCACGGCTTTTCCCGTGGTGTTTTCTATGCTTGCAACGACCTTGAACTGCGCCGTGCCGTTGCCTTTCAGCACAGGAACGATGTATGTCCCCCAATGGCCGACACTCACTGCCGCCGCCGACTCCATCCACACATGGCGGTAGATGCCGCATCCGCTGTACCAACGGCTGTTGGGTTGGTCGCTGTTATCCACCTTTACGGCGATAATGTTGTTGCCGTCGGGACGCAGCCAGGGCGTGAGTTCGTAGCGGAAACTGCTGTATCCGTAGGGACGCTTGCCCAGTTCGTGACCGTTTACATACACGGTGGAGTTCATATACACACCGTCGAAATCGATGAAATAGCGTTCGCCCGCCTTTGGCTGCAGCTGCAGCCGCTTGCGATACCACCCTATTCCGCCGGGCAATGCGCCGCCGCCCGCTCCCGAAGGGTTGGAAGCGGAAAAGTCGCCCTCTATCGCCCAGTCGTGCGGAAGGTCGAGAAGCCGCCAGGCGGAATCATCATAACTGTTTGCTGACATTTCGGGGGAATCGGCAAGGATGAACCGCCAACCCTCATCCACGCATTTCCTTTCACGAGCCGAAACGGGCAGTGCAAGAAATGCCAATGCTAAGAGAAGTAATTTTATCATGGTTTAAATTTTGTTAGTTGGTTGCAAAGGTAGGAAAATTCACATAAAAAACCACGCCTGAATGCCTTTTTCTTTTCATTATTCCAACTAAATTTTGTAAATTTGCCAGACATCAACCGATGACTGCGCGGTATCGCCGGAAATTGAAAAGGAAGTTATCGGAAGATAAGGGAATTTTGCCAAACCACATAGATATGACTACTAACCCCACGACAGAGGTTCCCACTTGGGACCAACTCATAGAATCCGTATCCGACGGTGCCAAGCACCCGGAGGAGACAAACTGGGCGATATACCGCTATCTGCGCCAGAACTACAAGTCTATTGGTTCGAAAGAGGCACGCATGCTGCTTGCCACTTACATGAAGCTGCGCCAGAAGAAGCCGTCGCTCATCAATTCGTGCATGCTTGCCATTGCCGTAAAGGTGAGCGAGGAGTATGCCGATTTCCACATCCCCAACTTCCTCAAGGCATGGGGCTACGACTCGTGCCTGCGCAACGAAGACCGCCAACGGCATACGGGAAAGGACGGACGGCAGTACCCGGCACTCGCGGAGCGCACGGAGCGTGCCTTGCAGGCGTATCTGCTTCATCATCCGGAGGAAAGCCGCGAGGGTTGCCACTCCATCGTAACAATGTATGCCGTCACTATGTTCGAGAAGGAACAGAACGGGCACAAGCGGCGTTTCGTGAAGCTGGTAGCCCCGAACGGCACGGAATTCATTGCCGACAGTCACCAGTTTCCGTGTCGCCCGTATGAAATATGCGGCCGCATGTTCGATGTTCTGACACGGGTGTCGAAGCAAGGCTGCGAGCGTGCCGCCGAGATAGTGCTGTCGAAGAAGGCGGTGCATGAGGTCTTCACCACCACTACCGGCTATGTCGATGGCATAGACACGAGCCGCGGACACATCCATGTCTATGACTCCATGTCACGCCACTTCGTCGCCGAGAAGTCGCAATGCCCCGAAAAGGCGGCGGTCAAAGGCAGCTTCGTCACGTTCTGTCCCATAATAGCGCAGGGCGACCACTTCAAATCGGCAGCGATAACGGCCCTGCTCGACACCTACAAGGGGCGTGAGGCGTTCGGCATACACACGGCACGCATCATGTATGTCAATGCGCAGGAATACTACATAAGATACTCCATCACTTCGGGCAGCACGGCAGCAGACGGAGGAACGATAGCCCAGGAGGGTTTCGCATCCACCGCCCGTATGCCGGAAGAGGCGAAACGCCAGCTGGCGGTGGGACAACCCATACGCCTGACACTTTTCCTGAAACGCGGAAAGGACGGCGTCAAGCGCAATTATGTGGCGGAAGTGTTCTGACGAGCGGTGATGGGTGAGTCGGGAGTTAAAGGAGCTGGAGAAGTTTCTTGCCTTAGCAAGATTAGCTATGTAGCAAACTATCACCTACCCATCTGCTGCACCAAGGTGCAACAAAAGTGATGAACAAAGTCTTGATCAGTCTTTCAGGCATCCTATAGGAACTACATACACGCCGTCTTCACGCCGTATGGCATACTTTGTTGTGCCTGTAAGTATCATGAGAAACGATGGCGCTTTCATCTTTGTATTGTCGATTTTAGAAGCAAGGAGCTTCAGGTTCTTCGCCCCTTCTTCTATATTTTTCTCACCTCCTAATTTTATTTCTATCAGTCCATAGCTGCCGTTTCTCAAATGCAAGACGGCATCACACTCCAATCCCTTACTGTCACGATAGTGATAGATAGAACCTTCCAATGCATCAGCATATACCCTTAAGTCTCTGATACACATTGATTCAAAGAACAGTCCCATAGTACTAAGGTCATTTATAAGGTCGTTGGGGCCGACACCCAATGCTGCGATTCCAATCGAAGGATCGGAGAAATATAGGGTTTCAGAACTTCTTATTGCTGTTTTACTTCTCAAATTAGGATTCCAAGCAAGAGAGTCTTCCAATACAAATATTTTTTTCAAGGCTTCTATATATGAAGCTATCGTAAGACGATTGGCTGAAACAGAATCGTTGTTCTCAATGTCAGCACAAATGGTATTGACTGAAATTTGTGCACATTGATTTCTTGCTATGGAACGAAGAATCCTTTTGGTTCTCTCGGCATCACGCTTAACATTGTCAACACGTGATATGTCGTTGTTGATAACGGCTTCATAATATCTGTACGCCATATCCAATGCCACTTCTTTGTTTATGGTGGTAGCCCTTGGCCATCCACCACGGCAAATGAGCCATGCTATGGAGTCTATATTGAGATTGTTGGTTCCAAAAATATCCGCACCAGAATTACTGAACAAATCCCCTAAACTAACTTCACCAGTAGACTCTCCTGACTCATAAAGACTCATGGTTCTCATCGTCAGCCATGCAAACCGACCAGTACCGGAGTGGTGTATCTTATCCGTATCGGCAGGTACGGCAGAGCCCGTGAATATAAACTGTCCTTCTCCGTCTCTATGGTCAATCTCAAAACGGGCGGCATCCCATAGTTGTGGAGCAAGTTGCCATTCGTCTATCAAGCGTGGAGTGGTACCGGCAAGAAGCTTTTTGGGGGAGAGAGCTGCCAATTCTATATTTTGCTCCATATATTCAGGATCATCCATATACACGACACTTTTTGCCTGTTGTTCGGCCGTTGTTGTCTTGCCACACCATTTTGGACCTTGTATCAGAACAGCGCCAACTCCCATAAGTCTGCGTCTTAATATTCCGTCTGCTATGCGAGGTCTGTATTGTTTCATATCCTTTGTCGTTTTTGATTATGTAGGCAAAGTTATAAATAAACTATTGAAAATGAATGGATTTTATCGTAAAATATACTAAATGTACCATTTTTGTTATACCATTTGTGCCAATTTCGTTATACCATTTGTACCAATTTTATTATACCATTTGTACCCTCACCGATGAATTTTGCATTAGTGCGACATCAAAGATTTTAGTACTGATGCGATAAAATTGCAGCATTATTTGAGAACAATAACACTTTAATGCGCACGGGGTGTGCCGAAGGTACACCTCTATACGAAACCTGTATCTAAAAGTTTTTACCGAACAGCAATAATTTTCAATTAGTTATGCAATCGTCCGTTATCTTCCATCCGCCGCAGGCGGATTAACTTCCGATAACTTCTGCTAACTCCCGTTTTGACTTTACCGACCTATGCGTAACACGTGGATGGCGGCTTTTACCTGGGCAGCAATAATTTTGAATAATATGGGTAAACCTATTGTTCCTAAATTGAAAAAGTTCATTTAAAAGTGTGGATTTGTTGATTTTTATTTGTATTTTTGCATATATATATTGTAGAAGTTGCCGCTTGATTTTGCAACACGAAGGTGAGTGATTTCTGCCATATAATTAAAATTCTGAGCAATTTGCCTCTGCTTGTTTGCGAAACACGCAAGGACATTTGGGTTGTTCAGAATCTCACAGAGTATTACTAACTATAAGTGTTGCAAGATTAAAGATAATGAGAATTTCTTATCTGTTGTGACATGAAGACGCTGGGTTATGTCAATATGTTCAATCGGGGTGTAGGACAAGTCCAGATAGACTTGAAAGAGAATGGCAACCAACCCACAGAATTCACTGTTAATCTTATTACGGCATTCAAGGTTGAGGTGAAGGTCTCACAGAGCTGTACCAACGAAAATGGCGGTAAATAAACGCACGTTAGAGAGAAATTGCTAAAATGAAACAGAAAGGTTATATCTATAGAACTGGTTCCCCTCGTTCTGGTAAATGGGAAGTTATTATTCCTTACAATTGTGTTATTGAAATTGTGTAGTTTAATGAACAAGGTGGATAATATTGATAATAAAGAAAGTGGGGAATTCTAATCATTGAAGAAGTTGGATCAAATCAAGAGATAAAAGCAATATTCAAACAATATAATTATGGCATACAAAGATATCATCAACAACATTTGTGGTAACATCCATACTGGTCTTATCGACTTTGATGAGTCACGTAGCGAAGCTTCAATGCCTACACAGGCATCTTCGGAGTTCATTACCAACAAACAACAAGGCGATTGGGCGGAAGATGTCCTTTTTAGGGCAATTAATGACAATTCTGAGAATATCGTTGCTGTGAGGTATGGTAAATCGGATGACCTTGTTGCAGGAGATGACGGATTTGAGAAGTTCTTCAATGCCTATCAGGCAGAACTTGACGCCATTGGTAAACGTCCAGACATTCTGCTGTTCAAGAAGGAGGATTTTAATGAATCTCTTGGGTATGACATCAGTTCAAAATCAAGTGATGAAATTGGCGATTACGTTGCAAAAGCGATTGCTGGCATTGAGGTTCGTTCGAGTGCTTTTCTCATCAATAAATACACAGCAGAAGCCAACAGAATTGTTCGTGAGAATACGGAAAGAGCTATCGAGTTAAAGAATATTGTATTAGACGAATATGTTGATTTGTTGGAGCAGAAACGTCCTGAGTTGATAGCGATTCTTCAACAGCTTGACGAAACTTCTGTACGATCTATTGACTACCGAAAGCCAACATGGAAAGCCTCGCAAAGGCTTCAAGAATTAACAGACAATCTGTCTGAACTAAAAGATTGTCTGAAGATAATCCAAAAGCGCAATTCTTTATCCATCACCCCAAAGGTGGAAGATTTGAAGGTCGTTTACAAATGGATAATGACTTACAATGTTCCACATTTTTACGTACAGGTGTTTTTCGATAAAGTGTATGGTGTATCGTTCCAGCGCATTCTGGAACTTGTGTCAAACCCCGATTTGGAGGATGATAAATACTTTATAGAGCAAGACACAAAGAATCAGAACAAGACAACCATAAAGATACCTTCGCAAGATGGCACTTGCCTTGCAGAAACGGTTACCGAACCTAATCATCAAAGTGTAAGAAAGGAGTTAAACAAAGGCAGATTGTTATTCTATGTAAAATTTGATGGTGGTGAGGCATGCTTGGATGCAAACAATTTTGAATCTCTATTTGGAATAAAACTTTAATAGGATGACTCTCGAACAGAAATACATTGCATCAACATCTCTTGACCATCGCAAAAAATATGCTCAGTTCTTCACTCCTGAAAAGATTGCTGAGTTTATGTGTCAATGGGTGTTGCAGGGCAAACAGAAAACCCGTATTCTTGAACCAGCATACGGTTTAGGAATCTTTTCGCGTGTCCTTGCTCAGAATTCGCCCCTACCTGTTGATGCGTACGAAATTGACAGACAAATTTTTGCAAGTGCAGTTACAGCTCTTCCCAATGGAGTGAATCTTAGAAATGAAGATTATTTTACGTGTGATTGGAATACAAAATATGATGCTATTGTTTGTAATCCTCCTTATCTGAAATTTCACGATTACGACAATGCTACTTACATACCAGATGTGAACAGTCATTTGGGGACAAAACTTAATGGCTTCACTAACCTCTATACTTTGTTCCTCCTAAAATCAATTGCCCAGTTGCAAGAAGGTGGACGTCTGGCATACATTATTCCTTCGGAGTTTCTCAACTCCGATTATGGTGTGGAGGTGAAACGCGCTTTAATAAAGAGTAACACCATGCGGCACATAATAGTCGTCGATTTTACAGAATGTGCTTTTGACGATGCCTTAACAACTGCCTGTATTCTACTTTGCGAAAGAACAACCAGTTCAGTAAGTGTACGTTTCTCGCTTATTAACAACATAGAAGGATTAAACTCTTGTCTTAGTGAATATGTGGAATACGACACCTTGCAGCTTGATGCAAACATAAAGTGGAAATCATACTATGAAGAAGGTAATAGTTGTAAATATAATCATCTTGTGCCATTCTCCAAGTTTGCCAAAGTTTCGCGTGGTATCGCTACAGGTGCAAACGATTTTTTTACGTTCAAACCTTCAAAGGCAGATGATTTTAATATTCCCGAAGAGTGTTTGATGCCATGTATCTGCAAAGCTGTAGATGCTTCACAAACTTTTTTTACTCAAAATGAATTTACAAAATTGTTAAACGGAGATAAGACCGTCTATCTTTTCAACGGTAGTACCGCACCAGATAACACATGTGTGCTAAGGTACATACATCTTGGTGAAGAATTAGGAATTAACAAGCGCTATCTTACTGCAAGTCGTTCTCCATGGTATGCTATTGAGAATCGACCTCCTGCGCCAATATGGGTTTCAGTTTTCAATAGAAGTGGCTTGCGTTTCATTCGCAACGAAGCAAATATTTATAACCTCACAACATTCCATTGCGTTTATCCCAAAAACACTGGAGTTGATGTTGATGTGTTATTTGCATACCTCATTACTGATGTAGCAAAGGATATTTTTCTCGACAATTCGCGTCAATATGGGAATGGTCTTGTTAAATTCGAACCAAACGATTTAAACAAAGGCATGGCTGTGGATTTGGCCTTGCTAAATACAGAGGAGAGTTCGTTTGTTAAGGATGTGTATGCATTTATTAGAGAAACTCAGAAAGAGAAAGATGGAATACAATTATTGAATGAATTCTTCTCATTGAGATATACGGACGGCATAAACACGATAGACATATTTAATAAAAGGCTTCAAGTCCTAAAGGACACTTCTTTATCTGTTACAGAAGAAGTTGTCAAAATAACACGTAAATTATGCGTGAAACAACTCAGTTTCATTGATCTTTTCGACCAATACAAATTTGATCCGATTAGACAGAATGATATGGTTCGTGAGGATAATGCTGTTGAATACAAGACCATTTCATACCACCTGCAATCGCCAATAGACATCTCCAAGAATCTCCTTATTTGCAATGTTAAGAAGGATAATTGGGAACAGTATCTTGATGGTTCAGCAAAGATTTACTACACAGGTAAGAGATTTCCGACTACGGTTGCACTAAACAAACTCTACTACTTTATGCCATACCTCTCTGGTAAAGGTATTCGTGATCTCTATTATATCAAAATTGCTCGACTGGGCTATCGTAAAGAGGGTCAGGCTAATGAAGATAAAAATGACCTCCGACTAGTATTTGAGATTGAACATATTGGCCAGTTATTTGCTGACTACAAGAAAGTGAAACTCGAAATCTGGCGTACGTTTACCGATACAACGATGGAGGAAATGCTCTATAAATGATAGTCAGTGACATTCTGCACGGGTCTGAAATGATTATACAAAATGCCACTGACTTTATTCCTTTGTTGATTTCTGCTTTGTGACTTTTGCTTTCTTTTTTGCTTTCTTTTCCTGACTTCGTCACTCAAAAAATAAACCTCGAAGTCCTATTACGGGGCTTCGGGGAGGATATTTATGCTCTTTTTTGGGGGGCTGAACGGCAATATTTGGAAATAATAGTTCTTTAATGCGCACGGGGTGTGACGAGGGTACACCTCTATGCGTAACACGTGGATGGCGGTTTTTACCTGGGCAGCAATAATTTTGAATAATATGGGTAAACCTATTGTTCCTAAATTGAAAAAGTTCATTTAAAAGTGTGGATTTGTTGATTTTTATTTGTATTTTTGCATATATATATTGTAGAAGTTGCCGCTTGATTTTGCAACACGAAGGTGAGTGATTTCTGCCATATAATTAAAATTCTGAGCAATTTGCCTCTGCTTGTTTGCGAAACACGCAAGGACATTTGGGTTGTTCAGAATCTCACAGAGTATTACTAACTATGAGTGTTGCAAGATTAAAGACAATGAGAATTTCTTATCTGTTGTCATTGGCTATGCTATTTTTGTGGGGAGGGAGAACTTTAACGTTTGCACAGACCAGTGACATCACAGCCTCGGAGAATGTAGGCAATCCAGAGAAAGTGTACACCATCAGCAGTTGCAACGGACTGATGATGACTCCCTACACATCGCCTACACGCACAACCGAGAATGCGGGACATTTCGCTTTCTATGCTGCAAGCGCAGAAGGTCAGTATCTTATCTACAACGTAGAAAGCAATGTGTGGGTTTCATACGACAAGGCCTACAGCTACAGCAACGGTCCGGGCAAGGCAAAGTTCATCGACAGCAAGGAGAACGCGCAGCCGTGGAAGGCTACAAAAACGACAGCGCAGAACGGCACCGCCGCTTACGAGTTTCAGCCCGTCACCTCTGCCGGTAAGGCTGACAAGTACATGAACTGGCACGGCGGCATCGACTTCAACCCGTTGGACAACAAGAACATCACCGTGGGGCTGTGGCAGGACAACGCCAGACAGGACAACGGTAGTGCGTGGGTGTTGCACGAGGTGGTGTCAAACACATACACCGTCGTGGGCGAAAGTGTCACAATCAACGGCAATACCTACAAAAACGGCGAGACAATAACGGTGAACGGCTCATTGTTGTCAAGTGATGTGACGGCTCCGGAAAAGGATGGCAAGTTCGCCACTGTACAAATCGACCCGGAAACAAATACCATCACCGTAGCTTACTACGACATGCCACAGCTGGAGAGTAGCGAACCCTACACCAACGCATGGCTCTACCCGATACAGCAGGAGAAGGTTGGCGACGCGTCTGCATGGAAAGAGAATAACGTTTACACATTGGGCAACAAGGTGCTCCAGGCAAGTTTCCTCAACACCGGGAAGGCTATCTACTTCCTTGGTTCTAAGGCAATGAACCTGGTTGCAGGCACAGAACCATTCTATGTAAGTTTCGGGTCGGGCATGAGCGTGGCAGCAAGTCAGATGACTCTCGGAAATGTAGAGTTGGTAGAACTCGCTGCTGAACCTAACGCCATCCGCGGCGCGAAGCACTATGCCGGCAAGGCCTTGCAAGCCAACTATACCTACACATACAACGGCAAGACTATAAACATCGTATGGCGTGCCGTTCTGCGTTCGGGCAGCCACTATCTGCGCACCGAGATGGAACTCACCGGCGGTGACGACATAGAGATGTTCAACATCATTCCCATGTCGTATAAGGTGGACACCAAGGCAGCAGGAAGCAAACCACGCACCATCGGCAACACACGCGGCAAGGTGATTCTGAACGACAGGATTTTTGCCGGACTCGAAACTCCGACTGCTTTCAACACAGTGGAAGATGTGGCAAACACCAACTACTCGAACATTCAGGGTCTGTGGAGCCGCCACACCACATTAAAGCAGGGCGAGACATGGAAAGTGTCTGCCGTTGTGGGACTCATTGCACAGGACGGCAAGCAGAACTCAACTGACATACGCGAGACACAGAAGCGTCGCTCGTTCCTGGCTTACTCAGAGCGCGAGCGTGCGGTGCCATGGCGTGCCAACCCATGCTACATAAGCTGGTATGAACTCAACATCGACCGCAACAACGCGGCTCCGGGCAGAGAGAATACAAACATGACCGCCGCTGGCGTTCTCGATGTGATAGCACACTGGAAGAGCAGTCTGTGGGACCGTTACAATGTAGCTCCGAAGAACTTCGTCATCGACGACGGATGGGACAACTACGGCACATGGACATTCCATAGCGGTTTCCCAAGAGAGATGCGCGACATAGCAGCTAAGGCTGCCGACATGGGCGCAAGCGTAGGTGCCTGGCTCGGTCCGGTAGGCGGCTACGGAAAGAGCGGCGACTACCGTCGCGACTACTGGAAGAACAAGGGCGGAATGCAGCTTTCCAACCCTGCATACTACGATACATTCCTTGCAGCAGCTACAAACCTTATTAAGAACCAGCACGACGAGAACGGCAAGGGCTCGTTCGGATTCTTCAAGTTCGACGGCATCTCTGCACAGGGTACAGCCGTTGGTCCTGACCCTGGCGACACCGGCAACGAGAACGCAGAGGGCATCATCCGCTTGGAGCAGTACATTCGCGAGAACCTCAAGGAGGACATATTCTTCAACACTACCGTAGGCACATGGGCTTCACCGTTCTGGTACACTGTCACCGACGCCACATGGCGTCAGGACGCCGACTGGAAGAAGACGGGCACCAACCCTAACGACCGCGAGGCATGGATCACATACCGCGACATGCAGGTGTACAACATCTATGTGACCGACTCTCCGCTGTGTCCTATCAACACTCTGATGACTCACGGCTTCATCCTCACTGAACACGGCGATGTGAGCAAGAACATGAACTACGAGAACGCCCTCAACGAGCTGCGCTGTGCCTTCGCTTGCGGTAGCGGCATGGTGGAACTCTATTGCGACTATAAGCTCATGGACAAGATAAACAACGGCAAGCTGTGGTCTGACCTCGCCGACCTCATCAAGTGGCAGAAGGACAATGCCGATGTCCTGATGGACGCACACTGGGTAGGTGGCAATCCGTGGAACGAACGCAGCCATGAAATCTACGGTTGGGCTGCATGGAACGGAAAGAAATCGACACTCACATTGCGCAACGGCGATACAAGGTCAAAGTCTATCACACTGACTCTGCGTCAGGCTTTGGAGATTCCGGCAAACATCTCGGGCAAGATTGTCCTGACAAAACCTTTCGACGACCAGGCGGTGTTGGAAGGTCTCACCGAGGGTGAAGCTATTGACATAGACCGTCAGCTGACGCTGACTCTGCCTGCAAACAGCGTGTTTATGTTTGGTGGTATGGATGCCGATGCTTCTACTGCCATCCAAGATGTAGTAGTGAACAGCAAGAATGCTAAAGAAGCACTTGCTGACGCCACACTTTACGACCTTAACGGACGCAAAGCTACAGCCAAGCACGGCGTGGTTGTCAGTAATAACCGAAAATACATAATACGCTAAGTTCTGGCGCGCAGACAAGCATACAAAAAGAAAAGAGGAGCTTCGGGCAAAACCGAAACTCCTCTTTTTCTTATATTGTCGTCCAGTGAAAATTCCTTATACTTCTTTCCAGTCTATCAGTCCCTTCCCTTTGTCGTCAAGTTCCACGGCAAGTGCTATGACATGGCGTTTGTCGGCCTTGAACGGTTCCACATACTGATTGTTTTTTATTTGTTGTTCGGCAGCATTGAGTCCGCCGTTGTTGCTTAGTTTCAATTTCAATATATAGATAATGTTGGTTGTCTCCACCACCATGTCGATTCTGCCGGTTGAAATCATTTTTTCCACTTCGATACGGCAGCCAATGGCGTTGAATATGGTGCTCATGACAAGTCGGTAGCGTTCCTCCATGTCTATCGATGCCAACTCCCCCCAGCCCGTCCGAGAACAGCTGTTTTGGGGTGTATCACATAGGGCAGAACC
>USEC01000028.1 GCA_900553595.1 uncultured Prevotella sp. | reverse complement strand
CTCCTGCCGAACTGCTTGCCGACTATTTCAAGAAGCGCAAGGCTCTTGATCATGAGATTGATAAGACATTGGCAGAGATACAGCGTATCTTGGGAATTAAAATAAACATTGAAGAATAATACAATGAAGGATTTAACCGTATCAAAGATAGAAAGGCTAAACGTGTTGAACAACCGTTTTGCAATAGAAAAGATACAAAAGACATTGGACATTACTGGTATGATGTTTGATGGAGAATACCGTTTTACGAAAAAAATGGTGGCCGATTTCTATGAAGTTGAAGAAAGAACAATTGAAAGATATCTTGAGAATTTCGGTTCTGAATTATCTGGCAATGGATATGTTTTATGTAAAGGTAAACGTCTGAAAGACTTAAAGTTACAATTTGCTCCCGTCATCAATGTCGGGAGCAAAACCACGCAACTCGGTTTGTTCAACTTCCGTTCGTTCCTAAATATTGGTATGTTGCTTACGGAGAGTGAAAAAGCGAAGGCTTTGCGTAGTGCCATTTTGGATCTTGTGATAGCTACGATAAATGAGAAAACAGGTGGCGGAACAAAATATATCAATCGCCGTGATGTGAACTATATTCCAGCAGCTATCACTGAAGAGAACTATCGGAAGAACCTAACCTCCGCAATGAGCCAATGTGTGGGTGGACACAAAACCTACAAATATGCACAAGTAACAGACTGGATATACGAAGCTGTGTTCAAGGAAAATGCCAAAGAATACAGAAGGGTTCTTTCTCTTGACTCCAAGGATAATGTGCGCCATACTCTCTATGCCGAAGTGTTGCTTGTCATATCTTCATTTGAGAATGGTATTGGTGCTGTTATACAGCAGCAATACAAGGAAAATGGAGGTAGATTGTTATCAATGGACGAGGTAAAACAAATTGTTGACGACTTGGCAGAACATCCGATGCAAAAGCCTTATCTTAATGATGCTCGTACCAAGATGGCTTCACGTGATTATAGCTTTCGTGATGCCTATCATGGCAATATAGCCGAATACCTCAGAGCGGTAACACCAGAAGAATTTGAACGTTTTATTGGAAACCAGTCAATAGATTTTGACAGAATTCTTGAAAATAACAAGGATGTCTTGAAAAGATTAAAGCAGGCAGATAATGAATGAGGAAGTGAAATACATCAGTTATGAAGAGGTCCTAAGCGTTTATGCTAAGATGATAGACGCAAGCGATGGTGGCTTCGATGGAGTCAGAGATGAAGGTGGCATTCTTGCCACTCTCGATTTCGTGCAGAATGATATGTATTATCCCGACTTTGCCGATAAACTCTGTTATTTGGTGTTCAAGTTCTGTTCTGGGCATTATTTTAATGACGGTAACAAACGTATTGCCTTGACACTTGGAACATATTTTCTTCACAAGAATTCGTACTTCTGGCAAGCGACAACGTTTATGCGACAAATGGAGTCCATCGTCTATCATGTGGCTGCATCCAACATCGACCAAAACTTGCTTCTCCGCATACTAACTTGTTTCATGAATGGTGAGGATTACGATGAGGAATTGAAGATTGACATTGCCAATGCAATGAGCAACGGGGAGTTAGGCGTCAGAGGTGAAGACTATGAATAATTTATGAATTGGCTAACCACCGGTTAGCCAATTCGCAAAGTAAAGAACAATGAACGGAAAGCAATTAAAGAACAGCATATTACAATGGGCGATACAGGGAAAACTTGTACCGCAAGACCCTAATGATGAACCAGCAAGCGTTTTGCTTGATAAGATTCGCCAAGAGAAAGAACGCTTGATCAAGGAGAAGAAAATCAAGCGTGACAAGAACGCATCTATTATCTACCGTGGTGAGGACAATTCCTATTATGAGAAGATGCTCGCTACGGGGGAGGTAAAATGCATTGATGAGGAGGTGCCGTTTGAGATTCCGCAGGGGTGGGAATGGACGCGTATAGGCAATATATTCAACCATACAAGCGGAAAGCAACAGAGTAGTAGCAATAAAGGTGGTGGAACTCCACAAAAGTTCATAACGACCTCTAATCTATATTGGGGACACTTTATCCTTGATAATGTAAAGGTTATGAATTTTACTGACGAAGATATTAAGACTTGTTCGGCTACACAAGGAGATTTGCTTGTTTGTGAAGGTGGTGCTGGTTATGGACGTTCAGCAATATGGAATGAAAATTATGATATTTGTCTTCAAAATCATGTTCATAGATTGCGTCCGTGTGTTAGCGGTATATGTGAATATGTGTATTATTTCATTTACTTATTGAAAGAAAGCAACAATTTGGCATCTGTTGGAACTGCCATGCCTGGACTGTCTGCAAATCGTTTGAAAGGATTACTTTTGCCTTTTCCACCTCTATCAGAACAAAGAAGAATTGTGGCAAAGTTAGCTGAACTATTACCACAAATAGAGAAATATAATAATGTTCAGAACAAATTGGACGAACTGAACACTACTATAAAGGATTGTCTTAAAAAGAGCATCTTACAAGAGGCAATACAAGGTAAGCTCGTTCCGCAACTTGCAGAAGAAGGCAGAGCACAAGCACTGCTTGAACAGATAAAGGTAGAGAAACGTAAACTGGTCAAAGAGGGCAAACTAAAGAAGTCTGCCCTCAACGATTCTGTTATCTTCCGTGGTGACGATAACAAGTATTATGAGCAGATAGGTGAAAATCGCAATGATATTACCGATGAAATTCCTTTCGATTTGCCATACAATTGGTGCTGGTGCAGATTTTCCAATATTGTATCTATGACTATTGGAAAAACGCCAGCAAGAGGAGAACAGACATATTGGATAAATGGCGAATACAATTGGGTTTCAATATCTGATATGGTTGATGGAGGCTCAATATCTACAACAAAAGAAAAGGTTTCGGATTTGGCAGTCAAGGAAGTTTTCTCCGCTCCTATCAGTGAAAAAGGAAGTCTTCTTATGAGTTTCAAACTAAGCATCGGCAAAACTTCAATATTGGATATTGAGGCTTATCACAATGAAGCTATTATAACTATACGTCCTGTCATTGATAAAGAATATGCTATGAGGAATTACCTGTTCAAAGTTTTGCCTCTAATTGCCAATCTCGGAGAATCTAAAGATGCAATTAAAGGTAAAACCCTGAATAGTAAGAGTTTGTCGAATTTATTGATACCTTTGCCACCTTTGCAAGAGCAACAACGTATAATAGAACAAATGAATAGGTTATCGAAGCAACTGCGATGATTGTTCAAGTTTCTGAACTATTCTTCTCTGCTCTTGCAGTGGTGGAATACCAATAATAAGCCCATAAAACAATTCTTTGTTGAGGTGTGGAATTGCTGCACCTTTCTTAGAGTTGCGCAATGTCTCTTTATAGAACTGTATGAAAGCCAAGACATAAGGCTTGTACATAGAGGAACTTATCCATAATTGCTTGAAAGTGCTACCCATATAACCGTCTTGTGGAACGATGAAAACTTCACCAGAGTTTTCACCGTCTACAAGTACTATATTGTCACCCTTATAGACAAGTTTGCCTTGTTCAACAATAGTTCCAGAACTTTTACCACGCAGATATTTTGCATCTAATAAGCATTGTTTGCCAGTGGTTTTTATGCCGTCTGTAAGTTGACAAACAGCATTTAATCGAGCAATAGACCAAGTTCTTGGAAAGTCAAAAGGCAGTTCTATCTCGGTTACTTCGCTCCCTATTTGCTCATAATACTTGTTACACCTTTGTACTTTTCAATTATTCTCTGCTGTTCTTTCAATGGGGGTAATGGAAATAGTAATGTTTCCCAATTTCCTCTATTGATTATTGGAGTTGCCGTTCCTGTCGCTTTATCTATTATCGCCAATCGGAAATATTCTGACTGTAGGACGATGTGAACAAACTCAACGTTACAAAAATATGGCGTTATTGAGTTTATTTGCTGATTGAATGTCGTAGGTTTATTTACTATCGCACATTTTCCAATAGACCCTCCTATACAGACTTGTAGAATGCTATTTTTAGGTACAACACGACCAAATTGAACTCCAATGTTAGATAGCCCTTGTGTCTCGCTTATTATTTTTGAACCAAATATATTAGCAGGACTTAGAAAAGGAATATAATTTCCAAAGTATTCTGGATGTAATTTTGAAGGAGTAGTACCTGTTTCTGTCTTTCCTATATCTTTAAGCCTGCACCAATTCCAATTATTCGGAATTTCAAATGGTATTTCTTCATCAATACATACCACGTTTTTACCATACTTCTCCCAATACTTGTTATCGTCACCACGATAGATAACAGAAGTAGCCAAAGCTGACTTCTTTAGCTTGCCCTCTTTCACTAACTTTTGTTTCTCTGCTTTTACATGTTCCAGCAGTTCTTGCGCTGTACCTTCTTCTGCTATTTGCGGAACGAGTTTTCCTTGAATTGCTTCCTGTAAAATGGATTTTTGTAAGATTTCCTTTATAGCAACATTCCAAGCATCTAAATGCTCTTGCGCTTTACTATATTTCTCCATATATGGTGAAAGTTCTTTTATTTTTGTAACAATTCTATTCTGCTCTTCTATAGGTGGAATAGGGACAAGAACCTTTCTGAAGTCAGTTTTATTAAATTTCCCTTGTGCAGTAGAACTACTTATAGACCATAATGTATCATAACCAAAAGGAGATGAAAAAACATTATATAGCCATGATTTTGTGCATACATCATCCAAACGTATCATAACAGAATTTGGAGCTAATGTCATTGGCATATTTAGATTTGGAACAATAAATACTTTGCCAATAGATGCACCTATATTTGGTAAAATCAGTTCTCCACCAAACAAATTTGAGTTTGATAAAAAGTCATATCCATGTTTATCAGTATATACCAAATCCTTACTAAAGTTGCATGACAAATCTTTGGTACGAACCAATAGTGCATATTCCTTCGTACTATAATATTTGACATTTTCACGTAATGATGCGAAACTGCCACTTGCAACAAAATCTGTAACAGATGTTGCCACTTCATTAAGTCTGCACCATTCCCACCCCTTCGGTATCTCGAACGGTATCTCCTCATCAATACATTTCACCTCCCCCGTAGCAAGCAACTTCTCATAATAGGAACTCATAGAACAAATCCATGCCTATTTATTAGGACAACTTTATGTTTCACTAATAAACAAATAGAGATGGAATTAAACAAATTTGAAGAGTTCCTAAGCCAAGGCAATATGGCTAAGAACACAATTTCGGCATATCTGTATGCCGTAAAGGAGTTTGGCTCTCGACACAAAGAGTTGAACAAGAGAAACTTGTTGATTTACAAGACCTACTTGATTGAGACTTACAAGCCAAAGACGGTGAACCTCCGTATTCAGGCGTTGAACAAGTACCTTGTATTTGTGGGAAAGACGAAACTCCGCTTGAAGTCGGTCAAGGTGCAGCAACGTTCTTATTTGGAGAATGTCATCAGCAATGCCGACTACACCTTCTTGAAGAACAAGTTGAAGAAGGAAGACAACTTGGAGTGGTACTTTGTGGTGCGTTTCTTGGCTGCGACTGGTGCCAGAGTGAGCGAACTTGTGCAAATCAAGGTTGAGCACGTGCAAATAGGCTATTACGACATCTACACCAAGGGTGGCAAGATACGGCGTATCTATATCCCCAAGACATTGCGCACGGAAACAGAAAAGTGGTTGCAGACACTCAACCGTACAAGTGGCTATCTCTTTCTCAATCGCTTTGGCGAGCGCATCACGACAAGAGGCATATCACAGCAGTTGAAGAACTATGCGGTGAAGTATGGCTTGAATGAAAAAGTGGTGTACCCTCACTCGTTCCGCCATCGTTATGCCAAGAATTTCTTGGAGAAGTTCAACGACATTGCCCTGCTTGCCGACCTTATGGGACACGAAAGCATAGAGACAACACGTATCTATCTGCGAAGAAGTAGCTTGGAGCAACAAGAAATAGTAGATAAGGTTATCACTTGGTAAAATGCCAATATAGGTTTATATGAATAGGTTGAGTGGTCAAAGCAGGAGTTGGCAGAAGTTATCGGAAGTTAATCCGCCTGCGGCAGATGGAAGGTAACGGACATTACCTTTGTTAAACATAGGAGGTCGAGCGTCCCGCTCGGCAACACTGAGCAAGTCTGCAATTATGAATTGTGAATTGTTTGGGTGGTGTCGTCGAGCGGGGACGCTCGACCTCCTATCTTTGCTCTTGCCAGTATTTTACTTTTTTACTCTTTTACTTTTTTACTCTTAAAAGTCTTTTTACATTTTTACTCTTTTACCTTTTTACTTTTAAAAGTTTTTTTTACTCTTTTATATTGCTGTCCGGTACCAATAAATAGAAAAAATATTTTTCAAAAAAAAAGTACATAAGTACACCTTTGCGGTTTTTTAGTGTTGTATTGTGTTGGACATGAGGGCTTTATGAGGATTGTTGCCGTATGTACTTTGTTATGGAAGTACACTCGAAGTACATCGGATGGTGGAAATGTGGGTTTAAACTTGCAAATGGGGTGCTGGTGGAGGTGTTGTGAAGCGGAATTTGTGGGTAGGGGTGCTGTCAAAAAAAACTTCTTTTTATTGCTGTTATCCTTTTGCCGTTACATGATAAAGCCTTAATTTTGCCGACTGTAAGAAAAAAACGATTCCAAGACAATGACAATACTTATCACTGTGGCTGCATATTTCGCGGCACTTATGCTGTTCAGCCACTTCACGGCACGGCGTTCCGACAACAATACATTCTTCCGGGCCAACCGGCGTTCGCCTTGGTATATGGTGGCTTTCGGCATGGTGGGTGCGAGTATCTCTGGTGTTACGTTTGTGAGTGTGCCTGGGATGGTGGAGCGCACGGGCATGACCTATATGCAGACCTGCCTCGGCTTCATCCTCGGCTACTTCGCCATTGCCTTCATTCTGCTGCCTGTGTATTACAGGCTTAACCTCACCACCATCTATTCCTACCTAAAGGAGAGGCTGGGGCAGAGGTCGTACAAGACGGGGGCGGCTTTCTTCCTTGTGTCGAAGATGACGGGTGCCGCCGTGCGTTTCTATGTTGTCTGCATCATCCTGCAACGCTTCGTGCTCGACGCCGTGGGCATTCCGTTTCCCGTTACGGTGGTGGTGATGGTGGCATTGATATGGCTTTACACGCGGCGTGGAGGCATAAAGACGCTGGTGTGGACCGATACGTTCCAGACTCTGTGCATGTTTACGGCACTTTTGCTTATTATATATAATGTGATTCAGCAGTTGGGCATGAGTGTTCCCGAAGCGATGAGAGCGGTATGGAGCGACAGTCACAGCCGTATGTTCGTGTGGGACGACTTCGTTTCCACGCAGAATTTCTGGAAACAGCTGTTTAGCGGTGCATTCATAGCTATTGTTATGACGGGGCTCGACCAAGACATGATGCAGAAAAACCTCACTTGCAAGACACTGCGCGAGGCTCAGAAGGATGTGTGTACCTACGGTTTCGCTTTTGTTCCTGCCAACTTCATGTTCCTTTCGCTTGGTGTCCTACTCACCATTCTCGCCCAGCGGCAGGGTGTCGCACTTCCGCAGCAGGGCGACGAGCTTCTGCCCATGTTTGCGGCAACGGGTGAGTTGGGCCAGACAGTGGTGGTGCTGTTCACCATAGGTATTGTGGCGGCGTCGTTTTCGAGTGCCGACTCGGCACTGACGGCACTCACTACCAGTTTCTGTGTGGACTTGTGCGAACGCCCGAAGGACGAACTTCTGCGGCGTCGTGTACATATAGGTATGGCGATGGTGTTTGTGCTGTTCATCATTCTTTTCCGCATAGTGAACAGTACGAGTGTCATCGATGCCATTTATGTCATGTGTTCATATACTTACGGTCCGCTACTCGGACTCTTCGCTTACGGACTCTTCACACGGCGCAGTGTGTCCGACCGCACAGTTCCTTATATCGCCATTGCGTCGCCGTTGCTTTGCTACGCCATCTCGGAGGTTGCCTCCGCTCTATGGGGCTATCGCTTCGGTTACGAACTGCTTATGCTCAATGGAGCATTCACGTTTGCCGGACTGTGGTTGGGGAGAGGGGTGAGGCAATTCATAATTCATAATTCTTAATTCATAATTCTTAATTCTTGCGAAACCGAGCGCATAATGAACCGCCTTGCGCAGTGTTGTCGAACGGGACGCTCGACCTCCTATCGTTGGTATGAACTCGTAAAAATCTGTATGGCGTATATACAAGTGGGCTTGTTTTTCAATGAGTTATGCTATTGTCCGTTATCTTCCTTTAACTTCCGGCAAAGCCTAACTTCCGCTAACTCCAGTTTTGAAACCTTCAATTCCTAATTCCTAACTCCTAATTCCTAACTCTATTTCTCTTGCCCCTAAAATGAAAGAAAGTGTGTTTCTGCGTATATGCAACTACGCAAAAACACACTTTCAGTGTAAGTATCTTCTGTAAAAAGTATCTATCGTATTACTTGCGAACCTTTCCGTAGCGGCTCATGAACTTATCTACGCGGCCGGCTGTATCGACAAGCTTGCTCTTACCTGTGTAGAACGGGTGAGAAGTGCTTGAGATTTCAATCTTTACTACTGGGTAAGTTTCGCCTTCAAATTCTACTGTCTCTGTTGTCTTGCATGTAGATTTTGTAAGGAACATATCGCCGTTGGACATATCCTTGAATACGACGGGGCGATAGTTTTCTGGATGAATACCTTTTTTCATTTTCTTTAAAATATTGTTTGTGAATAAATTGTGTACTTATCAACAGTGTGCAAAGGTACATGTTTTTTCGCATACCGCCAAACATTTCACATTGTTTTTATTGTTTTTCGTCAGTAAGGGGAGTAGGATAATGCTGGGAAATGTGCGGGACTTAGATAAAAAAGCATTACTTTTGCAACTGCTCTTGCCGTTGGATTATGGCAGACAGCAAAGAATTTGACTGCAAGCAACATCTTACCGACATTATGGAAATAGAACCGATAGCATTTTTCAAGTCGCCGTTCGCCTCGAAGTTCGGCATTCCCAAACAGAGCGGACTGGCTGAACAGCTGCGCGGGACTATTGTCTTCGCGCCGAAATACCGCAATACCGACGCTCTGCGTGGGTTGGAGGAATTCGACTATATGTGGCTCATTTGGGAGTTTTCAGCCAATCGCCATGCGGCAAATAGTCCGGTGGTGCGTCCGCCGCTGCTTGGCGGCAACACGCGTATGGGCGTGTTTGCCACCCGTTCGCCGTTCCGTCCCAACCCCATAGGGCTCTCCTGTGTGCGCCTCGACCGTATAGAGTGGGCTACGGCGCAGGGACCTGTGATACATGTTCTCGGCGCCGACCTTATGGACGGCACTCCCATTTACGACATAAAGCCGTATGTGGCCTACGCCGACGCTCATCCCGATGCACGCTGCGGCTTTGTAGATAGTCATGCAAGGCGTGAACTGAAGGTGGTCATCCCCGACTCCTTTGCGGTGCGGTTTGCCGCCGACGAGCTTGCCGCCCTGCGACGTGTGCTCGCCCTCGACCCCCGTCCGCAGTACCATTCTGACGCCGGGAAGACCTACGGCATGCTTTATGCCGGGCGCGACGTGCACTTCAGGGTGTCGGGCGACACGCTTGAAGTGGTGAATGACGAGTGACTTATCCCACCAGTGCGCCCGTAATCTCGAGCACATACACATCGTGGTAGCCGCCTTTTGCGCCGCCATACCATTGTGTGAGGCTCTTGTCGATGAATCCTTCGGGCTTGAGATTGTCTTTGTAGAGCTTGCGGCATTCCAGGGTGAGGCGTGCCTGGCCGAATGTCACGCATCCGTTTTCGGTGGCTTCGGCAGTGAGTCCCGTCTCCTTCGCCTTGTCGTAGTCGCGTCCCGACTTTGAGCCGCAGAAGGCGTATGCCTTGCGTGCCTCTTCGCTGTTGCCGAGGAACACGAGGTTCACGCTGTCGTTCTGCTCGATGAGGTCGTGTGTATGGCGTTCGGGGCGTATGAATACTACTGCCACGGCTCTGTTCCACAGCCATCCGATGCAGCCCCATGAGGCTGTCATCATGTTGAAACTGTCGATGCCGCCGGCGGTGACGAGCATCCATTCCTTGCCTATCGTGTCGAAGAAATTGTCCTTCAACTCAGAAACTTCAATCTTTTTCATAAATTCAGTATTTGTCTGTTTGAAACTTTATAAAAGCAAAAAACGAGACAAAAACCGAAGTTCTGTCTCGCATTCACCATTTTTGAGCCTCTTGTCGGATTCGAACCAACGACCCCGAGATTACAAATCACGTGCTCTGGCCAACTGAGCTAAAGAGGCGGGTGGGTAAGCTACTTACATCGCGCCGCTACAACCAACTACCTTTGCTACGTTCCCGTCCTGGAGGATTCGAAGGGAGCTGGCCGTGCAAGACTTACCCATGTCTTTTAAAAAGTGAGTGCAAAGGTAATGAAATTTTCCAAAACACAAGCATAAAAACAGGAAAATGACGGGTTATTAACTTTTTTTGGGCTTCTCGGCGCAGCCGTCTTGCCTGGCGGCCCACGGGGCGTTGCGGAATAGTCTGTTTACGGTGCGTTTTCAAACAAGGCTTCTTTTGCTTCCAAACAAGGCTTGTTTGTGATGTAAACAAGGCTTCTTTACGATGCAAACAAGGCTTGTTTGAAAACCGCCCTGCGCGTTGTGAAAACTTGCGAAACTTGGGTAAAAAAGTGAATTTATATTTACAAGCCACACATAATCGGAAAAAAATGCGTAAGTTTGCATAAGTTTTGAAAACGCTACATATTATTAATGATAAGAATTGAAGATTTCATGCAGCTCAAAGCCTTTGCCAGACAGGACGGAATGATGCTGGCTATGCTTTGGATTGCGAGTTTTGCGTGCATGACGGTGATACCTGCCGGGGCTTTCGGCAACCTGCTTGCGCTTGCCACGCCGTTTTTTGTGGTATGGCGTCTCATACAATTCCGCGACAAGGTTCTGGACGGCACCGCCTCGTTCCGCCGCTCCTTTGCGTTCGCCTTCTATGTGTTCGTCTATGCGTCGCTCGTGTTCGCCCTTGCGCAGTTCGCCTATTTCCGTTTCCTCGACGGCGGAGCCTTCGCGTCGGCGATAGGCGAAAGCCTGCGTCTGCTCGCCCCCGTCTATGAGCAGAACGGCATCAGCAAGGCACAGATAGCCGACAGCATGCGCCTCGTGTCGATGCTCACCCCGGTGCAGTGGGCGTTCATATTCCTCATGCAGAACCTCGCCATAGGCGCGGTGGTGAGCGTGCCGATAGCCGCAGTGTGCAAGCGCAGCGGATGGACGACCACCGCCAGATGAGACAAGAATATAAATACAGACATCCTGAAAAAAATATAACGATATGGACATAACAGTAATAGTGCCATTGTATAACGAAGAAGAGTCGTTGCCCGAACTCTACGCATGGATAGAACGCGTGATGAAAGCCAACGGCTTCAGTTATGAAGTGATATTCGTGAACGACGGTTCCACCGACCGTTCATGGCAGGTGATAGAAGAACTGGGACGCAAGTCGGAACAGGTGAAAGGCATAAAGTTCCGCCGTAACTACGGCAAGAGTCCTGCGCTCTACTGCGGATTCAAGGCCGCTGAGGGCGATGTGGTCGTGACGATGGATGCTGACCTGCAGGATTCGCCCGACGAAATACCGGCACTCTACCACATGATAAAGGACGATGGCTACGACCTCGTGAGCGGCTACAAGCAGAACCGCAAGCAGGGCGACCCCATCTCGAAGACCATACCGACGAAACTCTTCAACGCCACGGCACGCAAGGTGAGCGGCATACACAACCTGCACGACTTCAACTGTGGACTGAAAGCCTATCGCAAGGAAGTGGTGAAGAATATTGAGGTGTATGGCGAAATGCACCGCTACATACCTTACCTCGCCAAGAACGCCGGCTTCGACAAGATCGGCGAAAAGCCCGTACACCATCAGGCACGCAAGTTCGGCAAGTCGAAGTTCATGGGTTGGAACCGCTTCTTCAACGGCTATCTCGACCTCATCACGCTGTGGTTTCTCAGCAGTTTCAGTCGCAAACCCATGCATGTGTTCGGTTTCCTCGGCACTCTCGTGTTCTTCATAGGCTTCGTTTCGGCATTTGTGCTGGGTGTGGACAAGCTCTGGTGCCTCTCGCATGGCATACCGCAGCGTCTCGTCACCGACTCGCCCTACTTCTACATCGCCCTCACGATGATGATGATAGGCACACAGCTCTTCCTTGCCGGATTCATTGCCGACCTCGTGAGCCGCTCCTCGCAGAACCGCAACGACTATCAGATAGAAACCACTCTGCGATGCGACGACTGACATTAAAGGCACTGGTGTGCATCGTAGCGGCATTGGCAGCAGTGTCGTGCTCGTCGATTGACTGTCCGCTCAACAACCGCGTGTGCGTCAAGATGCGTCTCGCCGGCGATGCAAGCGTGCTCAACGACACGCTCACCATAGCGTCGCCGCGCACCGTAGGCGACGGCAACGACACCGTGCTCATCAACCGACTTACAGAATCGGACAGTCTGCAAGTGCCGATGAGCTATAATCGCAGCCAAGACATATACTTTCTCACACTCGTGCAGAAGGAAACCTCTGCCGAAACCACCGATACCGTGTGGGTGGACAAGACCAATCTGCCGCACTTCGAGTCGGTGGATTGTGCCCCGAACATGTTTCACGACATAACGGCAGTAAAGACAACACACCACAGCATCGACTCGATAGCTGTCAATAACAACAAGGTTACATACAATGACGCAAAGGCGCATCTCATCATTTATTTCAAGAGCAATCGCTATTAGTCTGCTCCTTCTTGCCGTGGCGACACCGTCGGCGGCACAGGAAAGGAAAGGCATTGCGAAGCAGGAAGCCGACACTGTGGCACTGTTCCGCGGCATTGCCGTGTCTGCCGACTTGGTGGGGCTGGTGCAACTGGCCGTGAGCGACTACGGACAGTATGAGGCAGCCTTGCGCATAAACCTGAAGGACAAGTACTTCCCCGTGGTGGAACTGGGCTACGGCAAGGCTGACGCCAACGACATCACCACCTCTATGACATTCAAAACCAAAGCACCCTACGGCCGTGTGGGACTCGACTTCAACCTGCTGCGCAACAAGCACGACATCTATCGTGCCTATGCCGGATTCCGATATGGCTGCACCTTCTACAAGTTCGATGTGGAAGGCGAGGGCATAAAGGACCCCGTCTGGGGCGACGATGTGCCGTTCAGTGTCACAGGCGTGAAGGCCAACTACCACTGGATAGAGGGCGTGTTTGGCGTGGATGCCAAGATAGCAGGTCCGCTGAGGCTTGGATGGAGTGTGAGATACCGCAGTCGCATAGCGCACGACGACGGCACCCTGGGCAACACATGGTATGTGCCGGGCTACGGCAAGAAGGGAGGCACACGTCTGGGAGGCACGTTCAACATCATATTCGAAATATAACTATAAAAAAAATGACACGAAGAAACAAATTGATATGGCAGCTGCCGTTCCTCATATTCCTGCTCGTAGGCACCGTTTGGGTAATCCGCACGCAGCGGAGCACGCCCTATCAGCATGATGAGGGTAAGGTGTTTGGTACGTTTTATCACATTACATATCAGAGCGATTCAAGTCTGCACAGCAGCATACTTGCCGAATTGCAGAAAGTAGATGATGCACTTTCGATGTTCAACAAGGAATCGGTGATTTCGCGCATCAACCGCAATGAAAGCGTACAGACCAATGAAATGTTCGACGAAGTGTTTACACTCGCCCAAAAAGTGTCCGACAACACCGACGGAGCATTCGACATAACAGTGGCGCCTCTGGTGAATGCGTGGGGCTTCGGTTTCAAGACGGGTAACCATCCCGGCACGCACTCGGTGGATAGTCTGCTAAGGCTTGTGGGCTACAACAGCGTGACTCTCAGCAACCGCCGCATCACCAAGAAGAATCCCGGCACTATGCTCGATTGCAGCGCGATAGCCAAAGGCTACGGATGCGATGTCGTGGCACGACTGCTCGAACAAAAAGGCATCAGTAACTATATGGTGGAGATAGGTGGCGAAGTGGTGGCTCATGGAATAAGTGAGAAGCGTGTGCCGTGGAAGATAGGTGTGACAAAACCCTCTGACGACTCGCTGAATGTCGGGCAGGAACTGCAAACCGTGCTAAATGTGAAGGACATGGCTATGGCGACAAGCGGCAATTATCGCAACTTCTACTATCGCGGCGGACGCAAATATGCGCACACCATCGACCCGCACACGGGTTATCCCGTGCAGCACAGTCTGCTCTCGGCGACAGTGCTTGCCAAAACGTGCGCCGAAGCCGATGCCTACGCCACATCGTTCATGGTGATGGGAAAGGAAAAGGCAAAAGCCCTGCTCGAAAAGCATCCCGAACTCATGGCCTACCTGATATACACCGACGACAAGGGGACGCTGCAAGTGTGGTTCTCGCCGTCGTTGCAGGACAAGATAGTAAAGTGAAACAAGTGAATGAAGTTCCGCTGACCGCCGGCGTGTAGAAAGTGTGTTGTAGGCGTGCGGAACTCTGATAATATGTTTGTCGTGTGGAGATGTCCGCCGAACTAACCAAAAGGAAAAACAATGGAACTAAGTCTTCAAAACCGTCTATTGCAGGTACCGCTCTTTCAGGGCATGAGCAAGAACGAACTGACACAGATGATAGGCCAGACGAAACTTCATTTTCAGAAGTTTGCCAAAGGCAAGGTCATACGGCAGGAGAACGACGTGTGCGACCAACTCATGTTCCTTATCGACGGCGAAGTGGATGTCATAACCTACGCCGACGACCGTACCTATTCTGTGGAGGAACGCTTCGGACCGCCCTACACATTGCAGTTGGAACATTTCTTCGGACTCACACAGCGCCACACACGCACGTTTGTGGCACACACGCCGTGTCACTTCGTGTCGATAGGCAAGAACGACATACTTAAACTCACCGACGACTTTATCATCATGCGACTCAATCTCTTCAACATCCTTGCCACCACCGCACAGAAGGCACAACGTATGCCGTGGCGGCACAAGGCCGATGGACTGCGGCAGCAGATAGTGAGATTCTTTGAAGAAAGATGCAGTCGTCCTACGGGGGCGAAGACGGTGAGGATAAAAATCACACAACTCGCCGCCGAACTGCGCGAAAGCCGACTCAATGTGTCGCAAGAACTCAACCGTATGAAGGCCGAAGGATTGCTCAGTTTCACACGTGGCATCATCAGTATTCCTAATCTTGAGCGGCTCAGAGGCTGATGCTTCGTATCATGTTGCGCATGCTCTTTCCCACATTATATATATGTATGCAGGAAAGATAAGGGTTCTGCGCACTGCCGTCGTATATTTTTTCGTTTATCAACATGAAAACCATGGCACGAAGAATGGCTTTCTTGTTCTGCTGCTCGTAACTTCAATAATATTAGTTAAAAAACAGTTGGCAAGGAAAACCGTGTGTAATAAAATTGCTAATTTTGCATATTAGGCAATATTACGGGCGTGAAGGCCTTACGCCCACAACAAGTCAGATTTAGTATGTTAGACAATAAAGCAGATGCAGCGAAGCGCATCAACCCGTTTTTTGAACCATATAACACTCCGCACGACACCGTTCCGTTCGACCGTATAGAGATTTCCGACTATGAGGAAGCTTTCCTTGAAGGCATCAGACGCGACGATGAGGAGATTGACAAGATAACAAACGACGAGGCGGAACCGACATTTGAAAACACGATAATACGCGTGGACAACGAGAACGGAGCGCACTATTACGACCTTCTCGACCGTGTGTCGAATGCGTTCTCGTGTATGCTGAGTGCCGAAACCAACGACGAACTCGACGCTCTGGCACAGAAACTAAGTCCCATTCTCACCAAACACGCCAACGATGTGCGGTTGAACAGGAAACTGTTTGAGCGCATCAAATATGTATATGAGCACCATCGCACGCTCACTGCCGAGGAGACGATGCTGCTCGAAAACTGCTATGACAGCTTCGTCAGAAGCGGAGCGTTGCTTGATGATGAGGGGAAGGAGCGTCTGCGGCAGCTCACCGAAGAGGCAGGGATGCTCTCGTTGCAGTTCTCGCAGAATCTGCTCAAGGAGAACAAGGCCTATCAGTTGCACATAACCAACGAGGACGACCTCGACGGACTGCCCGAAACGGCGCGCGAAGCAGCGGCACTCGCCGCTAAGGAGAAAGGTCTGGAAGGATGGGTGTTCACACTCGATTTCCCCAGTTTCTCGCCGTTTATGACATATTCCACAAAGCGTGAACTGCGCAAGGAAATGTACATGGCACGCAACACCGAAGGCATCCACGACAACACGGAGAACAATCTGGCGATTTGCCAGCGCATCATCAATCTTCGGAGAGAGATAGCCCAGCTCCTGGGTTTCGACACTTACGCCGACTATGTGCTCAGACACCGCATGGCAACAAACGTGGAAAACGTGTATAAGCTGCTTGGCGACCTCATCAGCGCATACAAACCCACAGCCGTAGCAGAGGTGGAAGCCATTGAAAAGGAGGCGAAAGCAATCGACGGCGACGACTTCATCGTGGAGCCATGGGACTTCAGCTACTACTCGCACAAGCTCAAGATGAAGGAATATAACCTTGACGCCGAGATGCTGCGACCCTACCTTGAACTCTCAAAAGTAATAGGCGGAGTGTTCGGACTCGCCACACGGCTCTACGGAATAACATTCAAGGAGAACACGGAGATACCTGTCTATCACCCTGATGTGAAGGCTTATGAGGTGTTCGACAAGGACGGTAGCTATCTGGCGGTGCTCTATGCCGACTTCTTCCCACGCAAAGGCAAGCAGGGAGGAGCATGGATGACGGAGTTCCAGGGACAGTGGATCGACTCGAAAGGCAACAACGTGCGCCCTCATGTGAGTGTCGTGATGAACCTTACAAAGCCCACTGCCGAGAAACCCGCACTGCTGACGCTGGGCGAAGTGGAGACATTCCTCCACGAATTCGGTCATGCTCTGCACGGAATGTTCGCCAATTCGCGCTTCGAAAGTCTTAGCGGTACCAACGTCTGGTGGGATTTTGTGGAACTGCCCTCGCAGTTCATGGAGAACTATTCGGTGGAGAAAGACTTCCTCCGCACCTTCGCTTTCCATTATCAGACGGGCGAACCCATGCCCGACGAACTTATAGAACGCATCGTGAAGAGCCGCAATTTCATGGCGGCATACAGTTGTCTGCGGCAGGTGAGCTTCGGTTTGCTCGACATGGCATACTACACTCAGAAGCAACCGTTTGCCGACGACATAATAAAGTTTGAGAAAGAGGCATGGAAAGACGCCATCGTCACACGCCAGTTGCCCGATACCTGCATGACAACGCAGTTCTCGCACATCATGGCGGGAGGCTACGCCGCCGGTTATTACAGCTATAAATGGGCAGAAGTGCTTGATGCCGATGCCTTCAGTGTGTTCAAGGAGAACGGCATTTTCGACCGCAATACGGCGCAACGCTTCCGTGACTGCATCCTCTCCAAGGGCGGAACGGAGCACCCGATGACACTCTATAAGAACTTCCGGGGGCAAGAACCGTCAATCAACGCATTACTTAAACGCAATGGAATCAAATAACAAGCAAAATCTGCTCGATTGCCGTTACCTGCGTATGGCACGCATCTGGGCGGAAAACAGCTACTGCCAACGCCGCAAGGTAGGGGCTCTTGTCGTCAAGGACAAGATGATAATAAGCGACGGGTACAACGGAACGCCAAGCGGTTTCGAGAACATCTGCGAGGACGAAAGCAATGTCACGAAGCCGTATGTGCTGCATGCCGAGGCCAACGCCATCACAAAACTGGCGCGAAGCAGCAACAACAGCGAAGGCTCGACGCTCTATGTCACGGCGGCTCCGTGCATAGAATGCGCCAAACTGATAATTCAGGCGGGCATAAAACGCGTGGTCTATGGCGAGAAATACCGCCTCGACGACGGCTTGAAACTGCTCCGCAAGGCCAATATAGAGATTATTTATTTAAACCCCGAGGACAATGAAAATGAATAAATACAACAGGTTTATGCCGCTGTTGATGGCTGTATGCGTCGTCATCGGCATCCTTATCGGCACTTTTTATGCCAACCATTTTTCGGGAAACAGACTCAATATCATCAATTCGGGAAGCAACCGCCTCTCCAATCTCCTGCATATCATCGACGACCAGTATGTCGATAAGGTGAACATCGATTCGCTTGTCGATAAGGCGATACCTCAGATTCTCTCCGATCTCGACCCGCACTCCGTCTATATCAGTGCCAAGGATGTGCAGACTGCCACCGACGACCTGCGCGGTTCGTTCTCCGGCGTGGGCATCGAGTTCACGATACGCAAGGACACGATACATGTGCAGAACGTAATCAAGAACGGTCCGGCACAGAGAGCGGGCCTGCTTGCCGGCGATAAGATTGTGAGTGTCGATGGGAAACCATTTGTCGGCAAGGAAGTGACAAACGAAGAGGCGATGCACCGCCTTAAAGGTCCGAAGGACACAAAGGTGAAAATCGGCGTGGTGCGCTACGGACAGAAGTCCATCAAGTATTTTACCGTGACACGAGGCGACATCCCCCAGAAGAGCATCACCGCCACTTACATGCTTGACGACAAGACGGGTTACATCAGAATAAAGAACTTCGGCGAGACAACTTACCCCGAACTCCTCATTGCTCTTGCCAACCTTTCGCAGGGAGGATTCACCAATCTCGTCATCGACTTGCGCGACAACACGGGCGGCTACCTCAATTCTGCCGTGCAGATGGCAAATGAATTCCTGCCGAAGAACAAGCTCATTGTCTATACACAGGGTCGCAAATCTCCGCGACAGGACTATCGTTCCGACGGACATGGAAGTTATCAGCGCATACCGCTCGTCGTTCTCATCAACGAAGGGTCGGCTTCTGCATCCGAAATCTTTGCCGGAGCCATGCAGGACAACGACCGTGCCACCATCATCGGACGCCGCTCTTTCGGCAAAGGACTTGTGCAACAGCAGATAGGATTCCCCGATGGAAGCATGATACGCCTCACCATCGCACGCTATTACACACCGTCCGGCCGCTGCATACAGAAGCCTTACGCCCCCGGCGACGGCAAGGATTACGAGCAAGACCTGCTCAGCCGCTACCAGCATGGAGAGTTCTTCTCGCAGGACAGCATCAAGCATCACGGTCCGGCTTACCATACCGGCATCGGACGCACCGTGTATGGCGGCGGCGGAATCACTCCCGACATCTTCATTCCTGAGGATACTTTGGGCATGACTTCATATTATAAGGAAGCCACAATGAGTGGGCTAATCCTGCAGTTTGCATTCACCTATACCGATGACAACCGTCTAAAACTCAACAATTTCACTGAGATGATGGAACTGTCGAAGTATCTTGTGAGCCAGAACACAGTGGATAAGTTCGCCACCTACGCCGACAAGAACGGTCTGAAGCGCCGCAACCTCATGATAAAGAAGTCGCACAAGCTGCTCGAACGCTTCATCAACAGTCGCATTATCTACAACATGCTCGACGAAGAGGCATGGAACAAATACATCAACATCGACGATCCTGCCATCGAGTCGGCACTGCGTGTGTTCCATAACAATGCCGCTTTCCCCAAGAAACCGGCTCCGGCAACAGAAAAGAAAGGTCGCAAGACGGCTCTGGCAAGTTCTGCCGGCTTTCGCTTTCTGCCTCTCCGCGATGCCAATATCATAGCCCACAATGCTTAAACAGGAACTGCGCAAAGAGATAAGAAGCAGAAAACGGCAGTTCACCGAGACTCAACTCGCTGAAATGTCGCACAGGATAATGTCTTCACTGCTTTCACACCGGCGTGTGAAAGCGGCGGAGACGATACTCATGTACTGCTCTTTGCCCGACGAAGTGGCTACACACGAGGTTCTTGACACGCTTGTCGCCATGGGCAAGAAGGTGCTTCTGCCCGTCGTTACGGGCGAGACCACGATGCAGTTGTGCATCTATCGCGACAGTACCGACCTTGAAACCGGTGCCTACAACATCCTTGAACCCACGGGCGAACCCTTCGACCGCTTGCAGGAAATAGATGTCGCCGTCGTTCCGGGCATGGCTTTCGACAGCTGCTGCAACCGCATGGGGCGCGGCAAAGGCTATTACGACCGTTTCCTGCCGCTTCTTCCGCAAGCCTATAAGATAGGTGTCTGCTTCCCGTTCCAGCGTTTTGACGAGATACCGGCAACGCCGTTCGATGTGAAGATGGATGAGGTGCTGGCATGAGCGGTGCCGCTTTTTTAATGAAAGTCAAACCAAATCCTTACAGGCTATGACGAAAAACATAGCCGAAGGTCTGAAAACAAAGAAAAAATGAAGAAAACAATCATCATGTTACTGCTCTTCGTCCTTGTGGCACAGGGTGCCGTAGGCCGTCGTGTACGAAGTGTTTACGGCATAGGTTTCTACAATCTTGAGAACCTTTTCGACACCTGTCACGATGAGGGCAAGAACGATTACGACTTCCTTCCCGACGGTTCTTACCAGTGGGACAGCAACAAATACACCAACAAACTTCGCAACATGGCACAGGCGATAGCCGATATGGGCACCGACGAACTGCCCGGCGTGGGCTGTGCCGTGGTGGGTTGCGCCGAGGTGGAGAATTCCCGTGTGCTCGACGACCTTGTGAGCGAGCCGCAGCTTGCCGCCCGTGGCTACAAGTACATACATGTCGAGGGTCCCGACAGGCGCGGCATCGACTGCGCACTGCTCTACAATCCGCAACTTTTCGCTGTTCGCAACGTGAAGCTTGTACCTTACCGCTACGAGCGCGAATCCGACAAGAACCACCCGACACGCGGCTATCTCACCGTGAGCGGCACTCTTGGCGACGAGCATGTCACGGTGGTGGTGTGCCATTGGCCGAGTCGTGGCGCCGACAGTTTCGCTCGTGAGGTGGCAGGACGACAGGTGAAAGCACTCAAAGACTCGCTTCTGCGCGACGACCGCAAGTGCAAGGTGATAGTGATGGGCGACATGAACGACGACCCTTCAAACCGCAGTATGCTCGAATGCCTTATGGCAAAGCCCGAAAAGAACGAGGTGCGCAAGGGTGAGATGTACAACCCTTGGTACAACATTCTTGTGAAAGAAGGGCGCGGAACGCTTTCTTACCGTGGCGCATGGAACCTCTTCGACCAGATTGTGATAACACCGAATCTCATTGACTATAAGGGCAGAACGAAACTCAGAAAACTTAAATATGTGAAGAGCGACATCTTCTCACGCCCCTATCTGCTCAATGCCGAGGGGAAATACTGCGGCACTCCCAAGCGCACCACGGCCCGCAAGGTGTGGCTCAACGGTTACAGCGACCATCTGCCGGTAGTGCTTTACCTCGCAAAGGACACGAAATGAAGCATACAAAGAGTGGCGAAAGCGCAGCGCAGGAGGCCTTGCAGCCTGTGGAGCGGCATCCCTTTGAACCGTTTCTGCCGCAGGGATGCCGTCTTTTGATGCTTGGAAGTTTCCCTCCTGCACCCAAGCGTTGGGCGATGAAGTTCTATTATCCCAACTTCACCAACGACATGTGGCGCATCTTCGGTCTGTGCTTCTTTGCCGACAAGATGCACTTTGTGGATGCGGCGAACCGCACTTTTCGTCTTGACGCCATCGTGCCTTTCCTCGTGTCAAAAGGCATCGGCATGTACGACACGGCCTGTGCCGTGCGCCGTCTGAAGAACACTGCGTCCGACAAGGACCTTGAAGTGGTGGAACCCACCGACCTTATGTCGATGGTGCGAAACCTGCCCAGGCTCACAGACATAGTCACCACGGGACAGAAAGCCACCGATGTGCTCTGCTCCTGCTTCTTGATAGGTCGGCAGCCGGGCGTCGGGACGAGTGTGGAGTTCGCTTTCGAGGGGCGCACACTGCGGCTCTGGCGCATGCCGAGCAGTTCGCGTGCCTACCCGATGAGGACTGAGCGCAAGGCCGAATACTATGATGTGATGTTCAGGACTGTGTTTCCTGACGGTGCGGGCGTGCAGCCATGACAAATGAAAAAAAGTGAATTACGAATCAAGAACAGAATAACTATGAACGACAATGTGACGATAATCGGCATCGCCGGAGGCACCGGTTCGGGCAAATCGACAGTGGTAAGGAATATTGCCGCAGCCCTTCCGCCCCACTATGTGGCTGTGGTGCCGCTCGACTCCTACTACAACGACACCACCGACCTCACCGAGGAGGAACGCCGTGCCATCAACTTCGACCATCCTGACGCCTTCGACTGGAAACTGCTCATAAAGCAGATAAACGACCTGCGCAACGGCATCGCCGTGGAACAGCCCACCTATTCCTATCTGAAATGCAACCGTGAGGCTGCCACCGTGCATGTGGAACCGAAGCCGGTGATAATCGTCGAGGGTATAATGACGCTTCTGAACAAGAAGCTGCGCGACATGATGGATCTCAAGATATTCGTCGATTGCGACTCCGACGAGCGTCTCATCCGCAACATCCAGCGCGACATCGTGGAGCGCGGACGCAATGTCCAGATGGTGCTCGACCGCTATCTGGAGGTGCTCAAGCCCATGCACGAGCAGTTCATAGAACCTACCAAGCGTTTCGCCGACATCATCATACCGCAGGGTGGCGACAACATCAAGGGCATAGGCATGGTGTGCAGCTACATCGAGAGCATAGTGCCGGAAAAATAAGGTGCCGCCAACGAAAGGGAACCACCGCAAGTCTTTGGAAAATACAAGACTTGCGGTGGTTCCCTTTTTTCGTTTCCATGCCTCTGCGTGAGGCGGCTTTACGCCTCTTCCTCAGGCTTCTGCTGCGCCGCCAACGCCGCTTTCTCAAGCTGTTTGCGCAGTTGGTGCATCTTTATGGCATTCACACACTCCACCACGCCGTACAGCATCAGACACCAACCTATCACGAACAGCGGCGCACTGGCGATGCCTTGCGGATAGACCACGGCGATGATGCCGACGAGAAGCGTCAGCGACGGCATGATCCAGAAGTAGAATCCTATGTGTGCCATGCGTGAGACGGAGGCGAGACTGACAAACTGTCCCACTGCGCCGAGGATGAGTATGGCGGCAAGGATGTACATGAGGAACCCGACAAACACCGTCGGCATGAGTGCGAGAATGAGTCCGAGGATGAGGCTTCCCAGTCCGCCGATGGGAAACTGCGGCTTGAATCCCGTGAGCTGCCTGCCCTCGGCGTCGAACACCTGTGGCATGTCGCTGTTGCGACGGGCGGCGAAATATGTGGCGCACGACACCACTCCCGACAGGAAGAACAGCACGCCAATGGCTATTGTCATCCATGTCACTGTCTGCTCGCGGTACTTCACGAGCAACGCTCCTACTATAACGGCGCACAAAGAGCGCACCAACGAACTCTGCATTACCTTCATATTCTTTTTCTTTTTTATGTTGTTCCTTTGCGGATTTACCTTTCATTGTCATAAATCCGTGCATTGCAAAAATATACATTTTATTCCACTCCGCCAAGCATAATGGCGAGTATGTGAAGCAGTTTCAGCTCATTATCCACAAAAAGATGTGTGTAGTTAAGAAAAAATGCAGTAATTTTGCATCCGTATGAACGAGACATTGAACGACAAGCGAATTGCTGTCCTGCTCTCAGGAGGGGTGGACAGCTCGGTGGTGGTGTACGAACTGGCGCAACAGGGGCTGCATCCCGACTGTTTCTATATAAAGATAGGTCCCGAAGAGGCAGAGGAATGGGACTGCACGAGCGAGGAAGACCTTGAGATGGCGACTGCCGTGGCACGCCGCTTCGGTTGCAGTCTCGAGGTGGTGGACTGTCATCGTGAATACTGGGACAACGTGACGCGCTACACGATGGACAAGGTGCGTGCCGGATTCACGCCCAACCCCGATGTCATGTGCAACAGGCTGATAAAGTTCGGAGCCTTCCACGAGAAGCGCGGACATGAGTACGACCTCATAGCAACGGGACATTACGCCCAGACCGAAATCGACGAAGAGGGGCGCAAGTGGCTCGTCACGAGTCCCGACCCCGTGAAGGACCAGACCGATTTCCTTGCACAGATTTACGACTGGCAGCTGCGCAAGGCTCTCTTCCCGATAGGACACTACCAGAAGGGTGAGGTGCGCGAGATTGCTGAACGTGAGCATCTCATCAACGCCAAGCGCAAGGACTCGCAGGGAATATGCTTCCTCGGCAAGATAAACTACAACGACTACATACGCCGCTACCTCGGCGAGCAGCCCGGCGAAGTGATAGAGCTTGAGACGGGAAAGCGCATAGGGCAGCACCGCGGACTGTGGTTTCACACCATAGGGCAGCGTCACGGACTCGGTTTCGGCGGAGGTCCGTGGTATGTGGTGAAGAAAGACGTGGCTGCCAACGTGCTTTATGTGAGCAAGGGTTTTGAACCGACGACGGCTTACAAAAAGGATTTCCCGATACACGACTTCCATTTCCTCACGCTCGACCCGTGGGGCGAACCCGGAACATCAGCTCGTGTGCGCTTCAAGATACGCCATACGCCCGAATATCATTCCGCCGTGCTTGAGCGTACGGGGCAGGGCGAGTTTGTGGTTCATGCCGAAGAACTGATACAGGGCGTCGCTCCGGGACAGTTCTGCGTGGTATATGACGAGCAGCACCACCGTTGCTACGGCTCCGGCGAGATTACCGTCTGACCCATCTCCGTGCGCCTTTTCGCATGGATGCCGGCACGGCTTCGCGCTGACCGTCGCGGCTTGTGGCTTTTTCCGGCGGCGGCTTTCATAGCACAGGCGGTCTGCCGTCGGCGTTATGAAGATTTATGTTAAAAAGATTTCAATAATTTGGTCGGTCATAGTGCTTTGCATTAACTTTGTCGCAATCAATGCTTTTCATGGCATTTGATTGCGAAAGCTATTGTAGAACCAAACTTTTTTGAAAATGAAGAAATCGTTATTTATGATGCTTATGATGCTCACCGCACTGGTAGCATCGGCAAAAGACATCAAGACAGTGATGTTTACCACCAATCCGCAGATGCAGAGTGCCGACTGTGGCAACAAGATAAAGAGCCGTCTGCAACTTGAAAACGGTGTGGAACTGATAAAGACCGACTTGAAGGAACAGAAGGTCATGGTGAAATACGACGCTGAAAAGACTACACCCTGCAAGATTGTGGCTGCATTCAGCAAACTGGGCTACACGACACAACCCGTGGAAATATCGCAGAACGCATGCAGCAAGGAAGGCAAACCTAACTGTTGCAAGGCCCGGCAGACCATCTGCAAGGTGCAGCTGAACGCCTGTGCCGCAAAGAATGCCGGCTGCTCTGCCGACAAGGAATGCAAGCAGGCGTGCCCAAAAGAGACGAAGGAATGCCCGAATGCCGGCAAGGGATGTCCTAAGGCAAAGGCTGGTTGTGCAGCAAAGAAGCAGGGCGGATGCTGCAACGGCAAATGACTTTTCAGGCGGCAGTAACGCCTTGAAAACCAAGATAGAATTATCCACTTTTCAAACAAGGCTTCTTTGCACTCCAAAGAAGCCTTGTTTGCGTTGTAAAGAAG
>USEC01000027.1 GCA_900553595.1 uncultured Prevotella sp. | reverse complement strand
TCAGGGCAACGTGGACAGCTGGCTGAAAAATCCGCAATACAGCGCCGACGGCGTGACGCTGGACGTCATCCCCACGCAGGATACGGCGACGTATGCCTCCCGCGTGCTGCGCGCCCGCGACGTTTACCGCAAATACTATTTCCCCGTGGAAACCCCCGAACCGACCGAATCATAAGGAGCTTTGTTCATGCGCATTTCCCGTTTTGCCGCGCTGCTGCTGGCCTGCGCGCTGCTGGTTCTTCCCGCCGCCGGTCTGGCCGCGTCCACGTCCCTCTCCGTCGCCATCGTGGCAGACGACCACCTCGCCCTTCGCCCGCTGGAATTGAACCATCGCGACGTGGTGAGCCTGCTGAATCTGGTCTACGAGGGGCTGTTTGAGATCGACGACAATTATCAACCCCAGCCCAAGCTGGCCTATGCGTACAGCTTTTCCAACGACGGCCGCAAGGTGCAGGTCACGCTCCGCGACGACATCTCCTTCCACAACGGCCAGACGCTCACCAGCGCGGACGTGGTGGCGACGCTGGATTACATGCTCGAGCTGGCCGGTTTCGACGAGAATCTCGATTCCGAGGTACCCGTTGCCGACCGCGGCCTGTATTACTCGACCTTCTATTCCATCAAGTCGTGGGAGGCGACGGACGAGCAAACCATCGTCTTCACCCTGCGTCGCGCCAGCTACGGCTCGCTCTACGCGCTGACCTTCCCGATTCTCCCGGCCTCGCAGGTCGCCGCCGACATGCCCGCCGGTACCGGGCCGTATAAATACGACGGCTATGAGCAAGGCAGTGCCATCTGGCTGACCGCCAACGACGGATGGTGGAACCGCCCGCCGCAGGTGCGCTATGTCCGCGCTAGCATCTATGACACCGCCGAGCAGGCGCTCAACGCCTTTGATACGCAGAGCGTCGATATCGCCATGACGCGCTCCATCAACGCCTCGCGTTACAGCGGTTCGCTCAATACCTTCTCCATCACCGCGCGCACCCGGCAGCTCGAGGTGCTGCTCGTCAACCGCGCGTATAAGGATTTCAAGAGCGACGACAACGGCCAGAACCTCCTGCGGCAGGCGATTTCCTACGCCATCAACCGCAGCGAGCTGATCTCCTCCGCGTATCAGAACATGGCGACCGTCGCCTATACCCCGATTCCTTCCGGCACATGGCTCTCCAACGAATCGACCATCCGCGACATTTACGACCCGCTGATGGCCGCGTCCCTGCTGGACAGCGCGGGCTACAAGCTCGCCGACGACGGCAACCGCTACAAGGACGGCAAGAAGATGGTAGCTGAATTTGTATACCGGCATGCCGTATGACAAACTTTCTTTTGGATAGATCTTTTTTTTCGAGGCTTTTGAATCTCAATCCCCAATGGGGAAAGGGGCGTTGTGTCCGAATTTGAACGTCTTTGGATTTTTATCGTGCAGATATGCGTATGCGCACAATAAAAATTCTAAAGAATATACGGAAATACTTTGTCTGCTAATTTAAGGTTAAGAGAGAATATGTCCTATAAAAACAGTTTGTCAAAAAAAGTACACAAGTACACCTTTTAAAGTTTGAAACTCTGCTTCGTGTTGAATATAAGCGGGTTATGGCGTCGCGAGGTGGGTGTACTTTGTTGTAGAAGTACACCAGAAGTACATTCGGCAGGTAAGCATATATGCGAGGCGGTCTTCTTAGGGCGTCAGTGGTTCCATGTTTCTAACGGCAACAGCAAGAGATTCCGAGAGCATGGCTGAAGACGGGGAGGAAAGGTTTGGAACCAATTTTACGTTTGCAAAAGATAGGAGGTCGGAGTCAAAACTGAGCAAGTCGGCTGGTTATGCGCTCGGTCTTGCCGCTTGGTTTGCAAGAATTATGAATTATGAATTGCTTGGGTGGTGTTGTCGAGCGGGACGCTCGACCTCCTATCATGCTATTAGTCAGTTTTTTACTTTTTGCCCCTTTACTTTTTTACCCTTTTACCCCTTTACTTTTTTACTTTTTTACTTTTTTACTCTTTATTGCCTGGCGGGCAGAGTGTGTGTTTGCCCGAAAAACCGTAACTTTGCCATGCGTTGCCACAACGCAACAGCGACAGAAACGATGAGTGAATACCGTAAGATAATACATGTGGATATGGACTGCTTCTTTGCAGCCGTGGAACTGCTCGACCATCCCGAACTTGCCGGCAGACCCGTGGCAGTGGGGCATGATGCCGAGCGTGGAGTGGTTTCCACGGCGAGCTATGAGGCGCGCAGGTACGGTGTACGCTCCGCCCTGTCCATGGCAGTGGCTAAACGCCTCTGCCCGCAACTCGTCGTCATGCCCCCGCGCATGGAGCGTTACGCTGAGGTGTCGCGGCAGATACACGGGATATTCAGCCGCTACACCGACCTTATAGAGCCTCTCTCCATTGATGAGGCGTTCCTTGATGTCACCCGGAACAAGCCCGGCATACCTCTGGCAAAGGACATCGCCATGGAAATAAAGGCGGCGATTCGCGACGAACTGCATCTCACGGCATCGGCAGGAGTGTCGTACTGCAAGCTGTTGGCAAAGATTGCGAGCGACTACAACAAGCCCGACGGACTCTGTGTGGTTCATCCGCAGCGTGCCATAAGCTTCCTCGACAACCTCAGACTTGAGAAACTGTGGCTCGTGGGTCCCAAGACGGCACGCGACATGCACAGTGTCGGGATATTCACCGTGCGGCAGTTGCGTGCCTGTTCGCTCACCACGCTCACGCGGCTCTTCGGCAAACGCGGACAGATGTTCTATAATTTCTCGCGCGGAATAGACGACAGCGAGGTGCAGGTGGAGCACGAACGCAAGTCGGTGAGCTGTGAAGCCACCTTCGAGAACGACATCTGGAAACGCTCGGCGGTGATAATCGAACTCTACCACATCGTTCTCGAACTCGTCGTGCGGCTTTCGAAGAACGACTTCCAGGGCCGCACTCTCACGCTGAAGATAAAGTTTGCCGACTTCACCACCGTCACGCGCAGCATCACCGCCGACTGCCCTCTCGTCGGCAAGGCTGACATTCTGCCACTTGCCAAGCAGCTTCTCGCCCGTGTCAGCTTCAACCGCGACCACCCCATACGCCTCCTCGGGCTTGGTGTGGGGCGTGCCGACGACGCTGCCGTGCCGCAGCAGACATGGCGTGAGCAGGACTTGCCGTTTGACGAGTGGTGACGCTCTTTTGCCATCATAATATCATTGATTCTCAGCGTTTTGTGAGTGCCGCAAAAAACAAGGCTTCTTTACTCTCAAAAGAAGCCTTGTTTGCGTTGTAAAGAAGTCTTGTTTTGAGAGTAAAGAAGCCTTGTTTTGAATGCAAGGAATCCTTGTCTGGAAACGGTATGAAAATCGCTTGCGGTTCTTATAGGAGAAGCCCCGCTTTGACTTACCTTCAGTTTGTGTGTAAACCGGTGACTGTGCTGGTGTTATTTGTCGCCCAGTTCCATTGAGAATGTAATGCCGCGGCGCATCATGTCGGTGAGGGTGGGGCGCAGACGCTGCATGAATCCCTCCCATGAGCGGTTCTGTTGCACGCTCCATCCTGCCTCGGCGAGGGCGATGGCACGCGGATAAGCCTGGTAGTAGATGCGCTCCGGAGTGGTGATGCATTCGCTCCAGAGGGTGCCGGCAACGCCGAAGAGGTTGTTCTTCTCAAACGCTTCGTCCATGCCCCATGCCGGGTCGAGGGCGTAGGCGTCCTTGAGTGTGGTGGCGGGCATGCCCCAGTTCACCTCCGGCATGTCGCCGTTTGCCATCGGATAGTCGAAGTAACAGTGGTCGCCGGGGCACAGCATTATGCGTGCGTTGTTGCGCACGGCGGCGTCGAGAGCTTCCTGTGTCTGTCCTGTACGCCATGCGAAGGTGACGCATCCGGGCTGTATTTCCTTGAAGTCGGATTCATACCAGAACATGGGCGTCTTGCCGTAGGTGTCGCGCAGCAGTTCTATGATGCGGTCGAAGAGGTAGCCTTGCAGTCGCCAGTTCTCTGAACGGTCGGTGGAAGTGATGCCGAGTTTCTTCTTCAGAGCCTGGCATTTGGGGCAGTCTGTCCAGCAGTCGAGGGCGGGGTTGCCTGCTTCGTCGCCGCCGAGGTGTATGTATTTCGACGGGAATATGTCGGTGATTTCCTTTAACACGTTGCCCAAGAATTCGTAGGTGAACTCGTTGCCGGGGCAGAGCAGTTGGTTGCTCACGCCGCAGGTGGTGCGTATCGGCACCTGGCGCTGGTGGCATGTGAGTTCGGGGAATATGCTTATGGCTGCCACTTCGTGTCCCGGCATCTCTATTTCGGGCACAATCTCCACATGGTAACGGGCTGCATACTTCACGAGTTCGCGCATTTCGTCCTGCGTGTAGTATCCGCTTATGGGCATTTGCAGGTCGTCCTGTCCCCAGCGGTAGGAGGCCTGTGCGGTGAGTTGCGGGTATTTCTTTATCTCGATGCGCCATGACTGGTCGTCGACGAGGTGCAGGTGCAGCGCGTTAAGCTTGTAGCGTGCCATTTCGGGGATGAATGCCTTCAGCTCGTTGAAGGGTATGAAGATGCGTGCCGGATCCACCATCAGCTCGCGTACATGGGTGCGTGGCTTGTCGCTGATGCTCAGTGCGGGTATCGCATCCACGCATTCCGTAGTGCCGTTGCCGCGCAGAAGCTGGTCGAGCGTCATCAGAGCGTAGAACACTCCCTTTGCTGTGCGTCCCTTGATGGTCACGTTTCGTGCATCGATGTTGAGTGTGTATGCCTCGTCGTCGGTCAGCGTTTCGTCGATGGCCATGCTCAGCTGCACTCCGCGCATACGGCTGTTCGCGATGTTGCCGATGCGTTCGGTGAGCATGTGGCGTGCCTGTTCCACCTCGTTGTCGAGTCCTTCTGCCGCAGTCACGTTCCATGCTGTCTTCACTTCGAGGGGCTTCGCCTTGGCTGCGACATTGAGCTGCAGCGGGGCGGGCACAAGACACTGTGTCGGACTGCACACCTGTCGTGTCTGGCGCGGCTCGGCGAAGAACACATTCCAACCTGTGGCTTTGCGGTAGGCGGCTTCGCTGCCTTTGGGAACAATGAGTTTCACGCTTTCACGGTTGATGCCGTGGAAGGCGGAAGCGTCGGCTTTCGGCGGGATTCTTGAATCGACTTTCACCGTGCGGAGTCCCGTCAGGCGTGCGAAGGCATACTCGCCGATTTGCGGTGTGCCCTTGATTTCTATCTCGGCAAGGCGGCTGCAGCCTGAGAAGGCGGCTGCACCGATGGCGGAAACTGTCTGCGGGATGACGATTTCACACAGGTTGTCGCAGGCGAAGAAGGCCTGTGTGCCTATGCTTTCAAGGCGCGACGGGAGCAGGATGTGCTCAATCTGGTGGCGCGAGTGGAAGGCGTTCTTGGGTATGACGGTGCTTTGTGCCTCCGACAAATCGACGCTGCGCATCTGGAAACACAGGTCGCGCAGCTGGCGGTAGTCGGAGTTTCCCTCGGTAGAGAGTTCGCCGGTGAGTTTCAGGCTTACTGCCATTGATTTCTGTTCGGGTGTCAGGTCGTTCATGTTCTTCACTGTCTGGGCGGATATTCCCGATGCCATCAGTGTTACGAACGAAGCGAATAGGATTCTTTTCATATTTGGATTTGATGATTTGGTTAGCAAGGTCGGGGCGGGGTGGAGGCGTGCCTGGTAAGCACGGGGTATGGTTTCGTGGCGTTTTACACGAGCGAGTCGATGTGCTTCTTTATTTCTTTTAGCTCGTCGCGCACGGAAATGAGCGTGTCAAGTATGTCCGAACTCTTGTCAACGCCCGTGCGGTTCTTGCTCAGATACTTGCGTGCGGCGGCTATTTTGAAGCCCCTCACCTTTATGAGGTTGTAGATGATGCGCACCTGTTCAATGTCCTTCTCGGTGTATTGGCGCACGCTTTGCCCCACGGTCTTGGGCTTGAGAAGAGGGAACTCGGTCTCCCAGTATCTCAATGTGCTTTCGCGTACGTCGAACATCTGTGCCACTTCCTTTATGGAGTAGTAGAGTTTCACGTTCTTGTCTGTCTTCAGTGCCATGCCGGTTACGCTTATATATGAAACAGGTGTGCCGCAGATTGTCGGGCAAACCAGTTTTTTATTAAACAATGATTAATTTATTTGCAAAAATAAGCAAAACAAAGTACCTTTGCAAAACTTTTAGTAAGAAAATCAAAACAAAAAATAAAATGATGACAGCTAACGAAATCCGCGACTCGTTCAAGAAGTTCTTCGAGTCGAAAGGACACACCATCGTGCCGTCTGCCCCGATGGTAATAAAGGACGACCCCACACTCATGTTCACCAATGCAGGTATGAACCAGTGGAAGGACATCATTCTTGGCACACGCGAACCGGAGCCGCGCCGTCGTGCAGACACACAGAAGTGCCTCCGCGTGAGCGGCAAACACAACGACCTGGAAGAGGTGGGACACGACACATACCACCACACTATGTTCGAGATGCTGGGTAACTGGAGTTTCGGCGACTACTTCAAGGAAGGCGCAATCGACTATGCCTGGGAGTATCTTGTGGATGTGTTGAAGCTCAATCCTGCCGACCTTTACGTCACAGTGTTTGAGGGTTCCAAGGAAGAAGGACTTGAGCGCGACGACGAAGCTGCGTCATATTGGGCAAAGCATGTGCCTGCCGACCATATCATCAACGGCAACAAGCACGACAACTTCTGGGAAATGGGCGACACAGGACCTTGCGGACCCTGCTCGGAGATACACCTCGACTCGCGCACACCGGAGGAGAAAGCAGCCGTTCCGGGTCGCGAACTCGTGAACAAGGACGACCCTCAGGTAATCGAAATATGGAACATCGTGTTCATGCAGTATGAACGCAAGGCCAACGGCTCGCTCGTTCCGCTGCCGATGCATGTCATCGATACAGGCATGGGATTCGAGCGTCTGGTGCGTGCCATGCAGGGCAAGAACTCCAACTACGACACCGACATCTTCCAGCCCATCATCAAAGCCGAGGAGAACATCACCGGACTGAAGTACGGAGAAAACGAAGATACCGACGTGGCAATGCGTGTCTGCGCCGACCATCTGCGTGCCGTTGCGTTCTCAATAGCCGACGGTCAGCTGCCAAGCAACGCCAAGGCCGGCTACGTTATACGCCGCATCCTGCGCCGTGCAGTGCGTTATGCCTATACATTCTTGGGTCAGAAAGAGGCGTTCATCTACAAGCTCATTCCCGTACTGACAAGCGAAATGGGTGAGGCTTTCCCCGAACTCAAGGCACAGCACGACCTCATCCTGCATGTAATAAAGGAAGAGGAGGACTCGTTCCTGCGCACACTGGAGAAGGGTATCAACCTGCTTTCTGCCGCAATGGACGAGCTTAAGAAGCAGGGCAAGACTCGGCTTGACGGCGTACAGGCCTTCCGCCTGTTCGACACATACGGTTTCCCGCTCGATTTGACAGAGCTTATCTGCCGCGAAAATGGCTTCACTGTTGATGAGGACGAGTTCAACGCCGAGATGCAGAAGCAGAAAGAGCGCGCTCGCAACGCTGCCGCTGTGGAGAACAGCGACTGGGTAAGCCTGCGAGAGGGCGAACAGCAGTTTGTGGGTTACGACTACACTGAATACGAATGCCGCATCCTGCGCTACCGTAAGGTGACCCAGAAGAAGAACACTTACTACGAGCTTGTGCTCGACAACACTCCTTTCTATGGCGAAATGGGTGGTCAGGTGGGCGACCAGGGCGTACTCGTGAACGAGGAAGAGACAATAGAAATCACTGATACAAAGCGCGAAAACGGACAGTCGGTACACATCGTTAAGGCTCTGCCGAAGCATCCTGAAGCCGACTTCATGGCTTGTGTCGATACCGATAAGCGTGCCGGTTCTGCCGCAAACCACACCGCCACACACTTGCTCGACTATGCTTTGAAGCAGGTCCTGGGCGACCATGTGGAGCAGAAGGGTTCGTTCGTGTCGCCGACGACACTGCGTTTCGACTTCTCGCATTTCCAGAAAGTGAGCGATGAAGACCTCCGTAAGGTGGAACGCATGGTGAATGACTTCATCCGTCAGGACCTGCCGCTTGACGAACACCGTGATACTCCGTTTGAGGAGGCTAAGAAACTCGGCGCCATCGCGCTCTTCGGCGAGAAGTATGGCGATAAGGTTCGTGTCGTACGCTTCGGTCCGAGCTGCGAGTTCTGTGGTGGTATCCATGCGCAATCTACGGGTCGTATCGGAATGTTCAAGATTATTTCGGAGAGCAGCGTAGCCGCCGGAATCCGCCGTATCGAGGCAAAGACCGGCAGAGAATGCGAGGAACTCATGTACAACATTGAGGACGCTCTCAAGGCAATACGCGCACTCTTCAACAACGCCAAGGACCTGCAGGGCGTCATCGGCAAGTACATTGAGGAGCATGATGCCATGAAGAAGTCGATAGAACAGTTCCAGGCACAGGCCGTGGAGCGCACCAAGACGGAGCTGATAAGCAGAGCACGCGAGGTGAACGGTGTGAAAGTGATTTCTGCCGTACTGCCCATGGAACCGGCAGCAGCCAAGGACTTGATGTTCAAGCTGCGCCAGAGCGTTGCCGAGAACATGCTCGCCGTGGTGGGAACAGTGTCTCACGATAAGCCGATGCTCAACGTTGCGCTGAGCGACGACCTTGTGAAGGATCATCAGCTCAATGCCGGACAGATGGTGCGTGAGGCTGCAAAGCTCATCCAGGGAGGCGGCGGCGGACAGCCACACTTCGCTCAGGCGGGCGGAAAGAACGTGGACGGACTCTCTGCCGCCGTTGATAAAGTGATAGAACTTGCAAATCTGTAAACAACGATATGTTCCGAAGCAGGCATTGCTGAGGACTCGATAAAACCCTGAACAAAGCCTGAATCGCGCCGACAGTGTGGTTCAGGCTTTCTTGGTTTCATGGGTACAGTGTTAAACAACCAACAAAAAAACATTATTATGACAGAAGGATTCAACAGCAAGCAGTATGGCGTTCCTACGAAACGCTATGTGCAGACAATGGACTTGAAGGACGATGACGACCTGATACGCCGCTACCGTGAGGCTCACGACAAGGAGCATTTCTGGGACGAGATAAAGGATGGCATACGCCAGGTGGGCATCCTTGAGATGGAGATATACATCCTTGGCAACCGACTTGTGATGATTGTCGATGCTCCGCAGGACTTCGATTGGGACAAGGCAATGGCTCGTCTTGCCACGCTTCCGCGCCAGGAGGAGTGGGAGCGTCACGTCGCCATGTTCCAACAGTGTGCCGCCGGTGCCACATCCGACGAGAAGTGGCAGATGATGGAGCGTATGTTCTACCTTTATTGAACCCAAATCGGTCATTAGACCGAAACAGGCGTGTTGTAAAAGAATCTGTCTTTCTTTTCCACTCTTCTCCGCCTTTGTTTCGTCATCTTGCCGCCGTCCGCGTTTCGCCATAGCCCGCTATGGCTTCAACACGAACGTTGCAATCTGCTAGAAACAAAGACGAAGCTGAGTGAAAATCTAATGCCCGATTTGGGTTGAGCCGCCAGCAACGGCTTTCCGGAATGAAAAAATCCCCGGACACTTCTATCAGTGTCCGGGGATTTACATTACAATCACACAAATATAATGAAAACCTATTATCTTTTTATTACCTTATCCTTACTCTCTTCTTTTTCCCTTTTACGGCTTTGCCTGTTGTCGGTTCTTGCGGTGGGGCGCATGGAGCGTCCTTATCCTATTTCTATCTGACGGCTCACCTTGTGCTCTTCGCGGGTGATTTTAGGCAGTGTCACGGTGAGAACGCCGTCGGCTACTGAAGCCGCAATCTTGTTGCGATCGACATCATCGGGCAGGATCAGTGTCTGTTCGTATTTAGAGTAGGCGAACTCGCGGCGCAGATAGTGTGCCTTTTCAGCCTCGCCTGCATTCTCGTGCTTGTTCTCCATCTTTATTGTGAGGTCGCCGTCGTCGTTGATGTGTACGGTGAAGTCTTCCTTGCGCATTCCCGGAGCAGCCATTTCCACGATGTAGCTTGCTGCTGTTTCCTTCACGTTGATTGCGGGTGCTGTTGCGCTTGTACGCGGCATATAGTCGGTGTAGAAGAAGTCGTTGAACACTTCGGGTAACCATCCATTCTTGTTTGCCATAATTTTGTCCTCCAATATTGTTTTAAATTTTTTGTTTCTTGATATGTTTGCGAAGCGTTTCATTGTCGCTTCACCTGCTATAATGCAACTAACATACCAACGCTTTACTTTCTGACATTATGTCTCTTTTGCATGTCAAAGTGTCGTGCGTATGCAGCCGTTACTTCGTCGTGTTGGGGATGGAAACATACTGGTTTTCAAACAAGGCTTCTTTGCACTGCAACGAAGCCTTGTTTATGATGCAACGAAGCCTTGTTTGCACTGCAAAGAAGCCTTGTTTTCAAAAGAGGGAAACTCAGTGTAGGAGTTAAGGAGTGTTTGATTGAGGAGTTAAGGAGTCAGGAGTTAAGAAGTTAAGCCAAATGTTTTGCGGAGGCAGGAGTTAAGAATACAGGAGTTAAGACGTATGCTTTGAGTGACAGACCGGTTTGTCGCAAAACCAGTTATGAATTGGCAGATAGGAGGTCGAGCGTCCTGCTCGACAACATCGCCCAGACCCACAATCACATAGAACTGCAACGCATTACAATATCGCACCGCATCATCATACAAACCCGATACCGAACCTTTCAACCTGCTTGTTCAGTGTTGTCGAGCGGGACGCTCGACCTCCTATTATGCAATTCATAATTCTGAATTATTGCTGTCCGGCAAAAAAATAGAGAAAGTTGCAGTGGGTTTCGCATAGAGGTCCCGCTTCGCGGAACCCGTAGCTGAAAGTTTTGCCGGACAGCAATAAACCCAAATCGGTCATTAGACCGAAACAGGCGTGTTATAAGAGAATATGTCTTTCTTTTCCCCTCTTCTCCGCCTTTGTTTCGTCATCTTGCCGCCGTCCGCGTTTCGCCATAGCCCGCTATGGCTTCAACACGAACGTTGCAATCTGCTCGAAACCAAGACGAAGCTGAGTGAAAATCTAATGACCGATTTGGGATAAAAAAGAGACAACCGACTGCCTGGCAATAAGCCTAAAGGCAGTCGGTTGTCTCTTTATGTTTGTTTCCTCCGGTTCATGGAGTACGGGTCTGTTATGCGAAGAACGTGAGCGTATAGACATATATCACCGCTGCCGGCAGTGCCATGAGCGACGAGTCGAAGCGGTCGAGCATACCGCCGTGTCCGGGGAGTATGTTGCCGCTGTCCTTGATGCCGAGTGTACGCTTGAAGAGCGACTCTACAAGGTCGCCCCATGTGCCGAAGAACACCACGATGAGTCCGAGTCCCATCCATTCGGGGATGCTGAAATAGACATTGTCCATCACCACCGTGCCGCTTGTTTCGAGCCATCCCATGAGGGCGGCAACAGCCACGACGAGGAGTCCGCCGCCTATGCTTCCTTCCCAACTCTTGCCCGGACTGACGCGCGGAAACAGCTTGTGCTTGCCGAAGAGCGAACCGCTGAGGTAGGCTCCCGTGTCGTTAATCCACAGGAACACGAACACGCTCAGGGGCAGGAGCGGCGTGAAAAGCGTGTTGCCGTCGGTGTCGGTGCGGAACGCAAGGACATTGAGCATGGAGAAGGGAAGTGCTATGTACATCTGCGAGAGCATGGTGTAGGCCCAGTTGTTTATGGGGTTGGGTGCGGCAAGATAGAGTTCGCTGATGAAGAGATAGACCACTGTGAGCAGATAGGGGATGAATACTGCCGGCGGAGTGATGCCGCTGCAATAGCCTGCCATGGCGAAAAACAGATAGACGCCGGCGGCGGTGGTGATGAAACGGTTTACTGATCCGTCGGTGTGCGCGTCGATAAGTCCGGTGTATTCCCATACGGTGAGTCCCGTGACGAGCGCGAAGACAAGAATCATTGCTTCGGGGCGGAGGAAGCAGGTCACCACTATTGCCACGAAAATCACGCCTGTTATGCTGCGCGTGATGAGGTTTTTCATTTTTTCACTCATGTCGTTCTCTGTTTTTATTGCTGTTGTGTCTGTTCTGCATCGGTGTCGCCGGTGGTGCCGTCGCCGCTGTCTGCTGTGCCGTTCTGCTCTTTGTCGCGCTTGTCGGCGAGTGCCTTCTCATGCTCGGCCTGTGCCGCCTTTACGGCTTCGGGCATGTCTTCGAGGCGTGGGGCGTTGTCCTCCATTATCTCTTCCGAGCGGCTTACCCACGGACGCTTGCCGAAAATCTTCTCCACATCCTCGGCGAAAATCACCTCGCGCGAAAGCAGAAGCTCGGCAAGGGCGTTGTGTCCCTCGGCGTGTTCCTTCAGGATGTTCTTGGCACGGGCATACTGGTCGTTTATCATTTTGAGCACTTCGTCATCGACAATCTTGGCGGTTGTCTCCGAGTAGGGCCTCTGGAACTGGTATTCCTGGTTGTTGTAGTAGCAGATGTTGGGCAGACGGTCGCTCATTCCTGCGTATGCCACCATGCCGAATGCGCTCTTTGTGGCACGTTCGAGGTCGTTCATGGCTCCGGTGGAGATGTGTCCGGTGAAGAGTTCTTCGGCGGCGCGTCCTCCGAGGAGTGCGCACATTTCGTCGAGCATCTGCTCCTTGGTTGTTATCTGTCGCTCTTCGGGCAGATACCAGGCTGCTCCCAACGCTCTGCCGCGCGGCACAATGCTCACTTTCACGAGCGGGTTGGCGTGCTCGCAGAACCATGAAATGGTGGCGTGGCCGGCCTCGTGAATGGCTATGGCACGTTTCTCGGCGGCTGTCATCACCTTGGTCTTCTTCTCAAGTCCGCCGATTATGCGGTCGACAGCGTCGAGGAAGTCCTGCTTTCCCACTGTCTTGCTGTTGTGGCGGGCTGCGATGAGTGCGGCTTCATTGCACACATTGGCGATGTCGGCACCCGAAAATCCGGGCGTCTGGCGTGAGAGGAAGTCTATATCTACTGTCGAGTCGATCTTTACTGGTTTCAGATGCACTTGGAATATCTCCTTGCGCTCGGTCAGATCGGGCAGATCCACGTTTATCTGTCGGTCGAAACGGCCGGCGCGAAGCAGTGCCTTGTCGAGCATATCGGCACGGTTTGTGGCTGCGAGTATTATTACGCCGCTGTTTGTTCCGAAACCGTCCATCTCTGTAAGAAGGGCGTTGAGCGTGTTCTCGCGCTCGTCGTTGCCGCCCATTGCTGGGTTCTTGCTGCGTGCACGGCCCACTGCATCAATCTCGTCGATGAATATTATGCACGGCGCTTTCTCCTTGGCCTGTCGGAAAAGGTCGCGTACACGGCTTGCGCCTACGCCCACGAACATCTCCACGAAGTCGGAACCGCTCATTGAAAAGAACGGCACGCCGGCCTCGCCAGCCACGGCTTTGGCGAGAAGGGTCTTTCCCGTTCCCGGAGGACCTACGAGAAGTGCGCCCTTTGGTATCTTGCCTCCGAGGTCGGTGTATTTCTGCGGCTCCTTAAGGAAATCGACAATCTCCTGCACTTCCTGCTTGGCTCCCGACTGCCCGGCTACATCCTTGAAGGTGATGCCGAGGTCGTTGCCTTTTTCATACATTCTGGCTTTGCTCTTGCCTACGCTGAACACGCCGCCACTGCCGCCGCCACCGCTCATGCGGCGCATGAGGAATATCCATACGCCGACGAAGAGAAGCATCGGACCGAAGGTGTAAATCAGTGATGATATGAAGCTGCTGTCGTCGTTCTCGTAGCTGAAGTCGGTTATCTTGCGGTTCTGCTGCGCTTCGGTGAGGTATTCGTCAATGTTGGAAAGCGAACCGTAAGCCACGCTGACATATGGGTCGGGACCCAACTGTTTGGCAGTCTTGCCGAACACGTCGCGCAGGTTCTTGGGATTGACATACATACGCAGCACGCCCTTGTCCTTGTTCACGACTACCTTCTTGGCATAGCCTTTCTCTACGTATATCTTGAATTTGGTGTAGGTTGCTTCCTGCTTTGCGGCCGTTTCGCCAAGGAAAGCGTTGCCACCGTCGGAGAAGAACAGAATAGCCAGCACCATTATTATAATGGTGTAAATCCAATTCATGTTGAATTTAGGCATCTTTGGCTGTTCGTTTCCGTTGTTCGGGTTGTTATTGTTGATCATGGTTGTCAGTCAATATTGGGAATGTTGGTAATCTTTGCGTCGTCCCACAGGTTGTCAAGGTCGTAGAATTCGCGCGCCTGCGGTACGAAAATGTGTACCAGAACATCGCCGAAATCCATGGCTACCCAGTAGCACTGCTCCAGACCCACGACACGGATAGGCTTCTCGCCCAGCTCCTTGCGCACCGTTTCGCTCACCGATTCGGCTATGGCCTCAATCTGTGCCGGCGAATTTCCCTGGCAGATGACGAAATAATTGGCAATTGTTCCGTCGAGACCACGAAGGTCGGCGATGGTTATTTCCTGTCCTTTTTTCTCTTGAATACCTTTGGTTATTGTATCAACCAATTTACTTTCTGTCTTCATTCAAATTATTGATTTCCTTTTTGTTAGTTCTGTTTCTTTTTATACTACAAAGGTACGGTTAATAATCTGAAAAACATTAAAATTGCGATTTTATTAATTTTTTTTTGAAAAAAGTACTTGAAAATTTTGGAGGTTTAAAATAAATGAGTAACTTTGCAATCGCAATCAGGAAATGATTGCTGACATAACAATGGGATATGGTGTAATGGTAACACTACAGATTCTGGTCCTGTCATTCTTGGTTCGAGTCCGAGTATCCCAACAGAGAGCATTCTTCACATCGAAGAATGCTTTTTTTTGCTTCTTACCCAAGCCCGCTTTCGGGCGGAAACGTGTATGGATGTATGGGTTTCCGGTGTGGTGAAGGCGTGAAAGACAACGATGCCAAGAACTTTTCCCGTAGTGTTATGGCGCAGGAAAGGCTCTTGGCATCGTTGTTTTCGCTTTTATACGGATGTTTCCGTGATACGGATTGTTTTCTATTTACAGCATTGTCTTATCTGCCAGCGGCTTGTGGCGCATGCTGTGCAGAAGTAGATAATGGCCTGAATCCACAGTGCTTTCACTTCGGGGATGATGTCGGAGAAGACGGCACCCATGGTGTTCATCTTCACGAATCCCTGTATTCCGAACGTGGAGGGGATGAGATACGACACGTAACTCCATGCTTCCGGTATGTTGCTCTTAGGCCATGACACGCCCGACATGAACAGGAACGGTACTGATGTGAACACCACAAGCAGCATGACATTCTCTCTCTGCCTTACGAAGAACGAGAAGGTGTAGGCGAAGAAGATGCACGCCAGCAGGTAAGGCACGAGAAACAGGGCGAAGTCGGAGCCGTGCAGGATGTGCACGAAGTTGAACATCTTGGGCACGGCAAGCAGGACGTATGTGCCGATGAGTGTGAAGAATCCGAACAGGGCCAGCGTGCGTCCTATCATTATGCGTCCGAGTCCGAACGGCTTGGCAAGCATTCCGCTGATGCGTTGCAACCGCTTTTCTTCCATAGAAGTACCCATCGACATTCCGATTCCCAGCAGAAGCACTTGCTGCAATATGAGCACGAGCACGCCGGGGAGTATGAAGTTGCCGTAACCGCCGGTGTTGTTGAATATGGGAACTTCGTCGAAATCGAGCGGACGGGTGCTTATTTCATCTTCGCGCGAGGTGTAGTTTTGCGACACCGACACCTGAATCTGGGCGTTGAGGGCGCTTGCCACTGCCATTGCCGACTGGTATAGAGCCTTGTATGTGAGCATTATTCCCATGTTGCAGTACAGACTTACGTGCGACTGCTGCGTGCGGTTGAGCTTCGTATTGAAGTCGGTGGGGAAGTAGAGTATGCCATACACCTCCTGACGGCCAACGAGTCGTTTCGCTTCCTCGATGCTGTTGCAGTGGTAGGCCACCTTAACATCGGGCGTGGCATCGTATGCTCTCGTAAATTTGCGGCTCATTGCGCTGTGTGAATTGTCCACGACAGCCACCGGAACTTCATGCACTACCTCGTTGTTGTAAATCCATGAGTAGAGCAAGGGGTAGAGAAGCGGCACGAGAACGACGAAAATAAGTACGCCTTCATCCTTGAATATCATGCGGAACTCGTGCAGACACACTTTCGAGATGTCGATGATTCTGCTATATATGATGCTTGACAGTTTGTTCATTTCGTCATTATTGTAGGTAAACATATTCGTTGAGAGCCTTGCCCAAACGCGGCAATACAACGAGAGGAAGCAGTGCGAAGGCTGCAAGGGCTGCCAGATTTATCGCTACATCGTGCAGCGGGAATCCGTTGAACACGCTTGCCTGATATATGGTGAAGAAGTGTCTCAGTGGGAAAAGGAACGAGATTATCTGCAATTCGCCGTCCATTGCCATGACAGGAAAAGCCGAACCCGCGAGCGAGAAGCTCAGTACGCCCCACAACGAGCAGATGCTCATCGACATTCGGAGCGACGGCATCATGGCGAAGAAGAACAGGGCGAGCCCCTGCGAGGCCAGCACTCCAATCACTCCGAGGACTATAATGGGCCATATTCCGCCCGGATGGGGGAAGTCGAGCACTCCGAACAGGTAGTACATATATGTGAACATGACTGCAAGGAAGATGAGGGTCTGCGGCAGAAGCTTGCCCGTCATTGCCAGAAAAGCATTTCCATGGGCGCGCTGCATGAGTTCGCGCGACGTGTTGTTCTTGAGTTCCGTTCCGAACGAGTATGCCGTTATGAGGAAGATGAACAGCAGCAGGCATCCGGGCACGAGCATTGTGCTGAGGTATATGTTGTAGTTCACCCACGGATTGCTTATCATGTGCAGGTCGATGACGATGGGTTGCAGATACGCCATTATCTGTTCCTGCGTGCAACCCTTTGCTGTCATCACCGATTTTCCCACTGCTGCCGATCCGAGGGTGGCTGCCGTCTTCATGTCGCGGAACACGAGTGCGCCCGCAGTGAGCGATGCATAACTGTAGTAGAACGATATTTTCGGCTGTCGTGAGGCGAGCAGTTGCGATGTGGTTCCCTCTGGATAGAGCACGAATCCGTATATTTCGTTGCGCTGCATTGCGCTGCGTGCCTCCTCGAAGTTGGCGTAATGTTTCACTACTTCGGTGGATTGGAACGAGTCGAGCATCCGTGTCAGTCGTCGGGTGGTGGTGGAATTGTCGAGATCGACGATTCCTATCGGCATTTTTTCGGGCTGTCCTTCGCCCATGAGTGAGGTGAAGAACAGGGTCACGGCTATCGGGAAAACCACCATACAAAACATGTAAATGCGGTTTTCGAGCAGTCGTTTGCATTCGCGCCGTGCTATGCCGAGCACACTTTCTATGATGCCTTTCACCTGCACTTACTTCTTGTTTTGCTTTATTATGAGCGACATTCCCGGACGAAGTCCTTCAATTTTGTCTATGGGGCGTGCTTTCACTTCGAAAGTCTTGAGGTCGTACTGTCCGTTCGACTTTGTCGCTTTCCACACGGCGTATGTTCCCTGGTCCTTGATGTAATACACTTTCATGCGCACTTCCTTCTTGAATGCCGGCACGAAAGCTGTTATTGTGCTGCCGACGGTCATTCCGTTGAGCTGGTCTTCGCGCACGTTGAATGTTCCCCAGAGGTCGTTCATGAGCGAGATGGACATTATCGGCGAGCCGGTGCCGACGAGTTCGCCCACTTTGGGGAATATGTCGCTCACCTCTCCTGCCATTTGTGCTATCTGCATTGTCTCATGTATGTATGAGTTTACTTCGTCCACTGCGCCCTTTGCCCTGTCCACTTGGGCTGCTGCGGCTTTCTTTTCCTCCCAGCGTGCGCCGTTCACTGCCATGTCATACTGGCTTTGTGCCGCCTTCACCTGTGCTTCGAGTGCTTTGTAGTTGGCGAAGGCTTCGTCGCGTTTCTGTGCCGACATCACTCCTTCGTCGAACAGACGCTGCACGCGGTTGTATGACTTCTGTGCTATTTCGAGTCCTGCCTTTGCCTGTTGCAGCAGTGCGTTGGCGGCGCGTATCTGTTCTTTCCGTGCTCCGTTGTTTGCCATTTCGTCCATGGCGCTTGCTGCATTCTCCGCCGAGCGTGCCTGTGTCATCTTGGCTTTCACTTCGGGTGCGTCGATTATGGCGAGTGTGTCGCCGGCGTTCACATAGTCGCCTTCCTTCACACGCAGTTCGAGTATGCGTCCGGGGACTTTGCTCGACACTCTGTATTCCGACACTTCCACCTGGCCTTCTATTATTTCCGGCTCCTGCTTGAGCGACAGGCTGCCTATTATGGCTACTGCTGCCAGCACTGCTGTTGCTCCGGCGATGGTGATAAGTATATTCTTATGTTGCGTTTTTTCAGACATATTACTTTGTTTCTTTGTTTTTTAATCTTGCGTTTGGCAATCAGAAAGCAGGCTTTCCATGCACCCGCCCGTTTGATTTCCTGTTGGGAATGTTACGTTTATTGCAGTATGCCGAGAGCCTTTTGCAGGTTCACATAGCTTAGTTTCACATCTATTTCCGCATCAATCTTCTGCGAAAGGGCCTGCATCCATGCGGTCTGTGCTGCCATCACGTCGGTGGTCTGCATCACGCCTTCCTTGAATCCCACGTTGGCGCATCGCAGGTTTTCCTCTGCATTTTCCACGTTCTTGCATGCCATGGTGAGTCTTTTCTGTGCTTCTTTCATCTTGAACTTGCTCTGGCTCACTTGCAGTTCTATTTTTTCGCGGGCTTCGTCGAGTTCAAGGCTCACCATTGTCGATGCTATTTTGCTTGCCTTCACTTTATACGATGTCTCCATCCAGTTCCATACGGGCACTCTCACCATCACTCCTACGTTCCACACTCCTGAGAGGTTGCGTTCGAATCCGTTGAACACGTTGGGGTTTGTCGCCATGTATCCGCCTATGAGTGCCACTTGTGGCAGTCCTGATGCGCGCATGAGCCGTGTGGACTGCTTGCTCATGTCGAGCGTGTTCTGCAGGAGTTTCAGTTCCGGACGGTTGTCCCATGCCACTTGCCTGTCGGCAGTGGTGTCGGTGTCTGTGACGGCGAGGTTGTCGTTGTTCTCGTCGGCGAGGGTCACTTCCGTCTCCACGGGTATGCCGCAGAGCTGGCACAGGAGCATCTTCGACAGTGCGAGTCCGTTCTCCGCCTGGGTGAGTGTCATCTCCGCTTCGTTGAGTCTCACGTCCACTTTGAGTCCGTCGGCGCGTGTAGCCACTCCTTCGTTTATCATCTTCTTCACGTCGTCGTCGAGTTTCTGCACCACCTGCAGGTAGCTGTCGGCGAGGTTTCTCTTGTGCTTCAGCGACACGACGAGCCAGTAGGTCTTGTCTATGTCGTGCAGTGTCTGCTGTGTCGTGGCTTCTATTTTGTTGGCGGCCATCTGTCCGCTTATCTGTGCCATACGGTTTGCTGCGCTTATCGCGCCTCCCATGTAGATGGGTTGTGTCAGCGCCACCGACACGGCATACATGTTGCGTGTGTCGGTGCGGAACGCATCCACCACCTTTTGTCCCAGATGGTTGAACGTTTCGCCTATTGTCGAGCCCACGCTTCCGAGCAGGCTGCTTATGTTCGATGCCTGGTCGGGGCTGATTACTCCCTGCTGCACCATGTTGCCTATCATCGGGGCGATTTTCCCTTCTATTCCCGCTGTCACGTTGGTGCCTATGGCGTTGAGTCCGGCCTTCTGCTGTTTGCTCAGGAGCGAAATCTCGCGGCTTGTGAGCTCGTAGCCTCCTACGGCGTCGATGTGCGGCAGATACTTTGTCTTGGCTGCCTTCTCCGTGTATTTTGCCACCTCCTGTTGCAGGCGTGCCGCACTGAGTGTCTTGTTGTTGCGTAGTGCCATTGCGCGGCAACTGTCAAGACTCAGCACCTGTTGTGCCTGCCCTTCGAGGGCGAAGCAGGTTGTGGCTATAATTAATAATGTGTGTCTCATTTATTTGAATGTAAAGCTGCGTGAGCCGATCATGTTGCCGTCGGCGAAGATGCTCACATGATAAGTTCCTTCAAGAAGCGACTGCGACACGTTCCAGAACATGCTTATGGCAGTTTCCTGTCCGTCGTATTCCACTGTTTTCTTCATAGAGCAGGGCAGCGAGCGGTTTTCGTAGTTGAAGTTTCCGGCGTTGCCGAGGAGTGTTCCCGACGGCGATGTTATGCGCACATAGAATGTCTTTGTCCCGTTCTTTGCCGTTACGTTCTTTGCCACGTTGAAGTTCACCTGTATGGTCTTGCATTTGCTTGTACGGTCGGTGTTCTTTCCGCGCTTGTTCTTGAGCTGCATGCTTATGCCGGTGGCGTCGAGCTGCGCCGCTATCGCCACTTTCTCCGAGAGTGTGGCACGCTCCGAGTTGAGTCCTTCTATCTGTCGTGTGGCTTCGTTGTACTGTCCTTTTATTCGTGTGTTCTCGGCCGTGAGGTTCTGGTTGAGGCGGTTGAGCGAGTCTATTTCTATCACATAGCTGCGCAGGACGGCGCGCACCGTCGCCAGCTCCTTCTTCAGTCGCGCTATTTCGCGTGCGTCGCTGCTTTTCGTGTCGCGCAGTTCCTTGAGCAGTTGCTCCGTCTTCAGCTGTTCGGCGGTGAGCTGCGCCACGAGCGAGTCGTTGGTTATCTGCGTCTTCATTTCGCTATATTGGTTGGCAAACTGCTGATACTCGTTTTCCATTTCCGTCTTGTCGAGTTCGGCAAGTGCCTGCATTTCCTTGTTTTCCTTTTTCTGCTGGTCGAGGTTGAACGCCAGGTAGCCTATGCATCCGAGCAGTGCCAGAGCCACTACACCCACGCCAATGCGTGCGATCATTTTGTTTTTTGAAGTCATATCGATATGTCCTGAATTTGTTTTTTATAATGTTTATAAACTGAATGCAAAATTATAAGATTAATCTTAATGGGCAAAAAAAAAGCTGTGAATGAAGTCTTAATTTATATAAATCAATATATTTTTAGGAAAAAAAGAACAATTTCCTGCATCACCGTGCGCTTTTCATGCCCGTTTCCCACCATGTCGCGATTGCGTGCAGAGGGTGCTGGAAACACATTTGTAACGCATTGAAATTCAGTGTCTTTTTCCTCGGCTTGAAAACAAGGCTTCTTTGCGGTAAAAACAAGCCTTGTTTGGGAGCAAAAGAAGCCTTGTTTGCGACTCAAAGAAGGCTTCTTTTGAATGCAGTGATTATACAAATTGAACGTTTCTAATAAAAAAGTGGTTTTTTATAAAAAAACATGTTTTTATTTGTTGCTTTGCAATAATTTATATAAATTTGCCAATGATCAATAAGTAATTCATCCGTGTATTTATCATCAAACTCAAAGCTCTAAGAATCTTTTTAAATAAGTTTATTGTTTAACATTAAAAAATCGTTTTTATGAAAAGAGCCTTTTTTATGTTTATGACATCTCTATTGTCATTATCAGTGGGAGTTGCTGGAAATGTAAAAACAGTAAAGTTGGATTTCAGCAAACAGCAATTTTCTTTTGTTAAGGATGAAGTGGGTGCAATAGAAGTTGCTTCGCATGGACTTGTTGCTGGCTACGATGAAGATACATCACTCCCTGGACTACCTTTGGTGGCGGTAAACGTAGGCTTTCCAAATGGTTCATTATATGGTGGAGTGACGGAAACCGTTACGCGACAGTTGATATATGATGATGTTGTCGTTGCGGCAAATCCTGTAGTTCAACCTACAAATTATAAAGGTGTTGTTCCTGCGAAGACTTTACCGGTGTATGAAATGTCTGTATATCCGAATAAAGCCGTGGATTATGTCGGTACAAGTACAATTGATGGATATACGATTTTTCGTTTTCTAGTTTGTCCTTTTGAGTATGATGTACAAGGGAAAAAACTATATTTAAGGAATAATGTTACTCTTAATATAAGTTTTGAAGATTCGCCTATGCTGCTGTCGTTAGACAATGAAGGTATTGGGCAGAATATGCGGGAAATCGTAATGAGTCAGATTGTAAATCCGGATGATTTCAATGAGCCGGAAATCATGACAAGCGGATTGGATATTGAAATAAAACCTATTGAGAGCATAACCAGTAAGTATCTGATAGTTACTTCTGAAAATCTGGTAAGTAGTTTTCAGGCTTTGGCAAACTTGAAGTATTTGAAGGGCTTAGATACAGAAATTGTTGCTGTTGAGACTATTGCAGGGAAATATCCGAATATGGATGTTCCACTTGCGATAAAAACGTATCTTAAAGAACAGTATGAAAATAACAGGTTGAAATATGTACTGCTTGGTGGGGATAATACTATTGTGCCCGTGAGACGATGCTATGCAAGTGCGAATGGAGAGAAGGACTCAACCATCCCTGTAGATTTGTATTATGCCTGTTTTGACAAATGCTTTTCGTGGGATGCTAATGGTAATGGCATTTATGGAGAAGTTTCGGATAGTGTAAGTCTTGATCCTTCCATTTTCGTAACAAGAGCACCTGTGCGTTCCAGTGCGGATGTTGATGCTTTTACAAGTAAAATTATTGGTTATGAACTTTATCCTTTGGAAAAAGGATGGAACAACAACATGTTGATAAGTGGTGCTACTATGTTCAAGTCCGCAAAAGAGTTGAATTCAGATTATAGTGATGTTGTCTTTAAAGGAAATTCTTTTTACAACAATAGTGTATTGCCTTATTGGAATGGTGAGAAAAAATCTTTTTATGATACATATACAGATTTTGTTGGCGGTGCAGATTATGATCTTACCCCTAGTAATTTACAAGCCCAATTATCACAAGGGTACTCGTTTGTTGAAATGATTACACATGGAGGATATGACAATTGGGGGTTGGAAGATTGGAAAACAACGCACAATAGACTATATAAATCAAGTGCAGCTGCTGATTTAACGAATAATAATTATTCCATTATTACTACAGCGGCATGTTTTACTAATGCTTTTGATATAGATGGCGTTGATCCATGTCTTAGTGAAGCGTTTATTAGAAATCCAAATAACGGAGTTGTTGCTTATCTTGGGTGCTCAAGATATGGTTGGGAAAACAGGGGTCCTTATATTGGTTCTTCTCTTAGTTATGATTCGCAATTTTATGAAAAATTGTTTTCTGATAATATAACCGATAAACATTTTGGTGAAATTGTTGCTGCTGCAAAGAATGCTTTTGCCAGTATTGCTGCTAAAGTAAACGGTGCATACAGATGGCTTCAATTTGGCATAAGTCCTATTGGAGATCCCGAAATGCCAATTTATACAACAGTGCCTCAAGTCATGTCAAATGTTTCGGTTACCTATGGATTAGGAAAGAAAAGTGTTGTAATAGATACGGGTCTTGACGGATGCCAAATTTATTTCTCAAGTAAAGATAGTAATGGAAAACGGATTCGACTTATAAAAAGAAATGTTCGTAACGCAACCTTCCAGTTGGATGATGTTGCTACAATATGTATTATGAAACAAAACTACATTCCTTGTTTTAAGACGGTGACCCCATCCCCTACAATTCCAAATGCAATTACTAATTGTTCTGTGGATAGGTCAAGCAATAATGTAGCAATCAGCACTCAATTAGCAGAAAATGTAAAAAATGCGAAAGTTGCAGTGTCTTCTGTCTTAGGAAACAGCATTATACATAAATTGTCAGTAGAGTCACCAACTGTGATTGCCGATCTCTCTGGGTTTCCCAATGGAGTGCATGTCGTTTCTCTTATTGTTGATGGAAAAGTTGTGGATTCAAAAAATATAATAAAATAATACGATTATGAAAAAGCTTTTGTTAATTATTTTTGCATTCATTTGCCTCACTGCAAGTGCACAGGAGTACAAGCCAATGTTTACAGATGGCAAGATGTGGATTTATTCCACTGTTGTAATAGGACAGGAGTTTCATGTTCTTTCGCCCAGCACTTCCATTGCTGTTGTCTGTGGCGATACGATAGTTGCTGGCAGAACATGCAAGAAGTTGTGTTATAGAAAATATGATGAGGATGCGACGAAAAAGGTGTCTGTCCTAAACTTGGTCATATACGAGGAGTCGGGCAAGGTGTATGTATGGGAAGGTCCCGAATCGCCTGAAAATTTTTCGCTGATGCTTGATTTCAACATGGAAAAGGGTGACATGACAATGGATGATTTAAACAAAGTGAAATACAAGGATGTGGTGAACGCCTGGGGTGAAGAACGCAACCGTATAGTCTTCGGTTCCAAGGACGCGAAAGGTGTTCCTATGATTTGGGTGGAAGGCGTTGGCTCCAGCATAGATTTTTATTTCACTAATTGGGATCTTCCCACGGGCGGAATATCCATCAGGTATCTTCTGGAATGCTATGAAAACAGCCGTCTCATCTTTACGCGAGACGACTTTGCGAAGAACCTGCCTACCGGCGTAGCTGCCAATGTCGCTGATGTGCCAAATGTCGATACACGGACTTTCGACCTCTCCGGCAGACGGATATACTCTCCAAAGAGTGGGGAAATTTACATAAAGAGCGGCGAAAAGCACATTGCGCAATGAGGGCTGTCGCTGACAAAGCGTTATAGACAATGGCGTTGTGTCAAAACTGAAGTTAGCAGAAGTTAGTCCGCCTGTGGCGGATGGGAAATAACGGACAATAGCATATTCTTTCAACTGGTTATGCTTTTGTCCGTTATTTTCATTTTGACTTCCGGCGAAGCCAGACTCCCGATAACTCCTGTTTTGGCGTTTTGTCCCGATTCTTAATGCTTATTTCCCTGCCGTTTCTTCCTTTATAATCCAGTCGCCAATTGTGCGTTGTGTGCTGTCGTAGTTTATCCCCACCTTTACAAGGCGTTTGCCTTCGGCGGTGTATGGGATGAGATAGACCTTCTCGTCTATCTGCCTTATGGCGTCGGCAGCAGTGCCGTCGTATTTCAGCTCTATTATATATATGGTGTCCGCCATGTGTATCACTATGTCGGCGCGTCCTATTGCGCTGTCCGATTCCACGAGAACGTAAGCCCCCAGCAGGTTGAAGATGAGGTAGAACACGGTTTGGAAGTCGCGTTCGTTCTTGTTGGAGAGGCGGTTTGAGATGCTTGCCAGATAGGCTTTCAGGCGTATGAGCGCCGCATTCATGTCGTTGTCGTAAAGCTTTTCCATGAAGTCGCTCACCAGACTGCTGTTGTCCACCGATACGGGCGAGAGGTAGTTGGGTGCAAGGCTCTTCAGCATTCCTATCTTTACCTCTTTGTTTGGATAGCCGAGCGTGTAACGTCGGAGCATGGGGTTGTAGCTCTTTATTGTGAGGTAGCCGCTCTGGTAGAGCAGCGGCAGCGCCGATGTCATTTGTTCCGGCGACACATCGAAGTCGTCGATGTCGGTGCTTTTCTTCTCTATGTCCATCACATTGACATGGTATTTCTGCAGACTCTTTATCAGATAGCTTGGTGTGCCGGAGCCGAACCAGTAGGGGGCGATGTTCTTTCCGTTGAGGGCTTTCATCAAACTGAACGGGTTGAAGATGTCCTCCGGGTTGTTGCTGAAATGGTAGCCGTCGTAGAAGTCGGTGAGTTCGGCAAGCGTTTCGTCGTAGGACAGTCCCAATGCCACGGCGAGTCCTTCCGTGTCGGGCTTCATGGCGGTGGTGAGTTCCGTCTTGC
>USEC01000026.1 GCA_900553595.1 uncultured Prevotella sp. | reverse complement strand
GAACTTGAGCGATATTTTTTTGATGTATATATACTAGCATCGCGGAGACGCTTACAATTCCTCAATGTAGATTGGATGTAGATGAACAATCTACATTCCATCTACACCCAATCTACATCGTCATCAATCAACACGCTATCAGAGAGTTATACGGATTTTTACTCTAAAAGATGTAGATTGACGCTTTTTTGAAAAAAAACAAAATCATGATGTAATGTTTACAAACGAATCCTAATTCACATCATTGCTGTTTGCTGCGATTTTCTTAGGTCCTCTCACCCGTTCGCCGGCTTTTACACCGCTCTTTATTTCGATGTTTATGCCGTCGCTGAGTCCGGTTTTCACTTCGCGGCGGGTGTATGTAAGTTTGTCGCCGGAGCCGCTGACGATGTAAACGTAGGTCCTCTTTTGGTCGAACTCTATGGCACTTTCGGGCAACGACATGGCGTTGCGCACTTCGTCGAGCACCACTTCGGCATTAGCACTGTAGCCGCTGCGTATCTTCTCGCCACCGGGGACGCGCACGGCAGCCTTTATCTCAAACTGGTTGGCACCGTTCTGGTCGGTAGCCTTGGGCGAGATGTATTCCAGGCGAGCGTCGAAGGAGAGATCCTGCAATGCGCCGATGGTGATTTTCATCGTCATTCCAGGTACGAGGCGTCCCACCTCGGTCTCGTCGATGTTGCCGCGGAATATCAGGTCGTTCATGTTTGCGACGGTAGCTATGGTGGTTCCGTCGTTGAAGGTATTGGCAAGAATCACCGAATTGCCCACTTTCACCGGGATGTCGAGAATGAGTCCGGTGATGGTGGAGCGTATGAGTGTTGATGACGCCGAGGCGTTGGACCTTGACACGCCGTCGCGCACCACTTCAAGGTTGTCCGTCGATGCCGACACCTCCTCCTTGGTCTGCCGCCATGCCTGCGCTATCTTGTCGTATTCGTCGGCGGAGACGAGTCCCTTGTCGTAAAGTATCTTCTCGCGTTCGTAGTCGGTGCGTGCCTGTCGCTCGTTGATTTCAGCCAGACGCACACGAGCCTGGGCGGCACTCAACTGCCCCATATCGGGGATTACCTTCACCTTGGCTATCACTTCGCCCTCCTGCACCACATCGCCTGCCTCTTTCAGGAGTTCGGTTATGATGCCTGAGATCTGCGGCTTCACGTTCACCTCGTTGCGGGGTTCTATCTTTCCCGTCACGACGGTGGTCTTGCGTATGTCCATACGCTTGGGCATGAACTCGTCGTATGCCACGGGCTGCGGCTGCGACTTGATGTAGAGGAACACGAAAGTCCCCACGAAGATTATGGCGACGAGGGCCATAAGTGCGATTCTGATATATTTTTTCATTGTCAAAAATGTTTTTTCTGAAGTAGGGAAATAAAGCGGGTCGGCATCATCACTCGTCTCTCATTGCATCGACGGGTTTGACACTCATAGCCCTCAGAGCCGGGGCAAGGCCGGCAAGCACGCCGAGAACCGACAGCAGCACGACAGCGCCGACAGCCGTCCAGAAGTCTATCTGGAAGTGTGCCGCCACCACTCCGTCGGTGGTGTTGGCCATCTGCAGACCCTGCAACACTATCACCACGAAGAGTATGCCGCTCATTCCCGCCACGGTGGTGAGCAGGATGCTCTCCTGAATGATCTGCAACAGTATGCTGCGCGGTGTCGCCCCGATGGCACGGCGTATGCCTATCTCCACGGTGCGCTCGCGAACGGTGACCATCATGATGTTCGACACGCCGATGGCACCCGCCAGAAGCGTGCCTATGCCGACGAGCCAGATGAGCAGATTGATGCCGCTGAACATATTATCGACCATGGAGAACATCATCTCGGTATTGAAAATCATAACGCCCTTCTCGTCAGTAGGATCCACATCGTGGGCATTTGCCACGACGGTGCGCACTCGGTCGGTGATGTCGCTCATCGTCACTCCCGGCTTGGCAGTGAGGCAGAGCATGTCGATGGTGTTGCCACGGTTATATACCTGCTGCATGAGCGAGATGGGAAGTATCACTGCCTGCTGGTCGTTGCCGTTGATGTTCATGTTGCCGTCGGCGTAGTTCACACCCACGACATTATAATATATGGAGTCAATGCGTATGACATTGCCACAGGGGTCGCCCCCTTTCGTGAAGAGAGACTTGTACACCTGTTTGCCTATGACACACACCTTGCGTCCCTGGTTTATGTCCATCTCGTTGATGTAGCGTCCGTAGAGCATCTTCGGCACTGCCACCTTCTGCATGTCGGGAGCCACGCCCTTGACTGTGCACGACGACTTTCTGTCGCCATGGACGGCATTCGAACCCCAGCGTGAGATGGTGGGAGTGACTACATCAAGCTCCGGCACATGCGCCTTCAGGCGTTTTGCGTCGTCATAGGTAAGCAGCCACTGCCTTCCCTTGCGGAATCCGTGATAGGGTTTGGTGGTCTGCTGCGGCCATACCAGTGCCGAGTTGGTGGCAAAACCGGCGAGGTTGTTGTTCAGCATCTCCTTCAGTCCGTCGCCGCCGCCAATCAGTCCCACCAGCATGAACACGCCCCAGAACACGCCGAACCCCGTAAGAAAGGTGCGCGACTTGTTGCGCGAGAGCGTATCGGTGATTTCCTTCAAGCAGTCTATATCGAAAAACATAACACGTTGATATTTACATAAGTTACAACAATCAAGAAAGCTGCCGCCCCTTCTTATTCTGCCCTAAGAGCCTCGATGGGTCTTATCCTTGCCGCCTTGCGTGCCGGGATGAGTCCTGCCACCGTCCCTGCCACTATCATAAGAAGCGTGGCTTGCACGCAGACGCCGATGCCGACGGTGGGATCGACGAACATCTGCAACGCAAACAGTCCGTTATCGACCCGTGTCTGCCCTATCGTGGCATCCATATACTGATTGGCGGCAATGCCCAGCACCATGCCGACATAGCCGAAGAAGGTGGTGATGACGATGCTTTCGACGATGATAAGGCGCAGAATCTGCCACGGGCGTGCGCCTATCGCCTTCCGTATGCCGAACTCCCGTGTGCGCTCCTTCACCGTTATAAGCATGATATTGGACACGCCCACGATGCCTGATAGCAGCGTGAAGATGCCTATTACCCACAGAGCGGTGCGGATGACAGCCGTCGCCGTGTTCATCTGCAGGTTCTGCGTGAAGCGGTTCCATATCCAGATGGAGTTCTCGTCGTCGGGTGCCGCACGGTGGTTGGCGTTGATTCTGGCACGGTAGGCGGTCTCGAAAGCGGTGTTTTCATCCTCCGACTTGAGGTCGTGGAACGAAAAGACGATGTTGCCCACCTTGTCGCCGCTGCCATACACCGAGCGGAAAGTGGTGAAAGGAATGAAGGCGTCGTTGCCCATCATGCTCTTGTCGCTCTCGTATATGCCCACGACGGTGAATGCGAGGTTGCCCACGTTTATTACCGAGCCGTTGATGTCGAGCGGCGAACGTGGCAGGAGTTCCTTCGCCATGTCCGACGCTATGACTACGACCTTGCGCCGATGTTCAAGGTCAAGGTCGTTGATGAAGCGTCCGCACAGCATCGTGCGCTTGTTTATCTCCACATCGTTGGGATAGACGCCGCTTACATTCACGCCGGAGGTGTAGTTCTCCCGGAGCGAGAGCGTCTCTCCATCGTGGTCGAGTTCCGCCCCCACCTTATCGACATTGGCACCGAACGACTGCTCGGTGATGTCCTTGTCGCGGTCGTTCAGTTCCACACTCCGCCCCTCGCCGAGTCCGTCGTAAGGCTTCGATGTGATTCCGCCGTAAATCACCATCGAGTTGGAGAGGAAACGGTCCTGGTTGCCCATCATGGCATTGATGAGACCATTGCCGGCTCCAAGCAGCACAATGAGTATGAATATGCCCCACGCCACGGAGAATCCCGTGAGCGCAGTGCGCAACTTGTTGTGCTTCATTGTGGTGAGTATTTCGGTGAAAATGTCGCGCATTGTGTCTGTTTTCTTTTTAGGAGTTAGAGAAGTTAGAGGAGTTAAAGAAGTTAGAGCCAAATGCCTGATTGCTGAAACTTACGGCAAAAAAGCATTCCGTTTTCACCAGCCCTTGCCGCTTGTATTGAAATAACTTCTTTAAAAGTTCCAATTCTTTCGTATGTAAAATCAGTACCTTTTATTTCATTATACCGTTGATTCCGAAAGGACTCGCCTTGTGGTCGAGATTCTCCTCAATGCTTTCTATGAGTCCGTCCTTGATGTGTACAATCTTGTTAGTCTCGTTGGCCACGCCGCTTTCGTGAGTCACTACTACCGTGGTGACGCCCTCTTCAGCGTTGAGCCGCTTCAGGAGTTCCATCACCTCCACACTCGTCTTGGAGTCGAGGGCACCCGTAGGTTCGTCGGCGAGGATTATCTGTGGCTTCGTTATGAGTGCCCTTGCTATGGCGACACGCTGCTTCTGTCCGCCCGACATCTCATTGGGGTAATGCTCCGCCCACTGCGCCAAGCCGAGGCGGTCGAGGTAGTCCATGGCAAGGCGGCGGCGGGCACGGCGCGACACTCCCTGATAGAAGAGCGGAAGCTCCACGTTTTCGACTGCCGTCTTGAACGAAATGAGGTTGAATGACTGGAAGATGAAGCCTATCATACGGTTGCGATACTCGGCGGCGCGTGTCTCCGAGAGGTCCTTTATGAGGGTGTTGTCAAGGAGATATTCGCCCGAATCGTAGTTGTCGAGGATTCCGAGGATGTTGAGAAGGGTTGATTTTCCAGAGCCTGACGCACCCATTATCGACACAAACTCGCCCTTTTCAATGTCGAGGTTTATGCCTTTGAGCACATGGAGCGGCTGCGCCCCCTGATAAGTTTTGTTGATTTCGTGCAGATGTATCATACAGATATATGACTGCCGCCATGCTGTAAAAGTTGCATGGCGGCAGTTGTTTTTTGTGTCAGAGTTTTAATTGTGCGTCGCAATACTGCAAAACGGCAGGCCGGTGTGTTATGAAAATCACCGTATGCGAGTTGTCCTTCAAGATGTTTTGCAGCAGACGGCACTCCGTTTCACCGTCGAGTGCCGACGTGGCCTCATCGAACAGCATCACGGGACGGTTGCGCAGCAGTGCGCGTGCGATGGCTATGCGTTGTGCCTGCCCCTCGCTGAGTCCGCCGCCCTGCTCTCCGCAGTGCGTGTCGAGACCGTCGGGGAGGTCGGCAACGAAGTCGGCGCAGCTCTGTGCGAGTGCCTTGTGCAGGTCGTCGTCGGTCGCTTCGGGGTTGCCGAGGAGCAGATTGGCGCGTATGGTGCCGCTCATGAGTGTGTTGCCCTGCGGCACATAGACGAAGTTGCAACGCAGGAGCGGCGTAAGGGGATGTTCGCCCGACGCGTCATACATATTTATATTGCCCTCCGTCGGACTCATCAGTGCCAGCAGCAGGCGCACAAGCGTTGTCTTTCCCACTCCCGTCTCACCGAGAATGGCTGTACACGAACCCGGACGGAAGTCGAACGACACATGACTGAGCACATCCTCGTTGCCGTCGTCGTAGCGGAAAGTCACATCGTCGAGCCGCAGTCCGCACGGGGCGGTGAGGCGCACGGGGTCGCCCTGAGTTTCGAGCGGAATCTCCTCAAGCTCCATCAGACGCTCGGCGGCAGTGAGCACACTCACGAAAGCCGGCACAAGTTTGGTGAGGTTGCGTGCCGGACTCTGTATCTTATTCACCAGTTGCAGGAACGCCGTCATTCCGCCGAAGGTGAGAGTATGGTTCATCATGCGCACGGCAGCCCACAGAAACGCCAGAAGATAGCCCAAGGCGAAACCCATGTTGAGCACCAGACTCGACATCACCGAGAAGCGTGTGCGGCGCACCACATTGCGGCGCAACGTGCTTTGCGTGCGTTCCAGACGGCCGACCATGATGTCGCCCACTTCAAGTGTCTTTATCATCATGCGGTGCTGCACGGTCTCCTGCATGGTGCTCTGCACGTTGCTGTCGGAGTCGCGCACCTCTCGTGTGAAGCGTCGCATCTTACCTACATATATGCGGCTCACGGCAACGAATGCCGGAATCACCGCCACAAGCAGGCAGGCAAGCACCTTGTCCATGGAGAATAGGCAGAGGAAGGCTCCCACAAATAGTGCGAGCACGGAGAGAGTGTTAGGGATTGTCTCTGTAAGGAAGTTCACCACGCTGTTCACATCGCCTTCAAGACGGTTTATGACATCGCCGGAGTGCATGCTGTTGCGCCCTTGCCACTCGGCACGCAGAAGGCGGTCGAGCATACGTTGCTGCATACGGTTCTGTGCGCGTATGCCGAGGATGTTGCGCACCCATATCGCCGCTATGTTGCATGCGAAGTTGCCAAGGATGAGGGCTGCCATCACTGCCACGGCGATATAGATGGAACCGGCAGCCACTCCCGACGCAATGTCGATGGCATGCTTCACCGCCCATACCTGGACGAGGCTCAGCGCCACATCGGTAATGCCGAGCGCGGCGTTGATGACTGCCTGCAAGCGGTTGCCACGCCAGGCTCCCCACAGCCATTTCACGATGACTGTAGCAGGATAACGGGTGGGCGGTATGTGGAAAAATCTGGTCAGATGAGGCATGGCGGTAGTTTGGATTCGCATGTCTGCGACTTGCTTTTAGTAAGAGTCTTGCCGGAAGCGAGTGTCACTTCTTGCGGTAGTCGGCGCCCCACATCATCTTTTCGCGGAGCGAAGAGAAGTAGCGGCGGTCGTTGCGCTTCACTATGCGTGTGACGAACGGTGCCTTGCTTATGGTGAGGGTGGTGCCTTCGGTGAGGGTGACGCTGCGTCCGTCGATGGCGGCAAGAAAGTTGTGCGAGCGCGACTCCACATAGAGTGTCACCCGGCTGTCGTCGCTTATCACAATGGGGCGCACGCTGAGACTGTGCGGAGCCACGGGGGTGAGACACAGCGTACTGGTCTGCGGCACGATGATGGGACCGCCATTGGAGAGCGAATAGGCTGTGGACCCCGTCGGCGTGGAGACAATAAGTCCGTCGGCCTGATAGGTCACGAGGTATTCGCCGTTGATGCTGGTGCGTATGCTTATCATCGAAGCCTCGGCACGCTTCAACACTGCGATGTCGTTGAGGGCGTAGCAGCATTGCGGTATGTGCTCGCCGTCGGTCTCAATCTGTATTGCCGTGTGGTTTTCTATGCGGTAGCGGCCGTGGATTACGGCATCGAGAGCCTCGTCGATTTCCGACGGCAGCACATCGGCAAGAAAGCCGAGCCGCCCCGTGTTCACACCTATTATGGGGATGTTCTTCGTCCCCACACGGGTGGCGGTGGTGAGAAAAGTTCCGTCGCCGCCCATCGAGATGGCGTAGTCGGCACTGAAGTCGTCGCCGTCGAACACTCCGGCAAAGCTCATATCGGCGCCGTGCTCGTGCATGGCAAACTCGTAGAAGGGCCGGTCGATGCATGCCTCATGCCCGTGGGTATGCAGGAATGCGAGTAGCTCTGTGAATGACGACGACTTGCTTGGTTGGTATGTGTTGCCGAAGATTGCGAATTTCAATTTCTTTTTGTCTGCCATCGGTGTGGTCTTGTTTTAATATAATATGGTGAACGTGTGCAAAGATAACAATTCTTTGCGTAAACAGAAAGGGAAGACGGGATTTTCGCTTGGTTTATTTTTGAGAAGTTAGAGATGTTAAAGGAGTTAAAGAAGTTAGAGAAGTTATCGGAAGTTAGGCTTCGCCGGAAGTTAAAGGAAGATAACGGACAATAGCAGAGTCCATTGAAAACTAATGGTAATGTCCGTTACCTTCCATCCGCCGCAGACGGATTAACTTCCGATAACTTCTACTAACTTCAGTTTTGCACACCGCCTCCTACTACAAATTAGGAGTTACGAGTTAGGAATTAGGAGTTATGAATTATGAATTAAAAAAAGCGGGTTGCACCATAGGCGCACCCCGCTTTTTATGCTATGTTGCGAATAGGATTATTCCTTCACAACCTTTACTGACTTGTACTGCTTGCCGTCCTTCACAATCTGAACGATGTAGAGACCTGCCTTGCCTGTGACAGCCACATTTACTACCTGACCGGCAGTAGCCTCAACATTGTTGCGCTGCAGAACAGCACCGTTAGAAGAAACAACGTTGATGGTGTAGTTGCCACCCTCAGCGAAGCGGAAGTTCACGCTTTCCACGAATGGGTTAGGATAAACTGAGAAGTTGTTCTCCTCAACGCCGTCGATTGCGCTTGCAGGACCTTCTACTTCTACAATCTCTGCCTTCTCCATCTTGGCAGCACCCCAACGGTTCTCAAGAGTGAGGGCTACGTTCTTCTTGCCACCATATACATAAGAAACAGTAACAACATCGCCTTCCTGCTTAACAACGTTGGCATCGAAGGTGTTCCATGTAGCTGTTGTCTTCACATCAAGTGTTCCGGGAACGCCAGGATAACCGAGCAAGCCGTTGTCGGCTGTCTGCTGAACATACTCAGCACCGGATGTATCCTCACCACCACTGCCGGCAGTTCTTACTACCTTGGCATCCTGATTGGCAAGCTTACCCTGGTTGGTGAATGCACCATTGCTGTTCACTTCCTCGAATGTGTAATAACCCTGGAGTCCGTCAGGAATATTGCCGGCTGTGTAGCCGTTCATTGCTTCCAGAACTTCAGCATCGGTGAGAGCCTTGTTCCAAACCTGCACTTCGTCGATGGCTCCGTTGAAGCCGGCCTTATATACGCCGCCGCCACCGATGTAGATGTTTGCAGGAATTGAACCCTTGATACGGCCGTCTGTCTTAGCAAGAACTTCACGGCGTGTAGAAGCTGCGAATGCTGTAGGACCGGCAACACACTTACCGTTGAAGTACATCTTCTGCACCTTACCGGCATCCTGAGTCACAACGAGGTGAGTCCATACGCCAGGCTGCACGCTGTAACCAGTAGTCATCATGTTCTCATTTGGATCGTCGTGAGCAGACCAACCCATTGTATTGAACGAAATCTCGTTGGCAGGATGAGTCTTGAATTCCGGACGAATCTGTACCCAGAGGTCACCCCAGTTGTTGTGTGGCCATGAGTCGCCAATATAGTTCTTGCTGATAAGGTTGGTACCCTGCTTATCGTGAGCAAAGCCGTCGGCCTTGAACCACAAAGCTATTGAGTAAGCCATACCTGTCTGTGTTGCAGCAGGAATAGAGAGCATATCGGGATCCTGAATCTTCAAAGCGCGTGACACCTTACCCTCGCCCTTACGGCCGGTGAATGTGTACTGCACTTCGGCATCCCGCTTAACCAAGCCGGTAGCGTTGGTTGTGATGTCGGCGATTGTAGGTACAGCACCTGTAGATTCCGGTGTCACCTGGATGAAGCCGTGGTTGTCGATGGTCTTGCCGTCGGCTGTAACGACACGGAGGTCGTAAACACCCACCTTTGCAATCTTGGCAGTGATAGAAGTAGCGTTCTTTGCAGTTGCCATAGGAGTGTTTGTAGCCGGGTCGATGATAGCCCATGACTTTGCAGCATCAGCCATTACATCCTCATAGTAAACCTTGAATGTCTCGTTCGGCTTGATAACAGCGCGGTCGATAGCCACTGTTGTGCTCTGAGAGTCGTAAGGCACGTTCTGGTAGTCGCTCCAAGCAATTTCAGAACCCTTCACACCGTCAGGAGAAACGGCACGCACACCGAAGCGGCAGTTGCGCTCGTCGCCGGCCTTGATGGGAGCACCGATAACGTAAGCAGCCCACGACTGTGTTGCAGTGAGGAGCTGCGGCTCTTCGCCCTTCTGCTGGAAGTAGATTTCGTAGTACCATGTACCCACCTCGTCGTTGTAGGTCTTTGTCTCTCCGCTCTCTTCCTTGCTTGCGTAGCGCATTTTGAAATCAACAGTAGTAGAGCGTCCGCGGAGCACTTCCACTTCCTTGATTTTGGGCTGTACAGTAGCGAACGACTGTGCCGGGTTGCGCAGAGCGAGCTCGCCCACGTTCATCTGGTAGTCGTCGCCAGTGCCTTCAAAAGCGAGACCTATCATTGCCACCTTGTCGCCGGCCTTGAGTCCGAGCTTGTCGAGAGTGGTGGTGAAGGTTGTCCAAGTGCCTTCGCTCTTGGCATTGGGAATGGCAATTTCCTTATAGTTTGTCACATCGTCCTTGAGGGCAACGAAGAGTTTCGCATTGGTGGCAGTGCCCTTCTTGAGCTTATAGACGATTGAGAGTTCGTAAGAAGGCTGTGTCTCAAGCATGGTCTTGAAGAGCTTCACGCGAGAGAAAGCTGTCTTGCCGCTAAGCTGGAGGCTTGAACCGCCAGTATAAACCTCATCCCATACGAGTTCGGCATTGATAAGACCCTTGATGTTGGCTGTTGTAACGACATCGGCCTTGTCTGTAATCCAGAAACGCCATGTGGGCAGATAGTCCTGAACAGAGAGGTTGTACCACTTGCTGTCGAAAGTAGCGTTGCCTTCCTTGTAGAACTTCAGGCCGTTACCAAGGTTGAAGCGTGTCACGAACGGCACCTGCTGGATGGTACTCTTTGCGGTGAGCAGACGGGCAAGACCGTGGAAAGTCTTAAGGTCGGCATTACCAAGAGTGGCATCGGTGCGCACTGCGGGAAGCAGACCTGGGTTGCGGTTACCACCGGAGAATACAAGTTCGAGTTTCTTCTGGTAAGCCTTCTGGATGGCTACATCGGAAGTACCGTCGTCGGTAGCGCTCTGATGGAGGAGGCTCTGAGAGTGAGCACCCCAGAAGCCAACAGAAATCTCGCTATCGATAAGATTCTGCCAACCATAGTTCTTCAAGCCACGACCCTGAATGTCGAATCCTGCATAGTAGTCGTACGGATCGCGATTAAGAGTTTTTGCATATGCTGAAGACTGTGAGAGGGTTGTTGCATTCCAGTTGTAGTTGGCGAAGAGATAGTCGGAAACGATGTTGTCGCCTGTACCAAACATACCCTTGTTGTGACCACCCAAACCAGCATCCATAGTAATACGTCCATAGTCGTTGGTGAGGTCGTACCACTGCACCTCAAACTTCCAGCCGATAGACTCTGCCTTCTTGTGCACATCGGCGAAGAAAGCCATGATGTGCTTCATTGTGGTGGGGTTGCTGTTGAACTCAGAGTTCACGCCAAGGCCGTTGATACCATAGTACTTCATGAGTTTTGCCACCTTCAAGGAGTTCTTGAATGTGCCGTCGGCATTCTTCTCGCCGAGCTTTGCAAAACGCTTTGAGTAGCTGTCAGAACTATTGATAGCTATGGAATACGCCCATGGAATAGACATCACACTACCTACGGTGACACCGTTCTTTGCGGCAGCATCGGTGAGACCTGCTGTCACACGCATCCAAGGTGCTGTCCAGTTACCATGACAGTTGATGTACTGCCACATTGAGAAGTTGTCGCCCTCGAAGCAATAGCGTGGGAGTGATTTCCATGTGCTTGTTGGGTCGTCGAGCGGCACCCAAAGAAGCATCTTACGTCCTGCGGGCACATTTTTCTGTACCTGATAGTCGCCGTCGGTGATGCGTGCCAATGGACGCTGGCGTGAAATGAAGAACTGGTCGTCGATCTTGGAGATGCCGTTGGCGGGGGTTCCCACTTCCCATGCATCAAAGAAGTCGGCGAGCTGATCCCAATTCGTCTTCGTGTCGAAGTCGTAATTGTGCTCAGGAGTTCTCTGCGCCGTTGCTACCATGCAGCTAAACAGTGCAGTAGCAAGAAGAGTAAATCTCTGTTTCATTTGGATTTTGGTTTAAGTTTATATAAAAATTTATTGCTATATACGTTTTTAAAAACTGTCTTTAAGCTGTTTTTTAGGCAATATGTAGTCCGAATGATTTAAAGTTCCGCACCCGTGCGTCACTTGAATGCAACAGATGTAAAGTTTGATGCAAAGTTAATCATTTTTCGGAACTTGGGCAAACAAGAGGTGGGGAATTTTCGATATTTAACAAATGGGGAAAGGAGGTAAGGAGATTAGGAAGTAAAAAGTCAAGGAGTTAAGAAGTTAAGGAGTTAAGAAGTTAAGAAGTTAAGAAGTTAAGAAGTTAAGGAGTTAAGCCATTACCTTTACTTCTTATAAAATGTAGGAGGTCGAGCATCCCGCTCGACAACACCACCCAAACAATTCATAATTAAGAATTCATAATTCATAATAAAATGCCTTACGCAGTGTTGTCGAGCGGGACGCTCGACCTCCTAACATAAATTCGTAAATTCTAAATCGTAACTCCTAATTCCTAACTCCTAATTCCTAACTCCTAATTCCTAACTCCTAATTCCTAACTCCCAATCCCCTCCCCCTTTTCCTCAATCAGTTCGGGCAGGATGAACACGGAGTGGACTATTTGTTTCTCCTTGGGTGGTATTTGCATGTAGTTGCGGTAGAGGTCGGTGAGGTAGGCGTCGGGGTTGTGCGGTGCAGCGAACTGCTTGCCTTCAAACTCTATCGTGCCGAGGGGGAAGACGGAATCCTGGCGGTGCATGATGCCGTAGCCGTTGTTGATGAGGATGTTTGAGATGTAGGTGTCGCGACGGCGGAGGGCGAAGGCTGCCTTCCACAGAAGCGAATAAATGGCGTATTTCGCGCCGAAATAGAAGAGTTCGGCAGTGGCACGCCATGAATAGCGGTGCGAATGGTGGAGTATGGAGTAGCACTTCGACATGCCTTTGCCATACTTCTTGCAGAACTTCGCCGACACGTTGGGGTAGTTGATGAACGGGAATATATCGACGAAGAGCCCTTTGGTGTAGGGCAACGAGAAGTCTTCCGTACCTTCAACGTAGAAGGAGTTGAGGTCGCGCACCTTCATTATGGGTTCGCGTGTGGGTTCGGTCTGCGGTGTCTGCAACACGAGTCCCTTACGGAGTTCCTTTGGGGCTATCTCGGCGAAGCGGCGAGCATCGGCGAGCGGCATGGCTATGTCGATGTCGTCGTCCCAAGGTATGAAGCCGCCGTGGCGCACTGCACCGAGCAATGTGCCTCCGTCGAGCCAGTAGGCAATGCCGTGCTTGAGGCAGATGCGGTGGATTTCTTCGAGTATGGTGAGCTGCTTGAGCTGTGCGCGGCGCAGCTGGAGGTGTTTGAATTGGTCGAGATAGGACATGATGATGGTTTGGAAGTGTCGGGAAAACTTATTTTCTCCTCACGTCTATCACCTGGCCGGTGCAGTCGGAGGCGAGGGTGCGGAGTGTGGCTTCCGCCACGCGTTCGGGCATGAGGAGCGTGTCGTCGGGTTCTATGCCGAAGTTCTGCTGCCGCATGGGTGTCTTTGTCCGTTCGGGGTTTATGCAGTTTATCTTTATGCCGTCGCCGTCCCATTCCTGCGCAACGGCCTGCACGAAGTTCACGATGGCAGCTTTTGTCGAAGAGTAGATGCTGTAGAAAGCGCGTCCGCGTGTGTAGCTGCTCGACGTGAAGAAGATGAGCTTGCCCTCTGTCTTGCGCAGATACGGGTAGGCTTCGAGTGCCACGTTCACCGTACCCATGTAGTTTGTCTGCACGGCGTTCTGTATGGTTGCGTAGTCCATCGTTGCGAGCGGTTCCTTGTTGAGTACGCCGGCGGTGCATACTACATAGTCGATGTGTCCCTCGACCTCGTTCACCTGTGCGAGAGCCTGTGCCACATCGTCGCGCCGCCCCACATCGGTGTGTGTGCCGGAGCGTGAGAACGAGTGGGCTTTCGCGCCGTTTTCACGCAGCATCTCCATGATGTTCTGCCCTATGCCGTAGCTTCCTCCGAACACCACCGCCACCTTGCCACGGAAGGCTTCGGCAGGAATTTCCGCCACGGAGGGTTCGGTGTTCTTCAGTTGGAAGAGCTTGTCCATCATGTAAGTGTCCTCGCGGTAGGTGAGCTTCATGTTGCTCTCCTCGCCCCTCACCACGAACACCGGCACTTCGGGCATATAGCGCAGCACCACGCCGCAGTCGTCGGTGGTGGCGAAGGCGGGGTCGCCGAGAGCCCGGTCATAGGCTTCGGCTATCACTTCGCGGCTGAACGCCTGCGGTGTCTGTCCGCGACGGAGGCGCGAGCGTGTGGGTATCTGGCTTATATAGTCGTCGTCCACCTCGATGATGGTGTCTGCCGAGGGTATGGCTACATCTATGGCCTTGTGGTCGTGCAGTGCGTCTATCACGTCGTCGATGATGCGCTGGCTCACGAGCGGGCGCACGGCATCGTGGAAGATGAGGTTCACATCCTCCTGGGCGTAAGCCTTTATCGCCGAGAGCGACGAGTCGTAGCGTTCCTTTCCGCCTTTGAGTATTTTCTTCACCTTGCGCCACTTGTTGCGCAGCACGATGTTCTCGAAGTCGCTTATGAGCATGGGGTTCGACACGATGGCTATCTCGTCGATGCGGCGGTTGCGTTCAAACACTTCGATGGTGTGTTCCACCACCATCTTGCCTGCCACTTTGTAGAACTGCTTCGGTGTTGTCATGCCGAGGCGTGAACCTACGCCTCCTGCAAGAATCACGGCTATGTTTCTTTTCATAGTATATGCGGTGTGATGTCGTTTTACGGATGTTAGAATTTTATGCAAATGTACTTAATTTGATTGACATTGCGGCCATGTGGGGCGGCTTTTTTATGGTTTTTCTTCCACTATATTGCGACTGAAATGAAAAGAAGCCTTGTTCGCATTGCAAACAAGGCTTCTTTATAGTGCGAACAAGGCTTCTTTGCGGCGCAAAGAAGCCTTGTTTTTCATCATATCGTAACTTACTCATTTTCAGAACCGTCGCTCTCCACATTCCGGAATATCGAGAAGTTCACGCTGCCGTAGGCGCGGTGCTCCACGAAATGCGGGTCGGCGGAGAAGTCGTTCTTCTTTCCGTGCTCAAAGACGAAGATGCCGCCTGGCTTCAGCAGTCCCCGCTCGAAGACGAGGGCAGGTATCGACGGCAGTTCGGCGAGGGCGTAGGGCGGGTCGGCGAAGATGAAGTCGAACTGCTGCCGGCAGCTCTTTATGAACCGGAACACGTCGCCCCGTATGAGCACATTGTCGGTGACGGCGAGCTTCTGCATGCACTGCCGTATGAAGGCGGCATGGTCGCGGTCGGCCTCTATGCTCACCACCGGCGTGCATCCTCGCGACAGCATTTCGAGCGAGATGCTTCCCGTGCCGGCGAAGAGGTCGAGGGCTGTGGCTCCGTCGAGGTCGATGTAGCCGTTTATCACGTTGAAGATGTTCTCCTTGGCAAAGTCGGTTGTGGGTCTTGCCTTGAATGTGCGCGGCACGTCGAAGTGCCGTCCCTTGTATTGTCCTGTTATTATTCTCATCGTATGGTGTTGAAAAGTAGGCGCAGGTCGAACGGTATGTCCGCGCCGTCGGGTGCGCCGCTGTTGTTGCGTGCGGTATGGTTGTCAGCCTCTCTTATGTCGCTGATGAAGCGTCGCAGCTCCGTCATGAGCCGGGCGCGGCCCGGCATGGTGCCAGCCACGACGAGAATGTCGGCTGTCTGCTGCATGGCGAGCTGCTGCCATGTGTTCAGAATGAAGTAGGCGGCATCGTCGGTGGTGGTGACCGCCATGCTGCTGTTCAGGCAGAAGCGGTCGCGGCGGAAGGCGGTGAGCTCAAGACGGCCGTCGTGCATGTAGCAGAAGAGGCGGCGGTGAAGCCCGTCGTGGCTTATGCCGAAGAAGTGGCGCCACACGGGTTGCATGAGCGGCATGTAGGCAACATCGGCGAAATGGTCGGCGAGGACGGTCTGCAAGTCGTTGTTCACGGCATACACCGCCACCGTGTTAAGCCCCGGCAGACTCTTCCACATCACCCCGTCGGCGCTGTTCACGGTGTTCACCTGACGGTAGAGCTGCGCTGCCGCCGTCTCGTCGAACTCCTCGGAGGGGACGAGCATGACGGGCGTGTCCATGAGAACATTGGCACGCCGGTGGCCGAGGGCAAGCAGCGGACTGTTGCCGAAGGCGAGCCTCATATTGGCGGCGATGTTGATTCCTGCCTTCACGGGATAAGGCTCGTAGATTATGTCGTTGTCGTGCTCCGTGTCGCGTGTGGCGAACGAGAGCGTACTGGCGTTGGTTCGTATTGTTATGCTCATAGTTATGCTTTCCAGATGCTCATGATGCACACCACGAGGAGTGCCACGATGCAGATGAGGAGTATGATGTTTGTATGTTTCATCGGTGCAAAGTTACGCATTTTTCCGCTTCCGGCGGCTGTTTACGCCAATTATGCCGGAGTCAGGAGTGTCATTGGTGGCGCGTCAAGCCGAGTGTCTTGCGCACACGGTTGGCGATGGCCTTGGCTATGATGGCGAAATTGCCGTAGCGCAGGTTGAGCACCAGTTCCTCCAGCGAGCGGCCCGTCTTGATGAGCGGATGGCCGTAGGCGTAGGTGCGGTAGGACTGTTCCTTGAAGTCCACATCCTCTATCACATAGCGCGGATGACGCAGAGGGAACTCCACCTCGTAGCGTTTCATGGTGAAGAGGCGGCGCAGACGGCGCGGCATGGTGTTGAGGCTGCCCGTGTAGTGGGTGGAACCGGCGGTCGCGCCGAGGTTGTTTATCATGTTGCGCGTGGGCATGATGGCGAGGTAACTGTTCATCACCATCGTGCTCCAGAATATGGTCTCGTAGTAGTCCTTGGGCGATTCGCGGTGGTCGCAGCACGCACGCAGCATGTCGCCCCATACCTTGCGCTGCCGCATGACGCCCTTCAGCTGCCGCAGGGAGGTGGGGTCGTCGAGGAATGCGTAGGTGTTGTCCCAACGGTCGATGACCCTGCGCCACGAAGCCCAGCCCCAGATGGAGAAGATGGAGGTGAAGAAGTAGTCGGAATCGATGCCTTTGGCGGTCTCTTCGCTGTTGAATCCGGCAATCATGCCAATGCGCTCGTCGTGCTCGTAACGGTCGAGCATCTCCTTGCAGAAGGGGAAGAATGAGAGCGACGGCACATCGTCGTCCTCAAGCACGATGCACTTATCGACAATGGAGAACGCCCATTTCTGCGAAATGTATTCCGACGGGTCGCAACCGTAGTTGCGCTCCTGGTACATACGGTGCACCTCACACTCCCAGTCGATGTCTGCCACCACTTCACGGCAGGCGTTGATGCCAGCCATGTCGCGTTCGCCGCGAGGCCCGTCCTGATAGAGGAACAGCCGCGAGGGGCGTGCCTGGCGCACTTGTGAGAACACCGCCTGCAGGTTGTCGGGGCGGTTGAAGAAGAGTATCAGTACGGCGACATCCGTCTTGTAGGGTAACTTTGGCATGGGTCTTGGTTTTTTGCATGGCCTGCGGGCCATAAGGTTAGACTGCTACTTGCGTTGCAAATTTATACAAAAAACATGAGATTGACAGCCGTTTTGCATAAAAAAAGCTTACCTTTGTGCTGACTTACGACAAGAAAGAATGGCAGAAAGCAAAACGATTTCGGTGGTGATGTGTACATGCAACGGCAGAAACCGCCACCTCGCCGAACAACTCGACTCCATATTCGGGCAGACTCTGCGCCCCACGGAGATAGTGGTGCAGGACGACTGCTCTACCGACGGCACGACGGAACTGCTCGAAGAGTATGCCGGAAAGGCTCCCGAGGGCATGGCGTTCCGCATCTTCCGCAACGAGAAGAGGATGGGGATAAACGCCAACTTCTTCAGCGCAATGGCGAAAGCAAGCGGCGACTACATAGCCATAAGCGACCAGGACGACCTCTGGATGCCCGAAAAACTGGAACACCAGATGCGTGCCATCGGCGACGGCATGATGTGCGTGTGCCGCTCCGTACCCTTCGCCGACGACGGCGGAGACCTGCCCTTCGACCGACGACGGCCTTCGTGCAACCTCATACGCCTCTTCTACTCCTCCGTGGCAGGGCATTGCCAGATGTTCCGATGCGGACTTCTCGATGCAGTGCCTACACCGGCGCAGTGTCCCGACATGTATTCGCACACGCTCTACGACGTGATACTCGCCACCACAGCCGCCGCACTCGACAGCATAACACTCTTGGACGAGATACTGGTGAGACAGCGACGCTATGCCGGGGCTGCCACCTTCAAGGAGAGCGACAGCAAACGCGAGCGCGGAGCAGGAAACGCCTTGGAGATGGTGATGTACGGACTGCGCAACTACCGCCGCATAAAACCATTCATGGCACGACACTTCGGCATACGGCTCGACTTCCTGCGGCACATCAACGCCGACAACGACATACACAAGGACGGACTGCGTCTGCTGCGCTACGAGAGCAGAAGCGGACTCTGTGCACTGGCAGGCATCGTGAAGATGTATGTGCGCTACCGCCACACGCTGTTCTATTCCTACGAGAAAGACCCCGTGGCACTCGTCCGGGCACTGCTTCATCCGCTCATGCAGGTGTATGTATATAGGTATCTTGCGGAAGATAACAAGAGAAAGTAAAGGAGTTTGAGGAGATAAAGAAGTTTGAGAAGTTAGAGAAGTTAAAGCCAAATGTTTTATTGTAATACACATATCAAACTGCCACTGGTGCAGTGTCAAGCAGTAAGACATTTGGCTTTAACTTCTAACGAGCGAAGCGAGTGAAGTTTTCTTGAACTTTGCGAAAAGATTCTCTAACTCCTAACGAGCAAAGCAAGCAATAACTTCCAGACTAAAACACCAACAGCCCCACCACTCCACACAACAGCATCACGAGGATGGGATTGGTCTTGCGGTAACGGGTGAAGTAGAAAGCGGCGGCGAAGAGAGCCACGCTTATGCCGAAAAGGAATGGGTTGCCGGCAGGAGAACCGAAGTTTTCGCGGTTCATAAGCAGCACCGCTGCTGCGCCGATGAGTCCCACGATGGCAGGACGCAGACCCGAAAAGATGTCCTTTACGAGTTTGGAGTCGCGGTGGGTCATAAGGTAACGGCTGATGAGAATCATTATTATGAACGGCAGCCATATTATCGACAGCGACGCAAGCACCGACCCTGCCACCGCAGCCCACTCGGAATAGCCCTGGTTAAGCACCGCCGTGTAGCCGACGTATGTAGCTGCATTGATGCCGATAGGACCCGGAGTGGACTGGCTTATAGCCACAATGTCGGTGAATTCGGCGTTGCTCAGCCACTGGTTCTTCACCACAACCTCGTTGTGAATGAGCGAAAGCATGGCGTAACCGCCACCAAAATTGAATGTTCCTATCTTCGTAAAAATAATAAACAGTTTTAGAAATATCATTGTTTCAATGTTTTAATTGTGTGTGAATAGTGGAGGATTCCTTCTCATTAACTCCTAAAAGCTAACGTTTCGACAATCTGCCCCAGAGCCATCCTGCCAATCCTGCCGCAATGATGATGAGTATAGGCGACACGCCAAACAATGCTATCAGTATGCAGCAGGCCACCGGTATCCACAAATTGCGGAGTGTTATGCCTGCCGTCTGCGCCATCTTGAAGCACGGAGCAGCAATGAGTGCCACCACGGCGGGGCGCACTCCGCAGAAGAAACGTGCCACATAAGGATTGTCCTTGAATGCTCGGAAGAACATGGCGATGACAAGGATGGCGACGATTGAGGGCAGGGCTATGCCCAAAGCACCCGTTATACCGCCGCGGATGCCGCGGAGCTTGTAGCCGATATGACTCGCCATGTCGATGGCAAAGATGCCCGGCGTGGTCTGCGCCACCACCATGATGTCCATGAACTCCTGCCGGTCCATCCATCCGTTCTTATCCACGAACTCGCGCTCCATAATGGGAATCATGGCGTAGCCGCCGCCCAAAGTGAAGGCACCAATCTTGTTGCAAGTGATGAAGAATTTGAATAACATTGTGTTTCTGTCGTTACAATTGTCGTAATTTCTGTCTATTCCGTCCAAAAGAAAAACGCCGAAGCAGAGGATTATGCCTGCTCCGGCGTAAAAACTAAAAAATTCTTATTATGAAAAAACCTGTTTTACCATATCGTTCGTGGATTGCGTATTATGAGTAGCGCAATATCTGTCCTGGGCGAAGACGCGTCGTCTTCTTTATGTGGTTGAGTCGACAGATGTCGGAAATGGTCACACCGCGTCTGCGGGCAATCTTCTCAAGCGTGTCGCCTTTCGCCACTTTGTGGTACTGTATGTCTCTGTTCTGACCCTTTGTGGTGCGGTTGTTGGCACCGAAGTCGCCGCTGCTGCCGTCGGTAGAAGCGATGCTGCTGCCGGGTTTGCCACGCAGACGGTTGGCAGTTGCCGATTCGCTTTCGTAAGAATCGCGGTTGAAAGCGTAATAGTCGCCCGTAACATCCTGCTCACGGAAGTCGAACATGAGTGCGGGATTGAGTGCAACGCCGCACAGACGGGTCTCGAAATGCAGGTGCGAACCGGTGCTTCGTCCCGTATTACCGCCCAATCCGATAGGTTCACCCACACGCACTTCCTGGTTTTCGCTCACCAGTTGCTTCGAGAGGTGTCCGTAAATCGTTTCAAGGCCGTTGTTATGTCTTATCACAATGTACTTGCCGTAGCCGCCACCTTCGTATCTCACGATGCGCACCTTGCCAGAGAAGGCCGCGCGGATGGTGTCGCCGATATACACTTTCACATCGATACCTTTGTGCTGGCGTCCCCAACGCGAACCGAAGTTGCTTGTTATCACGCGGCTTGTTGTGGGCATGCAGAAGTGGCGGAGGTCTATTTTGAAGTTCTCCGGGAGTTCAGTGGCGCGGTGTGCGTACTTGTTGTCCCAGTTGGCGTAAAGTTCTCCTGCCGGCGATTCGGCTTCTTCCCTTACGATTATGTTTCGCAGCATGATGGTGTCCACTGTCTTCATCTTTCTATCCACGGGTGCCTGTCGTGCGAGCAGGTCCTGTCCCATGACCGGAGTGGCTGAAACAGCAAACAGCACAGATATTGTCAATGTCTTGATAATCTTTCTAAAATTCATTCTTTTAAGGTTCTTTTTTTAATTGGAACAAGCATATTGTTCCTTCAAAAGGTGGCCAGTGTTGAACGGAAAAGCATCCAACGCTCGTTTGTGATGTTTGCAAAGATAATCATTTTATTGCGAAAATGTTACATTATTAACAGTTTTTATTCCTGTTTTAACACATTTCCTTGTTGCAACACCGTGTTTTTAAACCTTTTACCGCTGTTTAACGCAAGTTCTTTTTAGGAGTCAGAGGGGGTCTCAACTTATCGCCGCCCAATTGATATTAGTATTCCTCAGTTCCCGCAGACGCTTCCAGAGCATTGCGTATTCGGGACTCTGGCATGTAGGGTCGGCATAGATTATCTTCTGCGCCTCGTCGCGTGCGAGCTGCACGAGCTGTCCGTCGCGTGCTATGTCGGCTATCTTCAGGTCGAAGGCTATTCCGCTCTGCTGCGTTCCTTCAAGGTCGCCAGGTCCACGGAGCTTGAGGTCGGCTTCGGCGATGCGGAATCCGTCGTTCGTCTCACACATGATGTCGATGCGCTTGCGTGTCTCCGCCGTGAGTTTGTAGTTGGTCACGAGGATGCAGTAGCTCTGGTCGGCACCACGGCCCACGCGTCCACGCAACTGATGCAACTGCGAAAGTCCGAAGCGTTGTGCGTCGAGAATCACCATTACCGAGGCGTTCGGCACATTCACACCCACCTCTATCACTGTCGTTGCCACGAGAATCTGTGTCTCACCGCTCACGAATTTCTGCATCTCGGCATCCTTTTCCTTCGACTTCATCTTGCCGTGCACCTTGCTGAGACGGTATTCCGGGAACGCCTGTACAAGCGTTTCAAAACCGTCCTCAAGGTTTTTCAGATCCATTTTCTCGCTTTCGCTGATCAAGGGGAACACTATATACACCTGCCGTCCCTCGTTTATCTGCTGGCGTATGCCCTGGTACAGACTCGTGAGTTGGTTGTCGTATTTGTGTATCGTGTGTACGGGTTTGCGTCCAGGAGGCAGTTCGTCGATGACACTCACATCGAGGTCGCCGTAGATAGTCATTGCCAGTGTGCGCGGAATGGGTGTCGCCGTCATGACAAGGATGTGCGGCGGGTTGCTGCTCTTGGCCCATAGCTTGGCGCGTTGAGCCACTCCGAAGCGATGCTGCTCGTCGATTACGGCGAGACCGAGGCGTGCGAACTGCACCGTCTCCTCCACCACGGCATGCGTTCCGACGAGTATATCCACCGTCCCTGCAATGAGTCCGTCGAGCACTTCAGCACGTTTCTTGCCCTTCACCATACCCGTAAGCAGTTCCACACGCACGGGCATACCTTTCAAAAACTCCTTTATCGTTGCAAGGTGCTGTTCGGCAAGGATTTCCGTAGGAGCCATGATGCACGCCTGAAAGCCGTTGCCCAAGGCTATAAGCATGGCCATGAGAGCCACAAGCGTCTTGCCGGAACCCACATCGCCCTGTAAAAGGCGGTTCATCTGTCTGCCGGAACGCATGTCGTCGTTTATCTCGTGCATCACACGTTTCTGCGCTCCGGTGAGCGGGAAAGGCAGGTTCTGGCTGTAGAAGGTGTTGAAGATGTCGCCCACACGGTTGAAGATATAGCCACGATACTTGCGACGGTGCTCGCTGGCATAGCGCAGGATGTTGAGCTGCACATAGAACAATTCTTCAAACTTAAGGCGTTCGCGCGCCTTCTGCATGTCGTGGGTGGTCTTGGGATAGTGTATGTCGCGCATGGCGGTGTCACGCGACACGAGGTGCAAGCGACCCGTGATGAACGGCGGAAGGGTCTCTTCGAGCGGTGTGTTGAGTTTTGCGAGCAGTGTCTTTACTACTTTTCCGATGGCCTGCGAGTTGAAGTTGTGCTTCTTCATCGCTTCCGACGTGATGTAATACGGTTGCATTCCCATGTCGGAGAGTTGCAGGTCGCCCGCCTTTTCTATGTCGGGATGCGCTATGTTGTAGCGTCCGCCGTATGCGGTGGGACGTCCGAAGACGATGTAGTCCTCGTTCACTTTATAATTCTTATAGACATACTGCGCCCCTTGGAACCACACAAGGTCGATGACATTGCGCCCGTCGCTGAAATGCGCCACCACACGTTTCTTGCGTGGCGACATCTGAAACTCCTCGAAACTGAGTATTTTTCCACGCAATTGCACAAACGGCATGTCGCCCGTAATCTCGCTGATGGCGTAGATACGGCTCCTGTCGATGTACTTGTATGGATAGTATTCCAGCAGGTCGCCCCATGTGTTGATGCCCAGTTGCTTGCTGAACAGTTCCTTGCGGTGCGGACCTACGCCTGGCAGATACATTATGTCTTGTGAGAGGAGAGACATGGGAGTTACGAGTTAGGAGTTACGAGTTAGGAGTTACGAGTTATGAGTTACAAGTTACGAGTTACAAGTTACGAGTTACAAGTTACGAGTTACAAGTTACAAGTTACGAATTACAAGTTACGAATTACGAGTTACGAGTTACGAGTTGGGCATTATGAATTATGAATTACGAATTATGAATTATAATTTGCCATCCATTCCGCCACTTTCAAATCGTAGGGTGTTGTGAGCTTTATGTTCTCGCGGTTGCCTTCCACCATCGTCACGGCCATGCCGGCGGCTTCTGCCACCGAAGCGTCGTCGGTGAAGGCATCGTTGTCGGGCACATCAAAGGCTTTCTTTATGAGGGGGATGCTGAATGTCTGCGGTGTCTGCACCGAACGATAGTCGCTGCGCTGCACATTGTGTACGGCACCGGCATCGCCCACATAGCGCAGGGTGTCGGTAACGGGCATCACGGGCAGTGCTGCACCATAGCGACGAGCTGTCTCGAAACAACGGTCTATCACCTCCACAGAGACGAAGGGGCGCACGCCGTCGTGTATGCCCACCACGCCCTGCGCATCGTCTGGGACGGCAGCGAGTCCGTTCTTCGACGAGAGAAACCTCGTCGCTCCTCCATCCACGACGGTATGTTCTATGTTGAAGGCATACTCGCGGCACAGACTGCGCCAGAACTCCTGCTGCGAATGCGGCAGGACAAGGATAATGTTCAAGTCGGCACTATACTTCCTGAACCGCTCTATGGTGCGCATCAGCACGGGACGACCGCCCACAGGCAGAAACTGCTTGGGCAGTTCGGCACCCATGCGCAGCCCCTTGCCGCCGGCAACGATTATGATATAATCGGCATTACTCATACATCATGCCCTCTTTCATCATTCTTGTCACACGCTCACCCTTGAACATCTCAAGTATGGCGTAGGCGTAGGCGAACGTGGCACCGGGACCTTTGCCCGTAACGATGTTGCCATCGACGGTGAACGGTTCGGCGGTGTAGGTGGCACCCGCAAGTTCCTTCTCGAAGCCGGGGTAGCATGTGGCGCGGCGTCCATCAAGCAAGCCGAGATGTCCCAGCACCATCGGACCCGCACAAATGGCTCCTATGCGTCGGCCGGCAGCATTCTGGGCAACGAGCGCACGGCGTACGCCCTCATGTTCGTCTATGTTCTTCGCTCCGGGCATACCGCCGGGAATGAGCAGAAGGTCGGCATCGCTGAGGTCGGCATCGCCGAAAAGGATGTCGGCCTTCACCTCCACGCCATGCGCCGAGGTCACTGCAAGCGACCTGCCGATGCTCACTGTCATCACTTCCACGCCTCCACGACGCAGGATATCTACCGGGCCGAGAGCCTCGATGTCCTCGAAGCCGTCGGCAAGAAATTCATATACTTTTGCCATAACAATTCCTTTTTGTGTCCTACAAACTTACTAATATTTTCTGAAAAATGCCATTCTTCATCCGCTTTTTTTAACGCTTTTGAGGAATTGCGGGTGTGGAAGGAGATAAAAATAAGCAGCGGTAAAAACGCTGTCTCCGCCACTGCCGGCTTTACAGGAATCTATTCAACGCTTCCACAAGCTTGAATACCGTTGTAGAAGAGACCGCCAGCGATGGCGGCGTATCACCAAAGTCAGCCAGAATCTTTCTTGCTCTTGCAATCGCATCCTGTTGATACGGCAACAGCAGTCCATATATTCTTGCCGTAAAACTGTCCTTCTTGCTATACTTGGTTTTCATCTGCCGGCTAAGCAATTGCTCATAATCACCTCGATGAATGTAACCGCTATATGCGTTGAAATGCAGCAGAAACCAATATTCAAACGCCTGATTGCTGTACGCCACCTGAAAGCCATTGGCCTCAGCCAAGCGTATAGCCTCATTGAAGTCAGTGTTTGAGAAATCATCCTTGTCGAACACCACCCAATACTGATCGAACGAATGACCCTTCCTGCGCTCCTCATTTCTTATAATCATGGCTTCTTGCACCAGTCTTACCGTATTCAGTCCCTTGCCGACAGCCTTCACCGAAGCTGATGTCAATCGGAACGCATTGAAATAATCGGGTTCGGTATTTACGCCCTCGCAGATTATCAGGAACGACTGTTTTATATCCCTATATCCCGAACGGCGTTTCAGACTCCGTTCCTGCCGCGGATTGTATCTTGCCATATTCAACCCTCCGCATTTGCAAACAACTTGGAAAAGTCGCCGATAATAGGCGTACCCCCATACTTTCCTTCCAGATATTCCTTTTCAAAGGACGCATTGTTTCTCACTTTGTAGTCGGCAAGCGAATAGAGTCTTGTCGCACCGTATGTGTCCTTTTGGGCAAACCACACCTGGTCTCTCCGCAAGATTCTGGCACTAAGGATGTTGGTGTCGTGAATGGTGAATATCAGCTGGGCATGATTTGGATTTGTCTCCCTTGAATTGAACAGTTCTATGATTTTGCTTGTCAGTTTCGGGTGCATCTTACTGTCAATCTCGTCGATTACCAGACGCTTGCCGTTATCCAAAGCGTCTATTATGGGATATGCCAGCTGGAAATACTTCACCGTTCCCTCCGACTCATTGCTTGCAAACGGGAATGAGACGGTCTGCATCTCCCTACCCTCGTCATCGTACTGCACATGACTGCTCACCACCTCATCATTCACCTTGTATATGTCCTCTATCCCCAAATCAGCGAACCTTGAGAAATCGACAATGCGCTTGCGTATATTCGGGTCGTCCAATTTTATTGCCGCCCGTTTCCACATCATTTCATCATCATGGCTGGTGATGATCGACGTATCGTTAAGCCAATTCACGATGCTCACCGCCATCTCGTCGTTGAACTGTGCCGCAACCGAAACAAGCAATGCATTGTCGCGCACCATTCTGTTGGCGATAAGGTTTCTTGCTATTGCACATGTCGGGTGAACATTGTTTTTCTCTCCATCCCTGAACAGTAGTTCCACTTCTTTCGCACGTTTCCTGTTGTTCCTGCGATACAGCCATTCCTTGTGCACCTTTCTGCTGTCAATCTCAAATCCATAGCGAAAGATGTATTCGGCATTGCAAAAGACTATCTCAAAAACCGACGGCTCGTGTGCTGTCGTGGCATTGAGCATGAAGCTCTCCACATCCAGCGTTTCGCCAGCCTGCAATTCCTTCATGGAATTTACAACAAGCCACTTGAATGTTGCAAACGCCTTTGCGAAATTGGATTTGCCGGAAGCATTGGCACCATATATTGCCGCTCCATGAAGAACTGCGGGGATGGCATCCCCCATCTCTGTCATAGAGTCGGCATCCGGTATTGCTGCCTCTTTCAAATTGGTGGTCACCAAAGAGAGGGTAGAAAGTTCTTTGAACGACAAGAAATTGCCTACGGAAAACTGTATAATCATAAAGAAAACATCTAAATATGTAATATTTTTGCAAATATACAAGTTTTCTTCTGTATTTACAAGAGTTTAAGGAAAAATTATGAAAAAAGTTTCATTGCTGTCCGGCAAAATATTTGCAAGCTATAGGAGGTTGAGCGTCCCGCTCGACAACACAGAGCAAAACAACACATTGTGCGCTCGGCTTTGTCGCTTGCCTTGCAAGAATTCTTAATTATCAGTTGTCTGGGTGGTGTTGTCGAGCGGGACGCTCGACCTCCTATACCTTGTCCTGACTGCAGCACTAAACACCAAATCCATACTTTGCCGGACAACAATTAAACTCTAATCGATAAGAATACACTTCAGGTAAGCCTGCGGATTTTAAATTCTATGCAATTTGCTTGATAAAAGAATCTTACAACTTTCTCTATTTTTTTACCGGACAGCAATAACTGAATTTATTTTTTCAAAAAAAATCGTCATTCTACATTCTTCAAGCCAAAAATTCATATAACTCACTGGGTGCGTGCTGCTTGGCAGCAATGTAGATTGGATGTAGATGAGATGTAGATGAGATACAGATTGTCAATCCAACGTAAGCGTATCCGCGATGCAGCCTTGTACACGTTCGTTCATCATTATACCTTTG
>USEC01000025.1 GCA_900553595.1 uncultured Prevotella sp. | reverse complement strand
TAGCTTCGGTAGCTGTGATTACAGGGATTTCCTCTCTGTAAACATACTGTGCGCTCGCTGGGAGTGATGTCACTGCCATAGCGGCAGTAAGGATAAGATATTTTTTCTTCATAATGTTTTTTAGAATTAGTTTTTTCGTATGTCTGTGTGAAACGGAGTTCTTACTTAGGTATGTGGCAAAGCCGAACAAGTTGGAGTAGTGAATCCATCTGCAACGAATAAAGTTTTTCACTCCATAAAAGAGAACTCATATCACTTTAACACTTTCTTTCCGTTCATTATATAGATTCCCTGTTTCAGTCCCTTTGTGGTTCCGTTACGCTTCACCAGTTTTCCTGCCACATCATAGATGTCGCCGCATTCTTCGCCGGCGTCAATGCCGTCAATGCCGGTGGCATCGCCCACGCTGATGCTGAACGTCGTCGGCTCTGGCTCTATGTCATGCCCGTTTGCTGCAAGGACGATGTTGCCTACCGTTGCATTATGCAATCCGTAGGCGGCGTCACGGTCGGCAACGAGTGTGATGCGTGCTATACATCCGTCAGTCTTCTTCACCAAAGCCCCGTCGGTAGTCGCTCCAAGCACACGAAGGCTTCCGTCCGGCATGATTCCACTTGTAAACACATTGGGCAGATGGTCGTCGGCACTGCTTTTTATGAGATTCACACAAGGCTTCCCGTTCTGCATCTTCACCCTGACGCCTTCGGGAAGGTCAAGGTCAAACTGGTAAGCGGAGAAGTCGTAGTTGCCGGTCACCTTCACATCGACGGTGCATTCCATACCTCTGTCCATGAAGCAGTCGGCGGCGGAAAGCTCGGCGTAAGCCGATTCCGAATTCATCGAAGGAGACGCATGACGAGGTGACGCATTCGTGCCTTGCATGATGAGGGACACCAAAGAGGTGAGGTCGGTCACGGAGATCTTGCCGTCGCCGCTTATGTCGGCGGCCTTTTCTATGAACACTGCCGGTGCGTTGCCCATGAGGTATTCCACAATGGCGGTAAAGTCGGTGATACTTATCCTTCCGTCGTTGTTCACATCGCCGACGGTGTAGGCAGATACCGTGAGGGTTGATTTCACAAAGTCAATGACATTATTGGCTGAGTTGGCGTCTGCTATCTCCACGTTCCTCAAGATTATGGGCAGGTCGCCCTCCTTGAGGCTGTCACTCAACTGAAGCACGATGGTAGCCACCTCGCCGTCATTGCCATTGTAGGCAATGTTGCTTGTCGATGCGCTGAGAATGCGTATGCATCCGTCGGACTGCAGCGCCGACTTAAACACGTTACTGTTTGCCGCTGTCGTACGCTCGGTGCTGAGCTCTATCTTGTATGAGCCATCGTCGTTCTTAGCCACTTCCACACCGTCAGGAAGATAGAGGTCGCATTGGTATGCCACGGCTTTAAGCCTGTTGCGCATCTTCAGCGACAGTACCACCTGTCTTCCGGCAACACCCGCAGTCTTGTCGAAATAAAGTATGTCAGAATGCGCGCTTATGTCCGTGTCTTCGTCGGGATTCACGTTGAACACTCCATTCACTTCCACATCGTGCGCCGGCATTGTTTCTGGCAACTCCTGCCAACCGGAGAAGATGTATCCTTTCTTTTCCGGGTCAGCCTCCGGGGTGAGCTTTGTGCCAAACGGCACATCTGCTTCCTTATAGGTTTCGCCGTCAAGGATGTAGGTAAGGTGATAGGAGTTCACGGTGTAGGAACCTACAATCTCAATGTCGTGGTCGGGCATGGTTGCCGGAATGTCGTTCCAGCCGGCAAAGGTGTGACCCTCTTTGGCAGGAGCCTCAATGGCTGTGACAGTCTGACCGCTGGCGAGAGTCTTAGTACCCACGATGTCGTCGCCAATCTTAAAGACAGCCTTATGGATGCTTTGATTATCAAATAACTTGTCGCCGAAGGTGTAGATAAGATCATCATCCGATTTTTTATATTTCAATGTCATATAGAGCATCCTGCGATAACTCTGCGCATTCAGTGTAACTTTCAGAGGGGTTAAGGAACCTTTCTCCACCGCATTCCCTTCGAATGAATAACTGATACTGCCATCAGAGTTTGCTGTGCCTGCGACATCGGTGATTGTGATACCGCCAACAGGCAAATATCCATACTTATTAGTAACTTCGACTTCATCTACAACAAATTTATAGACGCCAGCCCCCGTCTCCGAGATATCAACCGAAGCCACATCTTTGTCATACATATCTGCTTGATAGCAAGCAGACACCTTGTCGGTGTATCTGCAAGTTGCACCTTCCGAAGCCTTCAATTCCTCACCGAACATATAAGTAACGGGATCGTTCTTAACTTTGAACTTCAATACCATATCGAGCTTTCCATCCTTGCTTAGTGCGTCCAAATCGACCTCGATGTCACCGTTTTCCTTAAGTCCACAAGCACTTGAGCCGACATTCGTTGTCTTTGCAAGCCCTTTATATGAGAAACTTATACTACCGTCTGAATTCGTTTTCCCGGCAACACCGGTGGCTGTGATATCTGCAATTACTACGGAAAACACCCTTACCTGCTTCGCCGCTATATCATAAGAGCCGTCAGCAGCCTCTGATATATCAACAAATGCTTCATCGAAGTTGGATACCTCTCCGCCACAGAAAGAAGTGGCAATGTCCTTATAGTTACAAACAGCAGGAAGTTTAGAATCGAATGTATAAACGACATCATTTTCATTGCCGTCCTTGAACATCAATTCAATATGGAGTTTTCCATCCTTGCTTTCCCCGTTCAACTTGACATTAATAGAGTCTCCTTCTTTGAAACCAAATGTCTGCGAAGCAGCAAATCCCACATTTGTGACCTCGGCCTTGCCTTCAAACGAATAATTGATACTACCGTCTGATTTTTTCGTTCCAACAACATCTGTTACAGTGAAATTACCAATGACCATTGAAGACACTGCGACCTGCTTTACGACGAAATCGCAGATGTAGGTGTCGGCGCCAGACATCTCATCGACATCCACAGAAACTTTCTCGAAATTAGTGACTGTTCCTTTGTAGAGAGAAGATGCATTGCCACTGTAAACAACTTGTTTTAGCCTCCTAACTAACATATAATTATGTTTGCCGTAGGAGGAGTTGAAATCGCCATTGATGTAGAGTTCGCCGCCAACGCTCTTTCCTTCAAATTTGAAATCAACTTCTTTTTTTATACCTGAGTTATGCTGGCTAAAAAAAGTTGCCTCTCCGACGAAAGAATAGCTGATACTACCATCTGCATTAGTTGTGCCGGTTACATCAACAGCAGTGAGGTCGCCCAAATCGTTATAATCAATCTTGTACTGTTTGAAGATGAACTTGTACTTGTTTTCACCAGTTTTGTAAACATCAACATGTGAGTTTTCGAAGATTTCCTTTCTGGAAGACCACGGATATTTGGTCGCAACCACACCTGGATAAACAACAGGTATTAAATATGGTTTGTCCTCTTCGCCAAACACATAAGTGCACTGGTTGCCTGAGATGTTGAATTCAGCATTGAGATAGAGTTTGCCGCCCTTGCTCCTTCCGCTAAACTTCAGTTCAACTTCTGTTCCTTCACCAACCCCGAATGAGATTGCAGAAGAATCGGTGTTAGAAGCTGTTGCCTTTCCGTAGAAAGAATAGCTAAAGCTACCGTCTGCGTTAGGTGTACCGGTTACATCAACAGCCGTGAAGTCGCCCAATAAGTCTGTACCAAGCTGATACTGCTTGATGACAAACCTATACTTGTTTTTGCCAGTCGCGTAAACATCAACCTTTGAGTTCTCGAATGTCTGCTCGTTGGTATCACCGAATGTGGTCACTGCATTGCCGATGTATGTTGCTGACCATGAGGAAATGTCTAAGTCTTCACCGTATGTGATGGTGAACGGATCATCGCTCCATCCGAATACCTTACCGCTGCAGAAGAGGTAGAGCTGGTCGCCCAACATCTTACCTTCTACGGTCATGGCAATCTGGTCACCCCATGCGCTATTGACAGTGTAAGTACTGTTCTGGCCGTTTGTAGAGAACACAACGCCTTCGCCCTGAGCTGTTCCGGGAACGTTGGTGAATGTAATCTCAGTGTCTCTGCTATAAATGGTGATCTTCTTGATACAGATGTCGTAGAGACCACCACCATTGTCGGTGACGGTGACATCGGTCGTGTTAGAACCTTGTCCGGTTACATTACCTTTCCAAGAGACCTTTCCATTAAAGTTGGAAACACCTCCTGCCGCCATAGCTGCAAGCGTCGTTACCATAAGTGCAAGGAGAATAACAAATCTTTTCATACTATTTCCTTTCCATCAGTTAGTTTTTAAGTTTCGCATATCTGCGCCACGTTCCCACGGAATCAGTGGCGGGAAGATGGGCAGAATGCGAAACATGAATTGGGGTTAGTTTGTGTTAGCTGAGTTAAATTGTTACTTTTTTTGTATACAAATCTTATTCCAAGCTTATAGCCTTTCTTTATCGCAAGGTCGCGAATCTTCTGCCAAACTTCCTTAGCTTTCAATGCATCGTAGGAGGCATAGCAGACTCCTTGCCGTTGACTGAATTTTTTCAATTCATTGATACCGTCCGCTTTCGTTATGAGAAGCCTTTCGAACGGCACTTTTCCTTCATTGCGAATCTGCTCATCCCTTTCACGGCAAGGCACAAAGCTGAATATTTCGTCTGGCTTGTCCTTGTCGAACGCTACGCCTTTGTAGCAGACATATTTGCCGTTGTCGGCATTTGTCTTGTAGCGCATAATATTGAAGTAGTCACCCGGCACAAATCCGTTCAACTTCTTAGCGTAATTATCCTTTTTGAACAGACGCGACTCTCCCACCACAAACACGGTGTCTAATGCGAAAGCATCCTGCCCGTTAGCAAGGCGTTTATACGCCCCGAACAGTATGACACAGCCGGGAGGCAGACAGCGCAGCTCTTTATAGGAACGCTGCTTGCACAAACTGTAATAGAAATTGTCGGCAAACACAAAGGGGTCGGTGTTTTGATAATGTCCACCTACACTGCATAAATTCTTTGGCAACTTGCCACACTGTGCGACTTTTTTGCCGGATGACGGCTGGGGAAGACAGGAGGAGACCAGAAACCACGGCTCATACAGATAGCGGGCTGGTCCATTTTTGTAGCATGCAAGCAGCATGGAGTCCGGTTCCCATTCTCCCCAAAACAACAAGGTTTTAGAGTGTTTCTTTTTGTTGTTTCCATCCACATAGCTGCCGCTTGTCTGGATGAACTTACGGTGGTGAGGTCCCCGGTTCCATCCCACATGGGCGACGGGCTTACAGTTCTTTCCAGGGCAGTGCTCCGTGCCCGGATGATAGAACTTCACTAATCTGACTTTCTGATAGGACTTCACTAATCTGACTTTCCTTTTTTTTGCCATAGTCATGAAATTTTGCCGGTTAGTATTATTCGCGTGAACATAAAAAAGGTGCGAACCCATCTCATTCTTCGCTAAAGGCTCTGGACTGCCTGCACACAAAGAATGACCAGTTCACACCAAGTGATAGTATATAGTGACCCATCCCACCATGATGGGATGGATGCTATAATACATACACCGGGCAAACAACTCCATCCTTTATTCTCGTGTGCTGCGAATTGTCCAGATTCTTAGCAAGAACAAAGCATTGTTGCTCCCTAAATATGTCTGTCATTAAGTAATGACGGGGCAAATATAAACATTTTTTCTGAAAGTTGCCGTGTTGTGAACAGTTTTTTTTTATATTTTTTTCGTGTCAGTCATTTTGACAAGCTCACATATCGTACAAAAATAGTGCAAATTTGGCGGCTTTGTCGATATAGCACAGATTCCATTTTTATATGATAATCAATAAAAGCATGAATCAACGATAGGAGGTCGAGCGTCTCGCTCGACAACACAAAGCAAACAGAAGTTAGTGGAAGTTAATCCGTCTGCGACGGATGGAAGTAATCGGAAGTTATCGGACATTACTATTATTTGTGACAAACTTTGCATATATCCGCTAAGTTCCCTTAACTTTCGGCGGAGGCTATCTCGTCAATTAATGTTGTCGAGCGAGACGCTCAACCTCATATATATTGCTCAGACTGCAACATTAGCCCCAAATGGGTCATTAGATTTGGGTTTAATGACCGATTTGGGATAAACGGTAAAATCAGGCAAATAAATCCGGCTGATTTACAAACAAGTCTTGTTTACAGGCAAAAGAAGCCTTGGTTGCAACGCAAAGAAGCCTTGTTCGTGGTGCAAACAAGGCTTCTTTGGAAATGGATTCGTAAAGTGTTGGATTCAGCGTTGTAACAACTTGGCATACAATGCTTCGTACGACTTCGCCACCTTTATGTGGTCATGGTGTTTTTTTATGTACTTCATGCTTTGCTGCCTGAGTGTCGCAATGTCTTCAGGATGGGTAACCAACCGTTGCAACGCTTCATACACGCTGTCGTAGGTGGGGCGCACATTGATGATGGGGCGCAATGTCGTTTCGCCTATTATTTCGTAGTTTTCCTCTTCGCCGCCACCTATATTAATTATGCCGCGACTCATTGCTTGCAGCGAATTCATGGCAGGCGTGTAGCTGTAAAGTTGGTCGAGGATGGCGTCGGAGCCTTCCATCATCTCGCAGTAAGTGCTGAATGGCACCGATTCGGCGACAATGAGCTGCACCCGGTCGCTGTACTTCTTCTCTATATCCTGTGCGGCGCGCAGCATTATGTCGGTGCCTTTGTATTCGCTTCGTTTGCGGTTGATGCCAATGAAAAGCTTTATACGGCTGTCGGTATGCCCGCTCCGTATTGGGGCTTTGCTGCATTTTATGGGGAAGGGGATGAACTGTGTCTTGTCGGGGAAGTGCGGCTCGTAGCACCGCCAGTATTCGTAGAGTCCTGCTACAATGGCGTCGCAGTCGTGGGCGATGTGCCTGTTTACGCGCTCTTTTGTCGTCGAGAGCCAGTCGGCACGCTCTTTCATGGCATCGGCATTGGTGCGGAGACGGCTGCCCATGTTGAAGTCGCTGTAGCGGAATGTCTTTGCGTCGCAGCAGGTGCTCACCCAGTAGTAGTCCATGCCGAAGGCACACATCACCATGCACTTGTTGTTGCGTCGCAGATAGTTGTAGATGGGCTTTATCCATCGTGCCTTCAGTTCCACGAACATAGGATTGATAATCTGCACGATGTCGTAGCCCCTCAGACTGGGCATGATGCGGAGCAGACGGACGATGTAGGCGAGTCCGCCAAGGCGTGTCGGCTTGCGTGTGAGGTCGATGTCGCGCGGATAGTCTTTCCAGAAATCGCCGTTGGACACGACTGTCACTTCATGACCGAGGGCTCTCAATCCCTCGGCAAGGGTCCAGTGCACGTTGCTGTATTCGCCGAAGAGCAGTATTTTCATCGTTTTATTGCCATGAAAAGAAGCTGACGCGTGTATTTGTTGTTCATCATCTTCCTGAAGTATTTGTATTTCGTCGTGTAGTCTTTGTCGGGTAAAGGGAATAGCCCTTTGCTACTCAGACGGTTGATAGTCTCGTTAAGCGTACGCTTGCTGCGTGTGAGTTTAATGACATTGTACAGATAGTCCATGGTGAGTTGGGCTATGCGGCGGTTGATAGCAGGCAGGTCGCTTTCCGGAACAACGAGACCTTGCAGGCGGTAGAGGATATGTTCCATGTCGTCAAGGCGTTTCTTTGTGTGCTCGCTGTTGGTAGCATTCATTATGGAACCCTCGCGCTGGCGGTAGAAGTAGGCCTCGGCGTCAGTGGAGTAGAGGCGTTCGGAGCGAAGAAAAAGTTGTGGTGTGAACTCTTCATCCTCGTGCAGCAAGCCCGATGTGAATCTCAGTTGCCCTGCCATTGTCTTCTCGAAGAGATAGCCGCATGCCGAGGCACGCAGGTTGTTATCGCGCATATAGCTGCTGCCGGTAATGGGACCGTCGTAGGTGAAAGGTGTCTCTGCCGACAGTGAGGTGGTCTCACGGAAGAGCACAATGTCCGGGTTGTGGTAGCGGGCAATGTCAAGACAGTGCTCATAAGGGGCACGGATGAGTTTGTCGTCGCCATCGACGAACTGTATGTATTTGCCCGAAGCCATCTTCATACCCGTGTTGCGAGCGGCGGATAGACCTTGGTTGCGCTGTCGTATGTAAATGATTTCGTCGGCGAGGTTGCCTATTGTGGCGATTGCAGGCGTCTGCGAACCGTCATCGACGACTATTATCTCACGTTCGTGTGCGCTCAGCGACATGGCGAGAATGCTCTTGATACATTCAATGAGCAGTTCGGCATGGATGTTGTATGCGGTGATGATGAAACTTATCAGTGGCTGTTTCTCCATATTCTGTGAAATGTTTTGTTAAGTTTGCAAAGTGTTTTCATGCCGACGATGTGCATGATTATGAGTTTGGTAGTGTTCCAGTAGGGCAGGACGGGCAGAAAGATGCTTTCGTTGCCGCATCTTTCGCTTACATCCATCTGTATGTTCACGACATGGGCGTAGTATGTCCCGAAGGCTTTGCGGCTGATGTTTGCAGGGCGTTGCCAGCCGAGTGAGTCGCGCAAGACATGTATGTGGCCTTCAAGAAGGTCGGAAAGCCCTTTGCCGGCAGTGGCGGTGATGCCGTCGTCGTTGTCGTAATAATAGTAAAGTCCCTTGTCGGTGGTGGCAAATTGTGAGCAGACATTAAGGATGTGGGGGAGGGTGTGGAGGTCTTCAAACTTCTTTCCCTCGCGGAAGCGTATGTCGCTGAACACTCTTGCACGGAAAATCTTGTTGCAGGCGTAGGAGTGCTGGTAGGCGTTGGCGTTGAACCAGTAGTCCCATTTATCGGTGAATGTCTGTGGGGGGAAGGAGAGCAGACTCTGCCGTGGGGCGTTGCCGTAATACTGGAAAATGGGAAATTCCACGAAGTCGTATTCCTCGTGCCGCTCCATGATGTCGGAAAGGTGCATGAATGTGTCGGGATGCAGGGCATCGTCGGAGTCAAGAAACATCAGACATTCGCCTTCCGCCGCATATATGCCGCTGTTGCGTGCTGCGCCAAGCCCCTTGTTAGGCTGGTGTATGACGCGTATGCGGCAGTCGGTGGAAGCATACGAGTCGCACATCTGAGGGGAGTTGTCGTCGGAACCGTCATCTACAAGAATCATTTCCCAATCGGTAAATGTCTGTCGTAAGACGCTATCGACACACCTTTTAATGGTGCGTTCGACACGAAAGACGGGTATGATGACAGAGATTTTCATGTTACAAAAGTAGTAAAAAGATTTGTGTAAGCGGTGATTTTGACATGAAAAAGCAGACGGTAAGAAAAAAACGACGAATTATTTTGTCGTTAAAAATAATATTGCTACCTTTGCGTCCCGAAAAGAGGAAGATTGGCAGAGTGATCGAATGCGCTGGACTCGAAATCCGGTATACCCTTTTCCGGGTATCGGGGGTTTGAATCCCTCATCTTCCGCAAGAGATGAACTTGCAGGCATGGCAATAAAGGTTGTCGGTGTCTGCAAGTTCTTTTTTTATGTGAAAGTGATAAAAGTAAAGTTGGCAGGAAGTTGCTGAAACTCGATAAGAATCAGATCATTACCTGCTGTACTGTTGTCAGTCTTTATTTTATTATGCCTTTGCTTTTGCTGCATCAATAGATGCGTACATCAGCAATGACACATGAACCTACTTCGGCATTGAGGCGTTTGACGAGTTGCGTGCGCATCATTGAAAGATCCTGGCGTAATGCAGGGTTTAGAATCTTGACATATAGAGTCTGGTTTCTTATGTCCTTGTTGCCGGTATAGCTTGCCACGGTCTTGCCCACGACTTTCTCCCAGGAGTCGATGAGGCGTTTTTGTAACAGAGGAACCTCCAAACCTTCCTGTCGCAGATAGGCATTCAGAAGTTCGGAGATGGATTTCACTTCGCGTCTAAACATGTTCTTTTTCTTTTATTTCACCGTTGGAGACATTGAACAGCTTGTAGTCGAACGATACATTCTTCAATATTTGGTCGAGATGGTCGCGGTTGGTGTCGGTGATGAATATTTGTCCGAAGTCGGAACCGGAGACGAGTTGCACGATTTGCTCCACACGGTGTGCGTCGAGCTTGTCGAAAATGTCGTCAAGCAGCAGCATGGGTGTGGTGTTGGAGGCGGTGCGTTTGAGAAAGTCGAACTGTGCAAGCTTCAGCGCAAGAACGAAGGTTTTGTTTTGACCTTGGCTTCCTTCGCGCTTCATCTGATAGCCGTCGAGCAGCATTTCAAGGTCGTCGCGATGCACGCCGTGAAGCGAATAGCCTACGGCACGGTCGCGGAAACGGTCGCGTTGTATTACATCGAGCAGGTCGCCACGCTGGGCATGCGACACATAGCGTAGCGACACGCTCTCATGGTTGTCGGAAATATGGTTGTAAATGTTCTGGAAAACCGGAATCAGCTGATTTACAAACGATTCGCGTGCGTTGTAGATGGTCGTTCCGTGGCGTGCCATCTCCCTCTCCCAGATGTCAAGAAGCATGGCGTCGGGTTCGTTCTCCATCTTCAGAAGCGAATTGCGCTGCTGCAATGCCTTGTTGTAGTTGGTAAGGGCTTCGAGGTAGTTGTGGTCGTATTGTGAAATTACCACATCCATGAGCCGGCGCCTTTCCTCGCTGCCGCCGGCTATGAGCGAAGTGTCGTAGGGTGATACGAAGATAAGGGGGATGAGTCCGATGTGTTGCGCCAGACGCTTGTATTCCTTCTTGTCGCGCTTGAAATGCTTTTTTGTGCCGCGTTTCATACCGCAGTAAATGTCTGTGGTATCGCCGTTTTCAGTGTCGTAAACGCCGTCAATCACAAAGAAATCCTTGTCATGGGTTATTATTTGCGAGTCGATAGGGTTGAATGAACTGTGGCAGAAGGAAAGGTAATACACTGCATCAAGGAAGTTGGTCTTGCCTTCCCCGTTATGACCTATGAAGCAATTCATTTTGGGCGAAAGTTCCAAAGTCGCTTCTTTGATGTTCTTGAAATTGATGATTGAGATTTTATTTAAGATCATAACTAAATGTTTGCAACATATTATAAATGTCTGCACTCAAAGTGCTTTCGGTCATGCAAAGTTAAATGTTTTATTGTTTTAAAACAAAAAAAGTGGGAATATATTTCAATATGTGAGATAAAATACGTAATTTTGCGCTGCATTTGATTATGCCATTCCAAGTAGGAAAACGGCGTAATACAACGAGAATGAGAAAATTAAAAAATCAAAAAAATAATGGAAAATAGAAATGGATTAGGAGCTCGTAATGCTAATGAGCCCCAAAATGGAACTGAAGCATTCTTCGACAAATTCAAGAAGCAGATTCTTATCGTTGTGGCTGCCGTCATCATCATTGTGGCAGGACTGTTCGCTTACAGAGAGTATGTGGCAGGACCACGCGAGGACAAGGCAAGCACTGCTTTGGCAAAGGGACAGGAATATTTCAATTCGGAAATGTTCGACAAGGCTCTTAATGGCGATGGCGCAGGATTCGTGGGCTTCGCAAAGATAGCAAGCGACTACAGCGGCACAGACGCTGCCAACCTTGCCAATCTGTATGCAGGTCTTTGCTATGTGAATCTTGGCAAATGGAATGAGGCTATCGCTTCGCTTGAGAAATACTCTACACAGGGCGACGCTTTGGTAAGCCCGGCTGCAACAGCTGCTTTGGGTAACGCTTATGCCGAAACAGGAAACGTGGACAAGGCTATCAGCACATTGAAAAAGGCTGCAGAAATAGCTGACGACAAAGGCGTTGATGGCGTGAACAACAGCATTTCTCCTACATTCCTTTTGCAGGCAGGTGAGTTGCTCGAAAGCCAGAACAAGAAGGCTGAGGCTCTCAAGATTTATCAGGACATAAAGAAGAAATATCAGAATTCACAGCTTGTACAGAGTTCTGAAATCGACAAGTACATAGAACGCGTTTCGGAATAAGACAATGGCAACAGCACTTCATAATCTTTCTTGCTATGATGCGGACAATATACCAGACGCAAGCAACATGTGCTTTGGTATTGTGGTTGCAGAATGGAATCCGGAAATAACGGGAGCATTGCTTGACGGTGCGGTAAGCACATTGGAAAAACATGGCGCATTGCCCGAAAACATTCATGTCAAAACCGTTCCGGGGAGCTTCGAACTGATTTACGGAGCACACCAGATGGTGCTGCACGGAGGCTATGACGCCGTGATCATTCTCGGAAGTGTGATAAGAGGCGAGACTCCGCATTTCGACTATATCTGCCAAGGGGTGACCTCCGGTATCGCACGCCTCAACACGACAAGTGAAATACCCATCATCTACGGCTTGCTTACAACCAACGATCTGCAGCAGGCAAAGGACAGATGTGGCGATCGTTATGGCAACAAGGGTGATGAATGTGCCATTGACGCAATAAAGATGGCGAAGTTCTGAAATACTGAAAATATCATAGAAAATCTCCGTAAGCTATTTGATGCTTATGGAGATTTTTTTGTTTTTCATGCAACTTTATGTCCGATGCTTTCGTCATAAAGGTGTAAAACAAATAAAATGGTAAACTCATGAAGCAATTGTTAAGTCTAATGGCGTGTCTGTTTATGCTGGCATCACTTCCATCATGCACTTATGTCGGAAACAGAATCGGGAAAAAGCATTCTGCCGATGTCGTTCAAAAGAAGCTTACCCCCGGAGCGTTCAATTCCGTATGCAACAGTTCTGAATGGGATGTTTCTTTCGTTCAGGCAGATTCCACATATATATTATTGCGTGGCGATGCAGACATTATTGATAAGATAAGCGTGGAACTTGACGGGACTACGCTTAATATTACGAAGAAAGACAAGCATTGGTCTGCAGAATGTGACGACGATGTGAAAATCATTGTGTCGTCGCCGGAGTTGAATTTTGTGAATGTTTCGGGAACGGGGGATTTCACTTGCAGCGGAGTTTTGTATTCAGAAAAACTGGAGATGGATTTGTCTGGAACCGGCGATGCTGAATTTTCTGATATAGAATGCAACACGATGAAGTTGAATGTGTCCGGGACAGGCGATTTCGGAGCTAAAAGAATCAAGGCGTTGTCGTTTTATGTGAGTTCAGAAGGAACCGGCGATGTGGCGGCGGTGTTGCAGGAAGCGGACGATTCTTCATTCATGTTGTCTGGTACGGGAGACATTGATATGATGTTTAAGAACTGTGGCAAGGTGTCATGCAATTTGTTCGGAACCGGTGATATGAAAATGAGCGGAACTATCAGGCAATTGCTCAAATCGGTGTCTGGAACTGGAAGTTTGGAAACAAAAAATCTGGAAGTTAAATAATTCGTTCGCGAGGTTGTCGCTTTTGAGCGGCAAAATGAGTTGAATATCGAAATATTCTTGTAACTTTGTACTGTTCAGAAAATCTGAGTCAAAAAGAACAGGAATAGATATTTGAATTGTATGAAATTTGCTGTAATAGCAGCTGGAGAGGGCAGTCGTCTTTCAAATGAAGGGGTAGAAGTTCCAAAACCGTTGGTACGGGTTTGTGGCGAACCTATGATCGACCGCCTTTTACGCGTTTTTGTGGATTGTGGTGCAACCGAAATCGTTGCAGTCATAAATGAGTATAGTGTGGAAGTGCGTGAGCATCTGGAAGCACTGGATTTGCCAGTCCCATTGCGTCTGGTGGTGAAGACCACGCCAAGTTCGATGCACAGTCTTCACGCCATATCGCCTTATCTTAGGGGTGGGCGTTTTTGTCTGACGACAGTAGATACTGTTTTCCATGAAGCGGAATTCAAGAAATATATATCGCATTTTGTAAATACACCCGACATTGACGGGTGTATGGCTGTAACTCCATACGTCGATGACGAAAAACCGTTGTGGGTAGGGGTGAATGCTGATAAAAACGAAGGCGGTTTGTCGGCAGAAACTGCTGTCGGCAGAATGCTTGTGACAGGATTCCATGATGCAAGAGAGTGCGGCGACCATCTCGTTTCGGGAGGGATCTATTGTTTGAACAGTCGGGCTCTTGATGTACTTGACCATTGTCTTGATGCAGGAATGAGCCGTATGCGCAATTTCCAGCGTCAGCTTATTGAGGAGGGACTTTGTCTTGAAGCTTATCCTATAAACAAGATTCTTGATGTCGATCATAAGGACGACATTGCCAAAGCCGAGGTTTTCCTGCACCCTCTTGAGGGGAAAAGAATCATAGGGGTGTGCCGCGGTGAAGAGTTTTCGCCAAATTGTGTGGATAAGGATGCCGCCGTAATGTGTGCGGTGAAGGGTAATCTTGAGTCGCTTGGGGCGGAGGTTCATTTGATAAGCGAAACGGATTTAGGTAAAAACGCTGAAACCCTTGCTGGCGTTTCAGGCTGTGCAGGTGTCGATGCCTTCTTCAGTATGGCTCGTAGCAGCAGTGCTCTTGATGCTCTTCGGCTTATGGAACAGTCGGGAAGTGTTGTCGTAAACCATAGCAATGGTGTCGAGTCTTGTGTCCGTCGCAAGATGGTCGAGATGTTTTCTGCTGGCAGAATCAGTTATCCGGAAAGCCGGATAATAGAGAAAGGGAATCCTATGGCGGACGGAATGACATACCCGTGTTGGTTGAAGCGTGGCGACGGATGCGCTCAGTGCAAGGAAGATACATGTTATGTGCATGACGAAAAAGAGGCGGAAATGTTGCTGGAAAAGTTCTGGCAGCGAGGCATTTCGTCGGTGATTGTGAACGAACATCTGCATGGTGACCTCATAAAATTCTATGGTGTTCAGGATTCCGAGTTCTTCTTTTGGCTTTACCCGTCAAAGTGCAGCCATCATTCAAAGTTCGGATTTGAGGCAATTAACGGCGAGGTCAAGGGCATAGCTTTTGATGTGGACGCATTGAAACGTGAGGCGGATAAGGCTGCCGGCATACTTGGTGTGTCGGTTTATGGTGGAGACTGCATTATAGCTGAGGATGGAAGTTTCAAGATTATCGACTTCAACGATTGGCCGAGCTTTGCTCCTTGCCGTGAGGAGGCGGCTTTTCAGATAGCAAAGTCAATCTGCCGTAAGATACTTTCAGACAACGAAAAAAAGTAATAAAAGAATTATTTATATAAATGAGTGATACAAATAACTTTCTGTCGTCCATAAAGTCCTCCGACACAGAGGAACGTATAGACATGTTCTTTTATCGTCCTATTGGTTTCATGTGGGCGTGTTTCTTCCGTATGCTTGGTATTAGTCCGAACACGGTGACCGTTCTGTCGATAATTCTTGGAATGGCGGCAGGCGTGTGTTTCGGCTTTGACGACATGAAGATTAATGTTATTGGCATCTTGTTTCTTGTATGGGGCAATATGTATGACAGTGCCGACGGGCAGCTTGCGCGTATGACTGGACAGACGACCCCGCTTGGTCGCATACTCGATGGAGCTTCAAGTGACTTTTGGTTTGCGACAATCTATGCCGCCATTGCTATACGCGTAATGCCGGAATGGGGCATTTGGATATGGTTTGTAGTGGCTTTTGCCGGTCTTTACAGCCATACACGGCAGTGCCGTATCTCCGACTATTACCGTCAGATACATCTTTTCTTCCTTAAAGGCAAGGAGGGATGTGAGATGGATGATGCTTCTGCGCAGGTGGAGATTTATCGTAATATGTCATGGAAGAAGCAGCCGGTGCAGAAGTTCTTCCAGTTCTTTTACGTCAATTACACAAAGGAACAGGAGAAGGCCACGCCGTGTTTCCAGCGCTTCAAGGCTGCATTGCGTCAGCGTTTCCCAGAACAATTGCCCGAACAGCTACGTTCCGACTTCCGTCGTGGCAGTTTCCCGCTTATGAAGTATTGCAATTTTCTCACTTTCAACTGGCGCAGTTTCACTCTCTTTGCAAGTCTTATCATCGGGAAACCTTGGGTTTATCCGGTTGTTGAGATAACTGTTTTCGGACTGGTTTGTATGTATATGCATCACCGACATGAGAAATTATGCTGTGAAATGTTGGCGAAACTCGACAGCTATCAGTAATGGAAGTGTTGCAAGATAAATATTTGTCTTTTCTTTTTGATAAATGAATGTGATGGCAAACAAGTATTCTGGGATTATATTCGACTATGGCGGTACGCTTGATACTCGTGGCGACCATTGGTCGGAGGTGATTTGGGACGGCTACCGGCATGAGTCGGTACCTGTCGGGAAGCAGGCTTTCCGTGATGCATACGTTTATGCAGAACGTGTGCTTGCCGTCAATCCTGTAGTAAAAGCGGATTTTCATTTTGCCGATATCCTGCGTGCAAAGATACGCTTGCAGCTTGCATTCCTTTCCGGAAGGGAACTTCTTCACACGGGTAAAGATGATGCGGAGAAGCAGAAACAGCTTGGCTCTTTGTTGGAGTTTACTGATGAGCAAATAGAAATAACAGCTGCAAGAATGGCTGATTATATAAACGGCATTACGAACTGTCTGCTGAATGAGAACCGTTCCGTGTTGGAGCTTGTCCGCCGGAAGGGGCTGCCTATGGTGCTTGTCTCAAACTTTTATGGCAATATCAGCACTGTTTTGCGTGATGCCGGTATGGACATTTTCTTCCAAAAGGTCATAGAGTCGGCTGTGGTAGGGGTGCGAAAGCCTAATCCTGCGATATTCGCTCTTGGCGTATGTGCCCTTGATGTACCGTGTTCTGAGGTTCTTGTCGTTGGCGATTCGTATTCCAAGGACATCGTTCCTGCCAAGGATTTGGGTTGTCATGCAGTTTGGATTAAAGGGCGTCAATGGGAGGATGCAGTCTGCGATGAAAGCATTTGTGATGCGGTGGTGACACGACTCTCGGATATAGAACATTTCATTTAGTCCGACTGCTATTGGAGAAATCCGGAACTTGTGTTATGAAAAAAGCCTGACAGTGAGACAAATCACTGTCAGGCTTTTGTTCTTATATGCCGTCTGCGGTTTACGTTTAAACCCAAATCGGGCATTATACGACATACGAATTTCGTTTTATTGTCGTATAGTCTTTATGTCCTTTTTTTATTGTAGGCGCAGCGGGCTACGTCGGTATGGAGTATCGAACTGTCTGTCCGGCAAAAGAGCAGCAAGTAATACGTCGGACCGTCAACAACCGGTCATTATCAGAAAGTACAGGTCATATACCAACATTTTATTCATCATGTCAGATTTTTTATGTAATTTCGCACAGTAACCTAAAACCTGATGAAGAAAATGGACAAGAAGATGCTGACAGCACTCATGCTGATGCTGTCGCCGGCAGTATGGGCAGCGCCGACACCACAGCCCGACAATCTGAAAGTGAATCACCTGGCAAGTCCGCTGGGAATTGACGACGCGGCACCACGTCTTGAGTGGCGCACCGAAGGCATGGAGCAGTCGGCCTACGAGATAACCGTGGGCACCGACAGTGCGGCAGTGGCTTCGGGCAAAGGCTCGGAGTGGCAGAGCGGGCGCGTGGCCTCAGGGGAGCGCATGGCCGTGTATGGCGGCGAGAAGCTCAAGCCTACGACTGTATATTTCTGGCGTGTGAGTGTAAGCGACGGCAAGGGCAACACCGCCAACTCCGACGTGGCACGGTTTGAGACGGGCCTCATGGGCCGGTGGCACGGTGCATGGATAAGCGACGGTTACGACAAGAACCACCGCGCCGCGCCTTATTTCAGAAAGACATTCGACGCCTCCAAAAGCATAAAGTCGGCACGTGCATACATCTCCGCGGGCGGTCTGTTCGTCCTGTCTGTTAACGGACAGCGAGTCGGCGACCATTTCCTCGATCCGGTATATACGCGCTACGACCGCCGATGCTCCTACGTCACGTTCGACATAACGCCGCTGCTCCACAGCGGACGCAACGCTCTCGGAGTGGTTCTGGGCAACGGATGGTATAACCATCAGGCACTGGCTGTGTGGGACTTCGACCGTGCTCCGTGGCGCAACCGACCTACTTTCTGCATGGATGTAGTGGTGACCTACACCGACGGCACCACACAGACCGTGGCAACCGACCTTAGCTGGCGCACATCGGGCGGACCGCTCATCTACAACAACATATATACGGGCGAGCACTACGACTTCAACCTCGTGCAGCAGGGCTGGGATACGCCGCAGTTTGACGACTCAAAATGGCAGGGAGTGCGCTTCCGCAGCGCGCCGGCACAGCTCGTATGGTCGCAGCAGATGGAGCCGATACGTCTGACGGAAACACACAGTGCGGTGAAGATGACGCGCCTCAACGACACTACATACGTCTATGACTTCGGCCGCAACATGGCAGGCGTGACGAGCGTCAGGGTGAAAGGAGAGAAAGGTACACGCCTGCGCATAAGCCACGGCGAGCGTCTGCATGCCGACGGAACGCTCGACCAGTCGAACATCGACGTATATTACCGTGGCGACAAACAGACAGAACCTTTCCAGACCGACATACTCACGCTGAGCGGAGGCGACGATTCCTTCTGCCCGGAGTTCAGCTATAAGGGCTTCCGCTATGTTCAGGTGAACAGCGACCGCCCCATACAGCTCGACGAGAACAGCCTCACCGCACACTTCACCCACAGCGACGTGGCCATCGCCGGAACGATAGCCTCATCCAATCCGCTGCTCGACAAGACCGTGGAGGCGGCGCGCATGGCATACATATCAAACCTCATGGGCTACCCCACCGACTGTCCGCAGCGCGAGAAAAACGGATGGACGGGCGACGGACACCTGGCCATCGAGACATCGCTATACAACTATGACGCCATAACAATATACGAGAAATGGCTCGCCGACCACCGCGACGAACAGCAGCCCAACGGCGTATTGCCCGACATCATACCTACCGACGGCTGGGGATACGGCACTGACAACGGTCTGGACTGGACAAGCACAATAGCCATAATACCGTGGAACCTGTATATGTTCTACGGCGACATTCGTCCGCTTGCCGACTGCTACGACAACATGAAACGCTATGTGGACTATGTGGACAGCAACAGTCCCGAGCATCTCTCGGCGTGGGGACGCGGCGACTGGGTGCCGGTGAAGACGCGCTCGAACAAGGAACTCACATCGTCCATCTATTTCTTCGCCGACGCTACCATACTCTCCAAGGCTGCGGCACTGCTCGGTCATGAGGCCGACCACAAACATTACGCACAGCTGGCAGCCGACATTCGCGACGCCATAAACGCCAAATTCCTCAATCGCGAGACGGCAACCTATGCCGGAGGCTCGCAGACAGAGATGAGCCTCGCGCTGATGTGGAAGGTCGTGCCCGACGACATGGTGGCACGTGTGGCTGCCCGTCTCGCCGAGAACGTGCGTGCCAACGACTGGCACCTCGACGTGGGTGTGCACGGAGCTAAGGCAATACTGAACGCCCTGAGCGAGAATGGATATGCCGACGACGCCTACCGCATAGCCGTACAGGACACTTATCCGTCGTGGGGATGGTGGATAGTGAACGGCGCCACCACCCTGCTCGAGAACTGGGACCTCAAAGCTACGCGCGACATATCGGACAATCACATCATGTTCGGAGAGATAGGCGCATGGCCGTACAAGGGTCTCGGAGGCATATTCCCCGACGAGCGGCAGCCCGGTTTCAAGCACATCATCCTGCGCCCGAACTTCGTCAAGGGTCTGAAAAACTTCGAGGCTGTGCACACATCTCCTTACGGCGACATAGTATCGTCGTGGGTGCGCAAAGGCAAGAAAGTAATTTACACAGTGACAGTGCCGTCCAACTCCACAGCTACTCTCACCATACCGAACGCCGCATCAGGCCAGGCGACGGTGGAACTGAAAGCAGGCACCCACTCGTTTGAGATAAAAGACAACGGCAAATACAAAACCGTGAGACTCTGACAGAATAAATATTAAACGAAGATAAAAAAAAGATAAAAATTATGAGTTTGCATCATATTTGCATTAACTTTGCATGTGATAAGCAAAAGACGGTGTATCAGGATGATGCGGACATGCTGTCATGACCTCCGCCACCGCCTTACTCTCATAAAACACAACACAAAATTAAATAAGGATAATTATGGCAAAGAAAGCTCTTTTGATGATTCTCGACGGATGGGGAATCGGCAAACATGGTGCAGGCGACGTGATTTACAACACTCCGACACCTTATCTTGACTATCTCTGCGCAGTAAGCGCACATTCACAGCTCCAGGCTTCGGGTGAGGACGTTGGTCTGCCTGACGGACAGATGGGTAACTCTGAGGTAGGACACCTCAACATCGGAGCAGGCCGCATCGTATATCAGGACCTCGTGAAGATAAACCGCGCATGCAAGGACGGTTCAATAATGAAGAACCCGGAGATAGTAAGCGCATATACCTATGCCAAGGAACACGGCAAGAAACTCCACCTTATGGGTCTTACTTCAACCGGTGGCGTACACTCATCACTCGACCATCTGTTCAAACTCATCGAGATATCAAAGGAATACGGACTTGAAAAGACTTTCGTACACTGCTTTATGGACGGTCGTGACACCGACCCGAAGAGCGGCGAAGGATTCATCAGACAGTTGCAGGATGTATGCTCTGCCAACGGCGCACACATCGCAAGCATCGTAGGTCGTTTCTATGCTATGGACCGCGACAAGCGTTGGAACCGCGTGAAAGAGGCTTACGACCTGCTCGTTGAGGGTAAGGGTAAGCAGTCTGACGACATGGTCAAGGCCATGGAAGAGAGCTATGCTGACGGTGTTACCGACGAGTTCGTAAAACCGATAAACAACTCTACCGTTGACGGAACAATCGGTGAAGGCGATGTTGTTATCTTCATCAACTACCGTAACGACCGTGCAAAGGAGCTCACACAGGTGCTCACACAGAAGGATATGCCGGAAGAAGGCATGCACACCATAAAGGATCTGCAGTACTACTGCATGACTCCGTACGACGCTTCGTTCAAGGGCGTACACATCCTCTTCCCGAAAGAGAACGTAATGGACACTCTGGGCGAGTATCTTAGCAAGCAGGGCAAGAAACAGCTCCACACTGCCGAGACAGAGAAATATGCTCACGTAACATTCTTCTTCAACGGCGGACGCGAGGCTCCGTACGAGGGTGAGGACCGCATCCTGGTTCCGTCACCGAAGGTTGCTACCTATGACCTGAAGCCGGAAATGAGCGCATACGAGGTGAAAGACAAACTGGTGGGTGCCATCAACACACAGGAGTATGACTTCATCGTTGTAAACTTCGCCAACGGCGATATGGTAGGCCACACCGGAGTTTATAATGCCATAGCCAAAGCAGTGCATGCTGTGGACAACTGCGTGAAGGATGTGATTGAAGCTGCCAAGGCAAATGGCTATGAGGCAATAATCATTGCCGACCACGGCAACGCCGACAATGCAATCAACGAGGACGGAACTCCTAACACAGCTCACTCACTCAACCCGGTACCGTTCATCTATGTGACCGACAACAACAGCGCTACCGTGAAGAACGGACGCCTGGCTGACGTTGCTCCGTCTATCCTCCACATCATGGGTCTGGAGCAGCCGGCTGACATGACAGGTGAGAACCTGATTGAGGACAACAAGTAATTATTTGACATACACAAGAAAAAGCAGACTTCCATACAGCGGAAGTCTGCTTTTTTATTTATATTCAGATTTCTTGCATTATTCAATCCGAAATTTGTAATTTAGCGCCCTGTTAAGAAAGATTCGTACCGGAAGGGTACGGACGACGCACATAATACGATTGTTTTCAGAATACTAAGACACTGAAATACTCCGTGTCCGCAGGCAAGGACGCCATAACCGGACACCGAAACGAAGCAAAGAAATGCACAACGAAAAGCTTAAACGCACCGTACAGAAGTACACTCTGCGCATAGATCCGGAAAGAATAATATCGTTCGGATACAAGTCGGCAAATCCGCAAAGACAACTTGTCGTGGGATATCTGGGATACTCCATACTCGGAACGCTCGCCCTGATGCTGCCGTTTGCCACGAAAGGTGACATATCGTTCATAGACAACCTGTTCAATGCCGTGTCGGCGCTATCGACAACCGGACTTGCCAATGCCGACCTTGCCAAGGACTACACCTTCTTCGGACAGCTGGTGATACTGCTTCTAATACAGATCGGCGGTCTCGGATACATGACTCTGTCGTCGTTCATCATGCTTAGGATAACCCATCATCTGGGAAACTTCAAGAACAACATGTTCGGAGCGCAGTTCTCCTTTCCTCAGGACATGCCGAACGAAGCAATGATAAAGAACATCGTCAGGTTCGTGTTCTTCTTCGAAATAGGCGGAACGGTGCTGCTCTATCCTTATTTCGCGTGGAAGGGAATGGACCAACCGCTGTGGTCGGCGCTCTTCCACAGCGTCTCGGCGTTCTGTACCGCAGGCTTCAGCATTTACTCTGACAATCTCGTAAGCCTGCAATGCGACTATTATGCCAACATCATCATAATCGTACTGAGCTACATGGGAGCGATGGGATTCATCATGATGACCGACATTCTGCACAAGTTCACGCGCAAGAACCACCGCATTTCGTTCACAACGAAGGTGATAATATGCATCACCTGCCTGCTTTCGCTGTGGTGTACCATACATCTGTTCTTCTTCGAACCGTCGCTTCAGCACTACGATGTGGGCGACAGAATACTCATATCTCTGTTCCAGTCGATGTCGGCAATGACCACCGTGGGCTACAATACAGTGGATCTGAGCAACATGATACCTATATCCCTGCTCATCCTTTCGCTGGCAATGTATATCGGAGCATCGCCTTCGGGAACGGGCGGAGGACTGAAATCGACCACGCTATCAGCCATATATGCATACACCAAGAACAAGTTGGGACTGAGAAAAGACGTGTCGCTGATGAATCATATCATACCTGATTACCGTGTGGAATCGGCCATAACGACATTCATTTTCTACACGTTCATACTCTTCTTCGGCATATATCTCATGGCTCTTTTCGAACCGTCAGACACCGATTTCCTTAAAATCATCTTCGAGGCATCGTCGGCTCTCGCCACCGCCGGACTCACATGCGGCATCCTTTCGTCGGCAACCTTAGGGAGCAAGATAATACTCATAATACTGATGTTCATCGGACGTATCGGCGTAATCACGCTCGGCAACGTGCTGTTGATACGTTCAGTGAAGCGCAACCGCCTGAAAAAAGACGACCTCATTGTGTGACGGAGCACGCCAAGAGAACGTTTCCACAAGTCCGGAAACGGTTTTCCGCGCCTCAGCAGACAGCGTGAAGTTTTGCGCTTCGGAGAAAAAATTGTATTTTTGCGCATCATACAACAACCCGTAAATATATGAACGTAAAGATAGAAGAATCGTGGCGTAGACACATCGGCGCGGAGTTTGACAAACCATACTTCGCCAACCTCACCGAGTTTGTGCGCTCCGAATACACTCATACACGGTGTTATCCGCCCGGAAGCCTCATCTTCAACGCTTTCAATCTGTGTCCGTTCGACAAGGTGAAGGTGGTTATAATCGGACAGGATCCCTATCACGAGCCCGGACAGGCCCAAGGACTGAGCTTCTCAGTGAACGACGGCGTGCCGTTTCCACCGTCACTCATCAACATATTCAAGGAAATAGAGAACAACATAGGCACACCTATGCCAAAGTCGGGCGACCTCACCCGCTGGGCGGAACAGGGTGTCCTGCTGCTCAACGCCACTCTGACGGTGCGCGCCCATCAGGCTGCAAGCCATCAGCACAAGGGCTGGGAAGAGTTCACCGACGCCGCCATACAGGCACTGTCGCGCGACCGCGACCACCTCGTGTTCATCCTTTGGGGCGGATATGCGCGCTCAAAGGCGAAGCTGATAGACGCGTCGCGTCACCTCATATTGCAGTCGGTGCATCCCTCTCCGCTGTCAGCCAACCGCGGAGGATGGTTCGGCAACCATCATTTCTCGCTCTGCAACAAATATCTCGAGGCCAACGGCATGGAACCGATTAAATGGTAGGACACGCCGACGGCCGCCCTTGAAGCGGCCGGAACAGGCATTACGGCTGTCCGGATAACATCATCCTAAAAACACAAGACAATGAATATACCTCCTATAATAGAAGTGGGCGACGTGCTGGTGTCGTCGGATATAATAACAGAACGGTTCTGCTGCGACCTCGATGCGTGCAAGGGAATATGCTGCGTAGAGGGCGATGCGGGCGCGCCTGTCACCCTTGACGAGGTTGCCGGCATAGAAGACGCGCTCGACACCGTGTGGGGCGACATGTCGGCAAGAGCACAGTCGGTGGTCGACAAACAGGGCGTGGCCTACACCGACCGCGACGGCGACCTCGTGACAAGCATTGTCGAGGGCAAGGACTGCGTGTTCACCTGCTACGAGAACGGTTGCAGCCTGTGCGCCCTGGAGCGTGCCTACCGCAACGGAAAAACGCGTTTCTGCAAGCCCATAAGCTGTGCACTCTACCCCATCCGCGAAAAACGCCTGGGCAACGGCGGCACAGCACTCAACTACAACCGCTGGGACGTATGCCGCGACGCCGTGAAGAAAGGAAAGGAAATAGATCTGCCCGTATATAAGTTTCTGCGCGAACCGCTCATCAGACGCTTCGGACAGGAGTGGTATGACGAACTGTGCACCATTGCAGATGAGCTTCGCAAACAGGGCATATCGCTCTGACAGGACATAAAAAACGACCGGTCATCATACCGAAAATATCAATTTCACATTATCACCATCTGCCTGTCAGGCATCTTGCGAACCCTTATCGCCATACCGCGCGATGCACATACCGATGCATCGCGCCACAATGACGGCAATGACGGCATGACTACAGCCCGACAAATAAAGCCCGACTGCCCCGCAATAAAGTCCGCCCCGCAGGACTTCCGACAGACAATCGGGCATAAAGATAGCGTCCGCTTCCGGCGGACGCTATCTTTATTTTATTGATTTTCTATATTCCAAAGGCGACATTCCCGCGTGTTCCTTAAAGTATTTGCCAAGGAACGACTGACTCGAGAAATTCATATCCTGCGTTATCTCCTTGATGGTTGCCTCGGTGTTTCGCAGACGCACGCGCAGCTCGAGCATCACATAGTAGTCTATCCACTCGTTAGGAGTACGCCCGCTGACACTCTTCACCGTCTCAGAAAGATATTTAGGCGAGAGTCCGAGCTGCTCGCTGTACCAACCGACACGGCGCTCCTGACGGAATTTCTTCTCCACAATGTGTATGAAATCCATAAATATTCTCTCAGCCCTTGAGCCGACCACATTGCCTTTCTGTATACGACACACCACACTACTTATATCGTAGAGCATCGCAGCAATGAGCGACTGTATCGTCTCACGACGGAAATACAGCTTGTCATTGGTAACAGTTTCTTTTATGATGCGATAATACTCCTTGAGTCTATCGGCCTCATCCTGATCGAGATTACAAACAGAATGGTTCTTAGCAAAAAGAAACAGCGATGATAACCCACGCATTCCCTTGATGGCCTCATCAAAGAAATTATAAGAAAAAGCCATGAGCAGACCCTTATAGTCGGGGCTCTCCCAACAATTACTGATTGTCTGTCCTTTTCTTATTATTATGATGTCATTGGGTCTTACGCAGTGTTCGGTTGTGTCAACCGAGTAGCCACACTCGCCTTCCAGACAAAGCGACATGACCAGACACCGCATTCTGAATATATAAGAAGAATCCTTTACCCTGGAAAAATCGTCCAATAAAAAGACTTCTTTACCAAGGCTAACGCCTTCACAATCTTTTATTACCTCAGAAACCGTAACATCCTTGAATTTCTGATTGCACATAATAACAATTAATTAAATAAATACCGTGTTCTAAAACATTCAAATAACAAAGTTAAATAAAAATATGTTCACGAGCAAATGTTTTTTTAATATTATATTATCTTTGTAACACTGAATGTCATAAAAAACGAATAAATGTAACAAATATAACATAATAGGCTTCACTACTAACAATTTAAAGCCTCTGTTAAGGGAAAAAACATGACTATATAAGGAGAAATATTTTATGATCAGAACACTATGCTCATTCATCTTTGCCGCTTTGTGTGCCTCATGTTCGCAGGCGGCTCCTCACAGACAATTCAAAGTAAACATCACGCCCGACGGAAAGGCCAACATGATAGTGTGCCTGCCCGAAAGCGACAAAGCCACCGGCCGCGCCGTGGTGGTGTGTCCCGGAGGCGGATACGAGGGACTGGCGATGGAGAATGAGGGCACCAACTGGATTCCGTTCTTCACCGACCGCGGCATTGCCTGTATGATTCTCACCTACCGTATGCCTCACGGCGACCTGACCATACCCGTGAGCGACGCCGAGAAAGCCATCACCACGGTGCGCGACAGTGCCGAGGTGTGGAACATAAATCCTTACGACGTGGGCATAATGGGGTCGTCGGCAGGCGGCCATCTTGCCTCGACGCTTGCCACACACGCACCGATGAAGGCGCGCCCCGACTTCCAGATACTGTTCTATCCGGTGATAACCATGGACGAGAACAGGACACACGCCGGCTCGGTGCGCAGCTTCCTTGGCGAGAAAAGGCACGACCGCAAATATGTAGAGCTGTATTCCAACGAGCTGCAAGTGCGCCGTCACGTCACTCCGCCGGCTCTCATACTGCTCGCCACCGACGACACGCTGGTGCCGCCCGTGCCAAACGGCGTGGCATACTTCGCCGCTCTGCGCAACGCCGACATACCCGCCGCCATGTATGCTTACGCCGAAGGCGAGCACGGATTCGGCTCACAGACCAACTTCGTGTACCACAAACAGCTGCTGGAGGACATGACCTCGTGGCTCGACCATCTGAAAGCTCCGCGCAAGGATGCCGTGCGCGTGGCGTGCATAGGCAACAGCATCACCGACGGATGCGGCATAGACATGAGCAGCACCTACGGTTATCCGGCACGCCTGCAACAGATGTTGGGCGACGGATACAACGTAAGGAACTACGGAGTGAGCGCACGCACGCTGCTGTCTAAAGGCGACTGGCCTTACGTGAACGAACCGGAATGGACCTACGCGAAGGATTTCAGACCGGACATCGTGGTCTTAAAGCTCGGCACCAACGACAGCAAGCCGCAGAACTGGGTGCATGGCGACGAGTTCGAAGCCGACCTGCGACGCATGATAAGCCAACTGAAGGCGCTCGACACCAAGCCGGAGATTTGTCTGGCTCTGCCGATGAAGGTATGGGAAAACTCCGCGGGAATAAACGATTCCATCATCACCAACTGCATAATACCCATAATCCGCCGCGTGGCAAAGAAGGAGAAGGCGCACATAATAGACCTCCACACGCCGTTTGAGGGCGACAGAGCACTCATACAGGCCGACGGAATACATCCCAACCGTGAGGGTGCGGCGAAGATGGCAGGCATAATTGCCGGGGAAATAAAGAAGCTGGAGAAAGACGGTAAGAAATGACAGATTGTGCCGTCTGTGCATACCTGTCCTATGTGAAGGGCTCAACGGGCTTGCGTGAATGACTCAATGGGCTTGCGCGAAAGATTCTGCGGCAAGTCCGTAAAGCCTTTCCCGAAGGACATGATATTTTCACCCGGATTCCGGTTTATTCATAAAACAGAATACAGCAACGGGAATTTACCGCATTTATCACGCCTTACACCATTGTTTTTACAGGAAAACCGAAGGACATACTTACGATTTTTCTTGACTAAATTTTGACAAAATATTTTCGCGAAAGAGGTGTAAACGAATGTTAAATCATCCATAATAGAGGAGATTTAGGATAATACCGTATTTTGATATACCCCATAACGTAGTCCGAAAAAGTGCGTTCCATGTTCCGATATTGCCCATTTCGTGGTGCGAAAAAGCCCGTTTCAGGGTGCGATATGGTGCTTTTCGGCCTCCAATATAGGCTTTATTGCAAGCCGAAATGGTGCTTTTTGCAATGTAGGAAAATACCTCTTAATTATAATGGATTGATAATCAACGCATTATAAAAACCTCTCATATTTCGCGTTTTTGCGCCCGAAGAAGAGTCC
>USEC01000024.1 GCA_900553595.1 uncultured Prevotella sp. | reverse complement strand
ATATCATATATACAGTTGAGCAACGCGAAAAACTAAGCAAAACAATGATTATTTTTGAAAAAACATCAGCAAAGGTAAGATAATAATCGCAGAAAAATGACCGATTTGGGTTAAAACAGGAGCTTTATCCTATCATAAAAACATTTTGTAAAAAAAAGTACACAAGTACACCTTTTGGAGACATAACAATATTTTTGCACTGATTATAAACGAGTTATACGGATGTGAAGCGGGTGTACTTCTTCGACGAAGTACACCCGAAGTACACCGGGATACGTAAACGAAATATCGCTGTCCGGCAAAAAACTTAGAGAATGTTGTAGAGTTCTCTTGTCAAGCAAATTGCATAGAATTTAAAGTCCACAGGCTTACTCGAAAAATATCATTATCGATTTAATGCGCACGGGGTGTGCCGAAGGTACACCTCTATGCGAAACCCGTAGCTAAAACTTTTTGCCGGACAGCAATATTCTGAATTCATAAATCATAATGCCCTCCGCCACAAATTCCCAACCTACAAAACATACGGCTTAACTCCTGAATTCTTAACTCCTGCATTCTAAAAACCAATCTTCTGACTCCTCAAAACATTCGGCTTAACTTCTGTCTTCTTAACTCCTGTCTCCTAAAAAACAAACTCCTGCATTCTCAAAACCACCCCTCCTTCTCCCCTCAAAAAACAAAAAAATGCAGACAAAAGAAATATTTGTGGGGAAAAGTGGAGAGTTGTGGAGAAATTTGTGTAACTTTGAACCCAAAAACCATTTATATTGTACACATGCGATTTTTAGGTAACATAGAAGCACGAACCGACACCAAAGGCAGGGCATTCCTGCCGGCAGCATTCCGCAAGGTGCTGCAAGCCGCGGGCGAGGAACATCTCGTCCTGCGCAAGGACGTGTTCCAGCAGTGCCTCGTGCTCTACCCCGAATCGGTGTGGAACGAACAGATGGACGCCCTGAGGGCACGGCTAAGCCGCTGGAACCCCACACACCAGCAGATATTCCGGCAGTTCGTCTCGGATGTGGAGATGGTGACACTCGACTCCAGCGGCCGACTCCTCATGCCGCGACGCTACCTCCAGATGGCAGGCATAGAGCAGGACATAAAATTCATCGGCATGGGCGACACCATAGAAGTGTGGAGCAACGAGCGAACACAGCAGCCCTTCATGGAAGCGGCAGACTTCGGCAAGGCACTCGAAGAAATAATGGGCGAAACGGCAACCGAGGCAACACTCTGACACCAGACGGCGCAGACATGACACCAGACACGCGCCGCACACCCTGACAAAACGAAGAAAACAATTTATGACAATAAAGACAGCAGAGACATATCATGTACCTGTGCTCCTCAACGAGAGCATCGACGGACTGGCACTGAAACCCGGCGGCATCTATGTGGATGTCACCTTCGGAGGCGGCGGACACTCACGCGAGATACTGAGCCGGCTCACCGGAGGCGCACGCCTGTTCAGCTTCGACCAGGATGCCGACGCCGAAAACAACATACCTGCCGACGCCGAAGGATTCACATTCGTGAGAAGCAACTTCCGTTACCTCAAGAACTGGATGCGATACTACGGCATCGACCACATAGACGGGCTGCTTGCCGACCTCGGCGTGTCGTCACACCACTTCGACGACGCCGAACGCGGATTTTCGTTCCGCTTCGACGCGCCACTCGACATGCGCATGAACAAACGCGCAGGAATGACAGCCGCCGACATACTGAACACCTACGACGAGGAACAGCTTGCCGACGTGTTCTACATCTACGGCGAACTGAAGAACTCACGACGCATAGCGGCAGCAGTGGCAAAGGCACGCACGATGAAGAAGATAGCAACGACAAACGACTTCATGGACATCACCGCGCCGCTCTTCAAACGCGAACGTGAGAAGAAGGACATGACCAAACTGTTCCAGGCACTGCGCATAGAGGTGAACCACGAGATGGACGCACTCAAGGAAATGCTGCTCGCCGCCACGGAACTGCTCGCGCCGGAGGGCAGACTGTCGGTGATAACCTACCACTCGCTCGAAGACCGCATCGTGAAGAACATCATGAAAACGGGCAACGCGGCAGGAAAGGTGGAGCAGGACTTCTTCGGACGCATACAGACACCGTTCCGCCTCGTGAACAACAAGGTGATAACACCGTCGGACGAAGAACTGGAGAAGAATCCGAGAAGCCGCAGCGCGAAACTCAGAATTGCCGAAAAGAAATGAAACAGAACGAAGACAACACAAAACCCGACCCACGGCAGATACTCAACGACATCGCCGCAAGGGAGGCTGAAGCCGCTGCCGGCGACACCGTGAAGACGGCAAAAGGCAGCGGTGGCGACGGCGGAACCGACAGAACGGAGCCGGCGCAGAAGGGCGACGGCAACGCAAAGGACACACAGAAGCAGGCCGCAGCAAAGGGAAACGGCGGCAACGGCACAGCCGACTCGTTCCTCTCAATCATCAGAGGACAGGCGGAAGAAAACGAGACAGGCAACGTTTCAGACATGAGCCTGGCAAAAGTCATCGGAGGCGACATACTCAAGGCAAAGTTCATCAGACGGCAGATGGGAGTGATAATGATTGCATTCGTCTTCACAATCATCTACATCAGCAACCGGTACAGCTGCCAACAGAGTCTGATAAAGATAGACAAGCTCAACAAAGAGCTGCAAGACGCGAAATACAGAGCACTGTCAAGCAACAGCGAACTCACCGAACAGAGCCGCGAAAGCAAGGTGCTCGAAAAGCTTAGAAGCAACAAAGACAGCGTGCTGCACATACCCACGCAGCCGCCATATATAATAACCATCCCGACAAACGACTGAGAATGAGCAAATTCGACTATAAGAAAGTGATGCCGCGATACAGTTTCATCGCCATAGTGATGACGCTGCTGGCAATAGCGGTGATAGGGAAGACGCTCTACATAATGACTGTCAAGCGCGACTTCTGGCTGCAAGTGGCCGACCGCGTAAAGGCCGACAACAAACCGATACCGCCCGCACGAGGCAACATACTGAGCTGCGACGGACAGCTGCTGGCCTCGTCGCTGCCGGAATACAGAATATACATGGACTTCCGAACACTGAAAAGGGCGAAGAAGGACACACTCTGGGCAGAGAAACTCGACTCCATCTGCATGGGACTGAACGCCATCTTCCCCGAAAAGTCGGCAGAGGAGTTCAAGAAACGACTCGAGGAAGGACAGAAGAAGAACGATGCACACTGGCTGATGTGGCCGAAACGCATCAACTACAGCACCTTCTCCGAAGTGCGACGGCTGCCGGTGTTCGTGCTCGGCAAAAGTGCGGGATTCCACTTCGAAGAGTTCAATGCACGCAAACAGGCTTACGGATCGCTCGCCGAACGCACCATTGGCAAGATGTACGGAGCCAAGGACACGGCGCAATGCGGACTCGAACTGTCGTGCGACTCGATACTGCGAGGAACGAAAGGAACGAAACACCGGCGCAAAGTGCTCAATAAATACCTCGACATAACCGATGTGCCGCCGACAGACGGAGCCGACATCGTGACGACAATAGATGTGGGAATGCAGGATCTGGCGGAGCGTGCGCTACTGAAGGAACTGAAACTCATCAACGCGTCAGTGGGCGTGGCGATAGTAATGGAAGTGAACACGGGCGATGTGAAGGCCATCGTGAACATGGACAAGTGCAGCGACGGCGAGTACAAAGAAATAAAGAACCACGCCGTGAGCGACCTTCTGGAGCCGGGGTCGGTGTTCAAGACCGCATCGATCATGGTGGCACTCGACGCAGGAGTGGTGGATACCACCTATCATGTGGACACTACGGGCGGTATATGGCCCATGTACGGACGCGAAATGAAGGACCACAACTGGCGAAGCGGTGGTTACAGAGTCCTGACGCTGCCTCAAACGCTCATGTTCAGCTCCAATATCGGCATCAGCCGCATCATAGACGAGCACTTCAAGACACGCCCCGAAGAATATGTCAAAGGCATACACCGGCTCGGACTCGCCGACGACCTGCACCTGCCGATAGTAGGCTACTCGCCGGCGAAGATAAGAATGCCGAAGAAGGACAAGCGGGGCAAGCAGTATATAAACTGGGCAAAGACCACACTGCCGTGGATGAGCATCGGCTATGAGACCCAGGTGCCGCCAATATCCACCCTCACCTTCTACAACGCAATAGCCAACAACGGCAAGATGATGCGCCCACGATTCGTGAAAGAAGTGAGAAAAGACGGACAGAAAATTGCCGAATTTCCGCCGGTAGTGCAGCGCGAGAGCATCTGCAAGCCCAAGACACTTGGCGAAATACAGACCATTCTGGAGCATGTGGTGAGCCAGGGACTCGGAAAGAAGGCAGGGTCGCCATCGTTCCTCGTGGCAGGAAAGACAGGAACGGCACAGATTTCGCAGGGAAAGGGCGGCTACAAGTCGGGAGCGGTGAAGTATCTGCTCAGCTTTGCAGGCTTCTTCCCCGCCGACAACCCACGCTATTCATGCATCGTCTGCATACAGAAGACCGGTCTGCCGGCGTCGGGAGGAGGCATGAGCGGAGTGGTGTTCCACGAGATAGCAGAGGGAATAATGGCGCAAAGCCTCAAGTTCGAGGCGAAGGACGCACGCGATTCCACCTCTATACTCGTACCGCAGGTGAAGAACGGCAACCTCATCGCCGCCGACTATGTGCTCACACACCTCGGATTCAGCCCACGCACCGACTGGAGCGGCTCGTATGCCGACGGCAACCCCATCTGGGGCAAGGCAGTGACAGAGCATAACAAGGAAATAGAACTCACACGACAGCCGGCATACGCCAAGAACATCATGCCCGACGTGAGCGGCATGGGAGCGAGAGACGCGGTTTTCATCATCGAAAGCCGGGGCGTGAGAGTTAAGATAAAAGGACGAGGCAAGGTGGTGGAACAGAGCATTCCGGCAGGAAAGCCTATAAAGAAAGGTATGCTGTGCACACTGCGCTTCGCATGACAGAAATAAAAAAATAACGCATAAAAATATAATTTATGAAACTAAAGGATTTGCTTAAAGGCATCACTCCCACTGCCACCGAGGGCGACATGGAAGTGGAAATCACCGGAGTGAATATCGATTCGCGACGCATCAAGGACGGACATCTGTTCGTGGCGATGAAAGGAACGCAGGTGGACGGACACAAGTTCATACCCAAGGCCGTGGAACTCGGAGCGAAAGCAGTGCTCTGCGAGGACATGCCGGAGGAGAAAACGGAGGGCGTGACATACGTTGCCGTACCATCGACAGAGGATGTCGTGGGACAGGTGGCGACGACATTCCACGGCAATCCGTCGGCAAAACTGAAACTCGTGGGCGTCACCGGCACCAACGGCAAGACCACTATCGCCACCTTATTATATAATATGTTCACGAAGATGGGTCACAAGTGCGGACTGCTCTCCACTGTCTGCAACTACATTGTGGACGAGGCTGTGCCGGCAGACCACACCACTCCCGACCCGATAGCACTCAACGAGCTGCTCGACAGAATGGTTCAGGCAGGCTGCGAATACGCCTTCATGGAATGTTCATCGCACGCCATAGCCCAGAAACGAATAGGAGGACTCACCTTTGCGGGCGGAATATTCACCAATCTGACACGCGATCACCTCGACTATCACAAGACTTTCGAGAACTACCGCAACGCAAAGAAGGCGTTCTTCGACGGTCTTCCAAAGACAGCCTTCGCAATAACCAACGCCGACGACCGCAACGGCATGGTGATGACACAAAATACCAAGGCGACAGTGAAGACCTACTCCACGCGCTCCATGGCCGACTTCAAGGCACGAATAATAGAGTGTCACTTCGAAGGGATGTACCTTGACATCGACAACCATGAGGTGGGCGTACAGTTCATAGGCAAGTTCAACGTGAGCAACCTGCTCGCTGTCTATGGCGCCGCAGTGATGCTCGGCAAGAAACCTGACGACATTCTCGTGACAATGAGCACCCTGCACAGCGTGAGCGGACGACTGGAACCCATCCGTTCGGCAGAAGGCTACACCGCAATCATCGACTATGCACACACGCCCGACGCCCTGGAGAACGTGCTGGCAGCAATACATGAGGTGCTGAACGGCAAGGGACAGGTAATCACCGTGTGCGGCGCCGGAGGCAACCGCGACAAGGGTAAGCGTCCGCTCATGGCCCAGGAGGCGGTGAAGCAGAGCGACAAAGTGATAATAACAAGCGACAACCCACGCTTCGAGGAACCTCAGGACATAATCAACGACATGCTCGCCGGACTCAACGCCACGCAGATGAAGAAGGTGATAAGCATTGCCGACCGCCGGGAGGCAATACGCACAGCGTGCATGATGGCCCAGAAAGGCGACGTAATACTCATCGCCGGAAAGGGACACGAGAACTATCAGGAGATAAAGGGAGTGAAACACCACTTCGACGACCATGAGGTGGTGCGCGAGTGCATGAACCAATGACCCGCAGACGACAACCTGTAACACGCAAACGCCGCAGGCAACGAATCTGCGACCCATAACAAACAATAAGTAAATAAAAATGTTATACTATCTTTTCCGCTTCCTTGAGCAGTACGGTATCAGCGGTTCCCACCTGTGGGGATACATCTCCTTCCGTGCATTGCTGGCTTTGATTCTCTCGCTTGTCATCTCGGCATGGTTCGGAGAAAAGTTCATCAAGTATCTCAAGAGCAAGCAAATAACAGAGACGCAACGCGACGCCGCCATCGACCCGTTCGGTGTCAATAAGATAGGCGTGCCCTCGATGGGCGGCATTATCATCATCGTCGCCATCCTGCTGCCCGTGATTCTGCTCGGACGACTGCGCAACATCTACCTCATTCTGATGATTGTCACCACCGTATGGCTCGGTTTTCTGGGCGGAATGGACGACTACATCAAGATATTCCGCCGCAACAAGGACGGCTTGAAAGGCCGCTATAAGATTGTGGGACAAATAGGTATCGGCCTGATTGTGGGTCTGGTGCTGTGGGCTTCGCCCGATGTGAAGATGAACGAGAACCTCGCCATCGAGCGACAGAACCATGAACTGGTGGTGAAACACCGTGCGGAGGCTACGAAATCGCTCAAGACCACCATCCCGTTCGTAAAGGGTCACAACCTCGACTACTCCAACATCATGTCGTTCTGCGGCAAGTACAAGACAGCGGCAGGATGGATTCTCTTCGTCATCATGACCATTTTCGTCGTGACAGCGGTGAGCAACGGAGCCAACCTCAACGACGGCATGGACGGAATGTGTGCCGGCAACTCTGCGATAATAGGCGTCGCGCTCGGCATCCTCGCATACGTCAGCAGCCACATGGAGTTTGCCAGCTACCTGAACATCATGTACATCCCCGGCTCGCAGGAGCTTGTGGTGTTCCTGTGCGCCTTTGTCGGCGCGCTGATAGGATTCCTCTGGTACAACGCCTACCCTGCCCAGGTGTTCATGGGCGACACGGGTTCGCTCACAATCGGCGGTATCATCGCGGTGACGGCGATAATAATACACAAGGAACTCATGCTGCCCATACTCTGCGGCATCTTCTTCGTGGAGAGTCTGAGCGTCATCATGCAGGTGTACTACTACAAGCTGGGCAAGCGGCACGGCGTGAAGCAGCGCATTTTCAAGCGCACTCCCATCCACGACAACTTCCGCACGCAGCAGTGCCAGCTCGACCCTGAGTGCCATTATGTGCTGAAAAGACCCGTAGGGGCGATACATGAGTCGAAGATAACCATACGCTTCTGGATCACGACCATCATCCTCGCGGCTCTGACGATAATAACATTGAAGATAAGATAAGGCGCAACGCCCGACACGACTTATTCGGCCTGCAGGCCCAATAAGCCCTAACTAAAAAAGGAAACAATGAAACGAATGGTAATTCTTGGTGCCGGCGAGAGTGGAGCCGGTGCCGCAGTCCTGGCAAAGAAAGAGGGTTTCGACGTGTTCGTAAGCGACATGGCGGCCATAAAGGACAAGTACAAGCAGCTGCTCGACAGCCACGGCATAGAGTGGGAGGAACTGCATCACACCGAGGAGAAGATCCTTAATGCCGACGAGATAATAAAGAGTCCGGGCATACCGTGCGATGCTCCCATGGTGAAGAAGGCCGTGGAGAAGGGCATCGGCATCATAAGCGAGATAGAGTTTGCGGGCCGTTACACGCATTCCAAGATGATCTGCATCACGGGAAGCAACGGCAAGACCACGACGACATCGCTCATCTACCACATATTCAAGCAGGCGGGCTACGACGCCGGACTTGCCGGAAACATCGGACGAAGCCTCGCCCTGCAGGTGGCGGAGGACCCGCACGAGTACTACATCATCGAGCTTAGCTCGTTCCAGCTCGACAATATGTACGACTTCCGCGCCAACATCGCCATCCTTCTCAACATCACGCCCGACCATCTCGACCGCTACGACTTCTGCATGCAGAACTATGTCGATGCCAAGATGCGCATCATCAGGAACCAGACGAACGACGACTCGTTCATCTACTGGAACGACGACCCCGTGATAAAGCGCGAACTCGAGAAGTATGACATCAAGGCCATACAGTATCCGTTCTCCGAACTCAAGGAGAAGGGAAGCATAGGCTACATGGAGGACGGCGAGTACCGCATAGAGCAACCCACGCCTTTCAACATGGAGCAGGAAGAACTCTCGCTCACGGGCAAGCACAACATATACAACTCGCTCGCTGCCGGCATCGCAAGCAACATCGCCGGGATAAAGAAGGAGGACATACGCCGCAGCCTCAGCGACTTCCCCGGCGTGGAACACCGCCTGGAAAAGGTGTGCCGCGTGGGCGGAGTGCAGTACATCAACGACTCAAAGGCCACCAATGTCGATGCCTGCTGGTACGCACTGGAAAGCATGCGCACGCCGACGATACTCATCCTCGGCGGCAAGGACAAGGGCAACGACTACTCGGCGATAAAGGAACTCGTGAAGAAGAAGTGTGCCGGACTCGTCTATCTCGGCGCCGACAACACCAAACTGCACGACAACTTCGACCAGCTCGGCATCCCCGTGCGCGACACCCACTCCATGAAGGACTGCGTGGCAGCGTGCTACGAGATGGCGAAACCGGGCGACACGGTGCTCCTCAGCCCCTGCTGTGCAAGCTTCGACCTATTCAAAAACATGGAGGACCGCGGTGAACAGTTCAAGACTCTCGTGCGCAGTCTCTGACACTTACGGCGACTATCAACCACTGCCCGACGGCGACCGAGGGCCTAACACGATAAAGACAAGACAACGACAATGTTAAACAAGGTTCTAAACAACATGCTCAAGGGCGACAAGGTGATATGGATGGTGTTCTTCTTCCTCTGTATCATCAGCATCATCGAGGTGTATTCGGCGTCGTCGCAGCTCACCTACAAGGCCGGCAACTACCTCGGCCCCATCACGAAGCACACGTTCCTGCTGCTTCTCGGAGTGGTGTGCATGTGGGCGATAAGCTACATACCGTGCCGATACTTCAAGACCCTCACGCCCTTTGCGCTCGCCTTCGCGTTCCTGTCGCTCGTCGTCGTGCTCATAATAGGTGCCTCCACCAACGGCGCACAACGCTGGATAACGCTGGGACCGATACAGTTCCAGCCGTCGGAAGTGGCAAAAGGGGCGATGGTGCTCACCACGGCGCAGATACTGAGCGCACTGCAAACCGAGCAGGGCGCCGACCGTAACGCCTTCAAGTATATACTCATTGTGTGCGCCGTAATCATCCCTCTCATCATGAAGGAGAACTTCTCCACCGCCTTCCTGCTCTGCGCCGTCATCTTTATGATGATGCTCATCGGGCGAGTGCCCATGCGCCAGTTGGGCAAACTCCTCGGCATAACGGCCCTCGGCATAACCCTCTTCATCTCGACAATCATGGTGTTCGGACGCGACGAAAGCACCATCGACAAGAAGACGACACTCACCGAGACCGCCGCGCAGCAATCAGGAAACAAAGAGAAAGAGGGAATGGTGGACAAGATTCTGCCGCGTCTCGACACTTGGAAGAGCCGCATAGACAAGTTTCTGAGCAACAAAAAGATTGCACCAAAGGATGTCGATCTTGACAAGGACGCACAGGTGGCGCACGCCAACATAGCCATCGCCTCATCGAACGTGGTGGGCAAGGGACCCGGCAACTCCGAAGAGCGCGACTTCATGTCGCAAGCCTACTCCGACTTCATCTATGCCATCATCATCGAAGAGATGGGCGTGGAGGGCGCAATCTTCGTCGCCATGCTCTACATCATACTCCTCGTGCGCACGGGGCGCATAGCCCACCGATGCGAGAACAACTTCCCGGCATTCCTCGCCATGGGTCTCGCGCTGCTGCTCGTCACGCAGGCCATCTTCAACATGATGGTGGCCGTAGGTCTGGCACCCGTCACGGGACAGCCGCTGCCGCTAATAAGCCGAGGCGGAACATCGTCAATCATCAACTGTGCCTACATCGGCGTGATACTCAGTGTGAGCCGCTCGGAGAAGAAGAAAGACATTGACACCCAGCCGGTTGCAGAACCTCTGCCAGCCATCGTGGAGTAGCTGCGGAAGGGGCGGCACGGCAACGGTTTGAAAAGAAGCCTTGTTTACAGGCAAAAGAAGCCTTGTTTGCACACCACACTCCGCAACCCCGCAATCAGCAGCCGGCATGCCTCACATAAGAGGGGGAGCAAAGACGGTGAAAATTAACAGATTACACCCGATTTTACCATATAAAAAAGGTGACTGGCAACAACATTGTCAAAAAAAATAAGTAATTTTGTCATTTGAAAGGAACACAGACAAATGGAAAAGGAACTAAGAGTAATAATAAGCGGCGGAGGCACGGGCGGACACATCTTTCCCGCCGTGTCGATAGCCAACGCCATCAAGGCTAAACGCCCCGATGCGGAGATACTGTTCGTAGGAGCACTCGGCAGAATGGAGATGCAGCGTGTGCCGGCAGCAGGCTATGCGATAGTGGGCCTGCCGGTACGCGGATTCATACGCCCGCTCTGGTCGCCACGCAACATCGGGGTGGCACTCGACTTCCTGCGCAGCAAGCGTATGGTGCGCAAGACCATAAGCACATTCCGCCCCGACGTGGCAGTGGGCGTGGGCGGATACGCCAGCGGCGCGACGCTCGACGCAGCGGCACAGATGGGCATCCCGACGATAATACAGGAGCAAAACTCCTACGCCGGCGTCACCAACAAGCACCTCGCACGGAAAGCCAAGGTCATCTGCGTGGCATACGACGGCATGGAACGCTTCTTCCCAGCCGACCGTATCATAAAGACGGGCAACCCCGTAAGGCAGAACCTCATAGAGACAGCCATGACGCGTGAGGAAGCCATAAGAAGCTTCGGGCTCGACCCGACGAAGAAGACCATACTCCTCGTGGGCGGAAGCCTCGGAGCACGCACCATCAACGAGAGCGTGCTGCGACACCTCGACCTCGTGGAAGAGAGTGGAGTGCAGTTCATCTGGCAGACAGGAAAATACTACAGCGCAGCCATCAGCGAACAACTCAAGGCACACAAGCCGCTGCCCATGCTCAAGGCAACCGACTTCATCAGCGACATGGGAGCAGCCTACAAAGCCGCCGACCTCGTGATAAGCCGCGCAGGAGCCAGCTCCATAAGCGAGTTCTGCCTCATCGGCAAGCCCGTGATACTCGTGCCCTCGCCCAACGTGGCTGAGGACCACCAGACAAAGAACGCAATGGCACTCGTCAGCAAGGACGCAGCCATATACGTCAAGGACTCCGAAGCACCCGACACCCTGCTACGCCTCGCCATCGACACCGTGGCAGACGACAGCCGGCTCGCCCGGCTCGCAGAGAACATAAAGCACCTCGGACAGCCACACTCGGCAGACATCATAGCCGACGAAGTGATAAAGCTCGCCCGAAAATAAAGATAACAAGACAACAAACGCCTCTCCCCACACCGCAACAAAGGCAGGGAGAGACCCGGAAAGGCATGGAGAGCCACACTCGACAAGCCACCATATAACTCAAGACAACAATGGAATTAAAAGACATAAAATCCGTATATTTCGTAGGAGCCGGCGGCATCGGCATGAGTGCCATCGCCCGCTACTTCATACACAAAGGCATAGTAGTGGCAGGCTACGACAAGACCCCATCAGCACTCACACACCAGCTTGAGCGCGAAGGAATGCTCATACACTACGAAGAAAACGTGGACGAAATACCACACGCATGCCGCAACCCCAAATCATGCCTCGTAATCTACACCCCGGCAATACCCGCCGAACACAAGGAACTCGCATTCTTCCGCGAAGGCGGGTTCACGATAGAGAAGCGCGCGCAGGTGCTCGGAACACTCACACGCACACACAAGGGACTCTGCGTGGCAGGAACACACGGCAAGACATCCACATCCACCATGTGCGCACACATCATGCACCAGAGCCACATCGACTGCAACGCGTTCCTCGGAGGCATCTCCAAGAACTACGGAAGCAACTACATACTCTCCGACGAGAGCGACTATGTCGTCATAGAAGCCGACGAGTTCGACCGTTCGTTCCACTGGCTGCGCCCGTGGATGACAGTAATCACCGCCACCGACCCCGACCACCTCGACATCTACGGCACAAAAGAAGCCTATCTCGAAAGCTTCCGGCACTACACCACACTCATACAGCCCGGCGGAGCACTCATCATACACCGCAACCTGGAAATGAAACAGGATGTGCAGGAGGGCGTGAAAGTGTACGAATACAGCCGCGACGAAGGCGACTTCCATGCCGACAACGTGAAAATAGACAACGGCGAGATAACATTCGACTTCGTTTCGCCCATAGAAACAGTAAAAGGCATAGAGCTGGGACAACCCGTCCCCATCAATATAGAGAACGCCGTGGCGGCAATGGCAATGGCACAGCTCGCCGGATGCAACGCCGAAGAACTGCGTTACGGCATGAAGACATACCGGGGCGTGGAGCGTCGCTTCGACTTCAAAATCAAGAACGACCGCCATGTGCTGCTCTCCGACTACGCACACCACCCGAAAGAAATCTACCAGAGCGCGAAAAGCATACGCGAACTCTACAAGAACCGCCACATAACGGCGATATTCCAGCCACACCTCTACACCCGTACGCGCGACTTCTACAAGGACTTCGCCGACGCACTGAGCCAGCTCGACGAGGTGATACTGTGCGACATCTACCCCGCACGCGAGCAACCCATACCCGGAGTGACCTCGAAACTCATCTACGACAATCTCGCTGAGGGCGTGGAGAAGAGTATGATACACAAAGAAGATGTGCCGGAACTCGTGAAATCACGCGACTTCGACGTGCTCGTCATACTCGGAGCCGGCGACCTCGACAACTATGTACCTGAAATAACAAAGATAATAGAAAGCAAAAAGTGAAAGTCTCGCTGAGCAAAATAGCCATCGTGACAGTCGATCTGGTACTCGCTGTCTATCTCGTAATGGCGTTCGCATCGCTGAACGCCAAAGGAGCGACACGCACTGTATGCAACAGGGTGAAGATAAACATCGCCGACGGAAACACCAACGGATTCATCGACGCCAAGGAGGTGAAACGACGCCTCGTGGCAGAGAACCTGTACCCCATCAACCGGCGCATGGACTCCATCAACACGAGAATGATTGCCGAAAAGCTCAAGAAGACACCGTTCGTGAAGACCGCCGTGTGCTACAAGACCGAAGACGGGCATGTCTATATCAACGTGACACAACGTATGCCCGTGGCGAGAATCAAAGCCGACAACGGAAGCGACTACTATGTCGATGACAACGAAAGGATAATGCCGCGCTCCAACTATACAAGCGACCTCATAATAGCCAGCGGAAACATCGACAAATGGTATGCCACCAACTTCGTGGCACCATTCTGCAAGGCAATCGCAGGCAACGAGCTATGGCGGAACCTCGTGGAACAGATTCACATCATGCCCGACCACGGCGTGGAGATAGTGCCGCGCATAGGCGACCACATCGTCTATCTCGGACGGCTACCCGACGGAAAGAACCGCAAGAAACACCAGGAGGCTATCAACCGGTTTGTGGAAAAGAAGTTCACCAGACTCGAAAAGTTCTACAAATACGGACTCAACGAAGTGGGATGGAACAAGTATTCGTACATAAACATCGAATTCGACAACCAGATAATATGCCGCAAAAGCAAGCATTCAGCCACCCGCCACACAGCGGTAGCACCGACGCAGCAGACCGTACAGCCCACGGCTCCGGCACAGGCAGAACCTGCCTCGACAGCGGAGAAGCCCAATGCAACGGCAGAAAAGGCCAAGACCACCGCGGAAAAGGCCAAGACCACCGCGCCAGCCGCCGCAAACAAGACTGAAAAGAAGCCGCAGACGGCAAAGAAAACAACCCCGAAACCCAAACAGCAAAATTAAAAAACAATTCGAAATACTTATGGCAAAGGACTTCATCGTAGCTATTGAGCTCGGCTCATCCAAGATAACAGGCATCGCCGGAAAGAAGAATCCCGACGGAAGCATCACCGTCCTCTCAGTCGCCAAAGAGGACTCCAAAGCCTGTATGCGCAAAGGTGTGGTATATAACATCGACAAAACAGCACAGGATCTCACCAACATCATAAACAAACTCAAAGGTTCATTGCAGACCGACATAGCAAGAGTGTATGTCGGAGTGGGCGGACAGAGCCTCAAAGGAGTGAAGAATGTGGTGGTGAAAGACCTCCCTGCCGACTCTATCGTAACCCAGGACATCGTGAACGAACTCATGGATACCAACCGGAACATGAAGAACAACGACTACGAGGTGCTCGATGCCATCACACAGGAATACAAGGTGGATATGCTGGACGAACTCAATCCCGTCGGAGTGCAGGCATGCCACATCGAAGGAAACTTCCTCAACCTGCTATGGAGAAAGACCTTCAACAGAAGCCTCAACAAGTGTTTCGACAACGCCGGCATACCCATCGTAGAGATGTATGTCACTCCTTTGGCCATGGCAGAAGAGATTCTCACCGAAGCAGAGAAGTGCGCCGGATGCATGCTCGTTGATTTAGGAGCCGACACCACGACCGTTGCCATATACACACGCGACATCCTTCGACACCTCTTTGTGCTCCCTCTGGGCAGCAACAACATAACAAAAGACCTCACAGCGCTAAAGATGGAAGAGAGAGAAGCCGAGGCAATGAAGCTGAAATACGCTTCGGCATACACCGAAGTGGCCGACATCGACGACAGCATGGTGTGGGCTATCGACAACAATCGCTCGGTAAACAGCCGCCTCTTCATTGATGTAGTGGAGGCACGAGTGCTCGAAATCATCGCGAACGTGTGGTATCTGGTACCCACAGAATACACCGACAAGCTCCTCGGAGGCATCATACTCACCGGAGGCGGCTCCAATCTGAAGAACATCGACGAGGCGTTCCGCCGCCACACACACATAGACAAGGTGCGCATAGCAAAGTTCCTGCCGCTCAACATTCTCCCCGAAACGGCAAAGATAAGCATCCCCCACGACGGAACGATGAACGGAGTGATAAGCATTCTGCTCAAAGGCGACATGAACTGTGCCGGAAACGACCTGAACAGAACACTTTTCGACGACGACCCGACAGTAGATTCGGCAGCCGGCGCAGCACAGAACGCGCAGCAGGGAACCAACCACCAGGACACCACACCCAATGCCAACACCCAGAATGCAACACCCGACGCCCCGGCAGACGAGGATGAAGACAACACCGAAGAAAACAGCAGCAAGGGCGGAAAGCCGCGCAAGAACATCTTCGGCAAGGCTGCCAACTTCCTCAAGAAGTTCGGCAACGCAATCATAGAGGAAGAAAAATAAATTTTAAACGATAACTATTAGCAACTATGCCAGACAACAATAACAACTCAATGATGGTGGACTTCTGTGCACCGGAAAAGGAAAACAACATAATAAAGGTAATCGGTGTAGGCGGAGGCGGAGGCAATGCCGTGAACCACATGTACCGCGAAGGCATCCATGATGTGTCGTTCGTGCTGTGCAACACCGACAACAAGGCCCTTCACGACTCACCCGTGCCGGTGCTTCTGCAACTCGGTGAGGAAGGACTGGGAGCCGGAAATATACCCGAATGTGCCCGCAAGGCTGCCGAAGAGAGCCTCGACAAAATCAAGGCCATGCTCAGCGACGGCACAAAGATGGCGTTCATCACCGCCGGAATGGGTGGCGGAACAGGCACCGGTGCGGCTCCTGTCATAGCCGAAGTGTCGAAAGGAATGGGCATACTCACCGTCGGCATCGTTACAATTCCATTCCGTTTTGAAGGAAAACGCAAGATTGACCAAGCGTTGGACGGTGTGGAAGAGATGGCAAAACATGTCGATGCACTCCTCGTTATCAACAACGAACGCCTCCGTGAGATTTATCCCGACCTCACCTTGCTTGACGCTTTCGGCAAGGCCGACGACACTCTCAGCGTGGCAGCAAAAGGCATCGCCGAGATAATCACCAACCACGGACTCATCAACCTCGACTTCAACGATGTGCGCACCGTGCTCAAGGACGGCGGCGTGGCAATCATGTCCACAGGCTACGGAGAGGGCGAAGGACGTGTACGCAAGGCTATTGACGACGCGCTCAACTCACCATTGCTCAACGACAACGACGTATTCAACTCCAAGAAGATACTCCTCAGCATCAATTTCAGCAAGGAAAAGAACGACAATGCAACGCAAGCCGGACTAATGATGGAGGAGATGAACGATGTGAACGACTTCATGGAGAAGTTCGGAAGCGACTTTGAAATAAAGTGGGGAATAACTCTCGACCCCGACTTGGGCAAGAAAGTGAAGGTGACAATCCTCGCCACCGGATTCGGAATGAAGGATGTCGATGGCATGGACGAAGAACGCATTATCAAGTACACACAACAGGATGCGGAAGAAAAACAGCGCGAAATCGAGAGGCAATTGGAGCGCGAAAGACGAATAATCCACTACTACTCCAATGACAAGACCGGCACAAACAAGAAACGCCCAAACATCTTCCTCTTCCGCAACGAAGACCTCGACAACGACAACATAATACTCGATGTGGAGGCAACTCCCACCTACAAGCGTTCGCACCAGGCTATGGAGGGAATACGACAGAAGTCGACACCCCGTACAGTTGTCCCCGAAACAAAGCCGGAGGAGAACAACGTGACGGGAACAATACACTTCGGAGGATAAAAGGAATCGGATCTACTAAAAACTAATACACAATGAGAAAGACCCTTATGTCAATCATGCTCCTGTGCACACTGGGCATGAACGCAAAAGTGAAGTTGTTGCCCATATTCAGCGACAACATGGTGCTGCAACAGCAGACTGACGCCCCGCTATGGGGCGAAGCAACGCCGGGCAAGGCGGTGACTGTCACCACCTCATGGGACGGCAAGTCGTACACAACCAACGCCGGCAACGACGGCAAATGGATGCTCCGCGTCCCCACACCAAAGGCGGGCGGACCCTACAGCATCGCCATCAGCGACGGAAAGCCGGTCACGCTCAACGGCGTAATGATAGGCGAAGTGTGGCTATGCTCCGGCCAAAGCAACATGGAGATGCCCATGCAGGGATGGAACCGACCCATGAACGCCGACGAAATAGCCGACGCCGACCAGAACACCAACCTGCGCCTGCTCTACATCAAGCAGAACCTAAGCTACGCGGAACGCACCACTCTGCCCGAACAGACAACGACATGGACAAAGTGTACGCCCAAAACCCTGCGCAACTTCTCGGCTACCGCCTTCTTCTTCGGGCGCGACATCGCCGACACGCAGCATGTGCCGGTGGGACTGATAATGACATGCTGGGGCGGAACGCCCGTGGAATCGTGGATAAGCGGTGAGTCGCTTGCACAGATGCCGGAGTTCCGCGACCGCATAATCGGCTTGGAAAATGCTGCCGGAAACAAGGCTGAAGCGCAGGCGAAGTTCTTCAAAGCCACCGACAACGCTGCCGTGAAAGCCGGACAGACCGACGGCAGCATGCACGCCGACGGCACCGCTCTCTGGGCACAGCCATCGTTCGACGACTCCGCTTGGCAGCTCATGTCGCAGCCGGGCGTGATAGAAGAGCACGGACACGAGGGCTTCGACGGAATAGTATGGTACCGCAAGACCATTGACATACCGGCATCGTGGAAGGGCCGCCAGCTCACCCTTTCGCTCAGCGCAATGGACGACCACGACGCCACCTACTTCAACGGACACCTCATCGGACACACCGAGGGCTACGGAGCGGCACGCAACTACACCATACCCGCCGCTCTTGTGAAAGGCGGCAAGGCGGTGATAACGGTGCGACTGCTTGATACCGGCGGCAACGGCGGACTCTCCGGATCGGCCGATGACATGAAACTCACTGCCAAAGGAAAGAAAGGCTCGCTGAGCATGGCGGGCGAATGGCGCATAAAATGCGGCGCCGAACTGGCGAAACTGGGCAACATCCCGCCCTTCGAGAGCTACAACCAGTTCTCGCCAACAGTGCTCTACAACGCCATGATACGCCCGCTCGTGCCTTACGCCGTGAAGGGAGCGATATGGTATCAGGGCGAGGCCAACGCCGACCGCGCCTACCAGTACCGCGAACTCATGCCGCTAATCATAGCCGACTGGCGTAAGCAATGGAAGCAACCCATGCCGTTCTTCATGGTGCAGCTCGCCAATTACATGAAGCGCAACACCGAACCCGTGGAATCGACATGGGCGGAACTGCGTGAGGCGCAGCTCAAATCGCTCTGCATGGAACAGACGGGCATGGCAGTGGCAGTGGATATAGGCCTCGCCGACGACATACACCCGACAAACAAGCAGGATGTGGGACACCGCCTCGCACTCGCTGCACGCCACACAGCCTACGGCGAACAGATAGCCTATTCGGGACTCATATACAAGGGATGCACCATAGAAAAGGGTCAGATACGCATACACTTCAACTGCACCGAGGGCGGACTCAAGGCGAAAGGCAGCAAGCTCACGGGATTCACCATAGCCGGAGTGGACAGGAAGTTCCACTGGGCAGACGCAAGAATCGAAGGCAACACCGTAGTAGTGAGCTGCCCCGATGTGGAATTCCCCGTTGCTGTGCGCTACGCATGGGCCGACAACCCCGAATGCAACCTATACAACGGAGCCGAACTCCCGGCATCGCCGTTCCGCACCGACGAGTGGCCCGGACTGACACTGGGAGCGAAATGATTGGCTTTCGGAAGACAGAAGGTTCTGATTTAGGAGTCAGAAGTCAAGAATCCAGAAGTCAAGCCATTAGTTTTGATAATTCAGAAACTTTTGAGTCATAAGTCAGAAGTCCGGAAACAAGAATATGACACATTACCCGGAAGGAGCCGGGAGAGACACTAAGAATGCAGAAGCCAAGGAGCGAGGAATGCTCACGGGGCGACAGCCAAGCAGGTACTGCCCCGCAAAGCATACGGCCTGACTCCTGCATTCCTTCACTTCCGGCTTCCCGACGACAACTCTATCAACCCGCACGACCATGCACATAAGACAACTCACCGCCGCGACTACCGCATTTCTGCGCCACCCACGCACAGCCACCATAGCCTTCTATGTGGCAACCGCAGCCATTGTGCTGAAGCTGTCGCCCTCAATACTGGAATTTCTGGGATGCAGCCGCACAGTGCTTATGGACGCACTTTACATCATATACGAGTCGGACACCATCCGCGCGGCACTCAATCTCACCGCCATGCTCGCCCTGGCAGTGCTGTGGCTCGTGCTCAGCCGCATGTTCCCCAAGGAAGCACGGCTGATGCGCTACACCACCTTCGCCCTCGCGGCAATGATAGCCCTGCGTGCAGTGTGGTTCATGACAGAGAGCATCTTCTTCCCACCCGTACAGGCACTCGCACAGCACGACAACGCCACAGCCATCTCCTCGATGGTGACAGCCATCGTGGGCAACGTGCACAGCCTCATCATCCTCGCCGTGTCGCTGCTCCTCACCGTGCGCTACCGCGGCCGTCTCCGGCAGCTCGGCATCGTCATCGTGGCGCAGTTCGCGCTCTCGTGCGCGACGGTACTCGCCTACTTCGCCCTCACATCGCTGCATGCCGGCCAGGAATGGGCATACTGGGTGAGCGAGATACACCTCGTGCTGCAGTCGGCATTGAGCATCATACAACCCTACTTCCAATGGCGTGCCGTAAGGAAATGATAACTCACTGGTTTTCAACAAGTTAATAATCACTCTGAAAAGAAGGCTTCTTTGCACCGCAAACAAGGCTTCTTTACAACACAAACAAGGCTTCTTTGCAACGCAAGGAAGCCTTGTTTTGTTTTGGGGGAAGTGGGTGTCAGAAGTTAAGGAGTCAGGAGTTAAGAAGTTAAGCCGTATGTTTTGAGGAGACAGAAGATTGTTTTTGAGGAGACAGGAGTTAAGAATTCAGGAGTCAAAGCATACGGCTTAACTTCTTAACTCCTGACTTCTTAACACCTCAATCAAGCACCCCTCTCCTCCCCCAAGAACATCTCCTTCAGCACCGGCAGCGACTTCAGTTCCGGGAAGTCGGGCTGATGCAGCCGGTAGTACTTCACAATCAGCTCCACGCAGCGGTTGCGCTCCGTGCGCGACATCTTCACAAGGTGCATCGTGGCATAGTTCACGCGCATGAGCAGCCCTATCTTGCGCGCCTCGTCAGGCTCAAGGAAGTCCGGATGAAGCGGCGCATAAGGCACGAAGCACGCACCGCGCAGGTCGAAATACGCCCCGTCCTGTGCCCCGTCGGTGTTGGGGTAGAACCCGATGAAGCGCGTCAGACGCAGCATATATATAATGTGGAAATTCGCAAAATTGCCTCCACAGGCGTCAAGCCACTTCACACTGTTCTCGATGTAGGCGAAGAGAGCGGCGTTGTCCTGTTCCGAACGCGTGGCATAACAGGTGAACTCCGCCACGAACAGGGCGATGCACAGTTTGCGGGCATCAAAGGGCAGCGACATGAACGGCGACTCCATCTGCGCGTCGGAAAGGCGCAGCAGACGCTGGGCAGGACGGTAGTCGAACTCCACCCTGAGCAGCGTGAGAGGCTGGAAAAACTGCTTCTTCACACGCGCACGCCCCGTCTTGGGAATGCGCTGTATGAAGCTGAGACGCCCATGAGCCTCCGTGAACAAATCAACTATAACCTGTGACTCGCCGTATTTTAGCGAGTTGAGCACTATCGCACGCGTTTTCACCTGCATAATCGTGATATTTTAGCGCAAAAATACGAAAAATGAGGGGTTTATCAAAAATATTGTCAGAAAAATTTGGTGGGAACAATAAAAAGCAGTACCTTTGCATCCGCTTAAAACAAGCACTTCGGTCCCTTCGTCTATCGGTTAGGACGAGAGATTTTCATTCTCTAAAGAGGAGTTCGACTCTCCTAGGGACTACAATAAAAAATAAAAAGAAGAAGAAGTAACAAAGATGGCAAATCACAAATCATCACTTAAAAGAATCCGTCAGGACAAGGCCAAGGCTCTGCATAACAGATATTATGCAAAGACCATGCGCAACGCCGTTCGCAAGCTTCGCGCTATCACTGACAAGGAAGAAGCAGTAAAACTCTATCCTACTGTACAGAAAATGCTTGATAAGTTGGCTAAGACCAACATCATCCACAAGAACAAAGCCGCTAACTTGAAGTCAAGTTTGTGCAATCATATCAGCAGCTTGGCATAAGCCGGGCAGCCGACAACTCCTACAGCCACAATCCATACGGGTTGTGGCTTTTTTGCGCCCATACAGCAGGGGCGGCACATGCCGCCTCCAGCCACGCCGCCGCACGTTCACGGCAGATAACCCTCGCGACCCACACGGAGCCACCGCTCGGCGTCGGAATAGCGTATGCGGAACTCCGCACCCGACGTGTTACGCGCCGGACCGATCACTATCACCCAACCGTCGATGTAGCCCACGTTGCCCACATAAAGCTCGTCGGCGCTCCCAACCTCCATCGGCAGGTCGCCACGCCAGCGCCACATGAGCTGCTTTATGCGCGCCTCGTCGCACGCAAACACCTCCTGCGGCTCCGCACGATGCCCGTCGCGCTTGCTGAACGTGGCCACATCGGCAGTGGTCCATGTCACCGAATCATGGTCGGCGACCTCAGCCTCATACGTCACGCACGACGCATCCTCATAGTTCCACGTCACCCTCACCGTGCGGCGGCAACGCTCAGCGTCGGCAAGGAAGTCGGCAGCGGCACGCTCCATGAGTTTCGCGAAGCCGTCGGCATCAGTCTCCGGTGCCTCGTCCACACCCAGGACCTCGCAGATCCACCGCTTCGCCTCACGCACGACAGCCGCCCCGCCGCCCACAGGCACATCCACCCATGCCTCGTAGGACGACCCCGCCGCCTTCTCGCTGCATTTCAGCGTCACCACATCAAAATACTCACCGCCCGAAGCCGGAGCCGAAGCCGCCGACAACAGAAACAGTACCAGGAGTTTAACAACTTTCATTCCGATTTTCATATATAACATGACAGCAAGAAAACCCTTGCCGGATGCAAAGGTAACTTAATTTCCACAAATAACACATTATCAATGCGCACGACGCTCACTTTTTACATTCAAAAATTTCACGAACCCACTTTTTTTTCGTAATTTTGCATAGATTAATTACTTAATGAGAAATGGCAGAAAATCAAAATAGCACAAGCAACTATTCAGCCAGCAACATTCAAGTGCTCGAAGGACTTGAAGCAGTGCGCAAACGCCCTGCAATGTACATCGGCGACATCAGCGAAAAGGGACTCCACCACCTCGTGAACGAGACCGTGGACAACTCCATCGACGAGGCGATGGCAGGCTATTGCACCCACATCGAGGTGACCATCAATGAGGACGAAAGCATCACCGTGCAGGACAACGGACGCGGAATCCCCGTAGATATGCACGCAAAGCTCCACAAGTCGGCCCTTGAAGTGGTAATGACAGTGCTCCATGCGGGCGGAAAGTTCGACAAAGGCTCCTACAAAGTCAGCGGCGGACTCCACGGCGTGGGCGTAAGTTGCGTCAATGCGCTATCATCCCACATGAAGTCGCAGGTGTTCCGCGACGGCAAGATATACCAGCAGGAATACGAACAGGGACGCCCCCTCTATCCCGTCAAGATAGTAGGCGAGACCGAACTCCGCGGAACACGCCAGCAGTTCTGGCCCGACTCTACCGTATTCACCACCACGCACTACCAGTGGGACATCATCTCACGCCGTATGCGTGAGCTCGCCTACCTCAATGCAGGTATCAGAATCACCCTGCGCGACATGCGTCCCGACGAAGAAGGCAACACCCGCGAGGAAGTGTTCCATGCAAAGGACGGACTGAAGGAATTCGTGCGCTATGTCGATCGTCACCGCGACCACCTCTTCGACGATGTCATCTACCTCAAGACAGAGAAGCAAGGCGTGCCGATAGAAGTGGCAATAATGTACAACACGGGCTACAGCGAGAACATACACTCATACGTCAATAACATCAACACCATAGAAGGCGGAACCCACCTCACCGGATTCCGCATGGCACTGACACGCACCCTGAAGGCATACGCAGATGCCGACCCCACCATCTCGAAGAACATCGAGAAGGCGAAAGTGGAGATTACGGGTGAAGACTTCCGTGAAGGACTCACCGCAGTAATAGCCATCAAGGTGGCAGAACCGCAGTTCGAGGGTCAGACAAAGACCAAGCTCGGCAATAGCGAAGTGACCGGCGCCGTGCAGCAGGCCGTGGGCGAAGCCCTGACAAACTACCTTGAGGAGCATCCCAAGGAGGCAAAGCTCATCTGCGACAAGGTGCTTCTCGCCGCAACAGCGCGTGTCGCCGCACGAAAGGCGCGCGAAAGCGTGCAGCGCAAGAACCCCATGACGGGCGGAGGACTCCCCGGCAAGCTCGCCGACTGTTCCAGCCGCGACCCGAAGTCGTGTGAGATATTCCTCGTCGAGGGCGATTCAGCCGGCGGTTCAGCCAAGCAGGGACGCGACCGCTACACCCAAGCCATCCTTCCGCTGCGCGGAAAGATTCTCAATGTAGAGAAAGTGATGTGGCACAAGGTGTTCGAATCGGAGTCGGTGATGAACATCATCCAGAGCATCGGAGTGCGTTTCGGCGTCGATGGCGAGGACGACAAGGAAGCTAACATCGACAAGCTGCGCTACGACAAGATCATCATCATGACCGATGCCGATGTCGATGGCTCGCACATCGACACCCTTATCATGACGCTTTTCTACCGCTTCATGCCGCGCATCATCCAGGAAGGCCACCTCTACATAGCCACTCCGCCGCTCTACCTCTGCTCCTACAAGAACAAGGTGAAGGAGTATTGCTACACAGATCAGCAGCGCCAGGCATTCATCGACAAGTATGCCGACGGCATAGACGACGGCAAGAGCATCCACACGCAGCGTTACAAAGGTCTCGGTGAGATGAATCCCGAACAGCTTTGGGAGACCACCATGGACCCGAAACAGCGTCTGCTCAAGCAGGTAACCATAGAGAACGCCGCCGAAGCCGATGAGATTTTCTCCATGCTTATGGGCGATGATGTGGAGCCACGCCGCCAGTTCATCGAGCAGAACGCCACTTACGCGAAGATTGACGCATAACACTTCTGCCGCAAGGCAGCACACATACAAGGCGAAGCCTGCCCGGAATGACTGTCAAAAGAGACAGATTCCGGGCAGGCTTCGCCTTTTCTCATGGTCGGCAGACGGCAGGAACGCCACGCTCACAGCACCCCTTACGCCACGCTTACTGCCGTCGTCCCTGCTTCTCGGCACATTCCGGACAAAGTCCTTTCAGCACATAGTTCACGCTTTCGAGCACGAACCCGTCGGGAAGCGGCACTATCGGCACGACGATATTGGTGAGGCAGAACGTGCGGTGGCACTCCTCACAGCAGAAATGGGTGTGCTCCTCCTCCAGCGAACAGTCGCAGTCGTCGGCGCAGACGGCATACTTCATGGAACCCGTACCGTCGTCCACGGCATGTATCAGGCGGTGGAGCAGGAAAAGGGAGAGCGTGCGCGAGATGGTCGATTTATCGACAGTGGGCAGCAGACGCTCCAGTTCCGGCAGCGAAACGGTCTCGTCGCCGCGCATCATCGTGCGCAGTACGAGGAGGCGTATCGCCGTGGGTTTTATGTCGCGGTGGCGGAGCTTATGCTCTAAATATTCATCGTTGTTCATAGTCGCAGGGTTACCGAGATGTTTTTCTAACGACCGCTAAATTACGAAAAACATTTCAAGTGTGCAAATACAAGGCTTGTTTGCTCTTCAAAGAAGCCTTGTTTATGATGCAAACAGGCCTTGTTCACATTGCAAAGAAGCCTTGTTTGAAGTCGCACCAAAAAGTAGGCGCAACAAAATGCAAAAAGGCGTTTGTTACCAACAACTTGCACATTTTTCGCCCTTTCCTGCCCTAAAAGAGGAAAAAGCAGGGCAGAACGACAAAAAAAGAGATTTACTTTCGCTTGCTTTCGGTAATTATTCGTAAATTTGCAGGACTACATTCATACAAAAAGAGTATTTCACATTATTAAAATAGTATAATAAATTCACACAAATAAAGCAAAATAATGAAAAAGCATTTAATCCTGATATCGCTCGCCCTCGCAGCAACGACATCATTTGCACAGTCAAAAATCGACGCGCAGAGCCGTATGGCACTGACACAGCTCACCGCAACTGCCGCACAGAACGACCGCAACAACGCCCCTGAATCGCCGACAGCAGAACAGCAGACAGTGGAGGTGATGGTACGCATGGAACCCGGACACTCGCCCGAAGAAATCAGCATCGACGGCGTGGAAGTGGGCGTGACACGCTCTGAATTCGGAGTAGTGAGCCTGCCTCTCAGCAAAATGGAGGCACTCGAAGCACTGCCCGAAGTGCGCAGCATATCATACAAGCAGGCGATGATACCCTGCCTCACACAGGCCAACAAGGACACCGGCGCCGACCGCGTGCACCAGGGCGTCGGACTCACACAGCCCTACACCGGCAAGGGAGTCACCGTGGGCGTGCTCGACAACTGGCTCGACCCCAATCATGTAATGTTCCGCGACAGCAAGACGGGTGAAAACCGCGTGCAGCTCTTCATCACATCGGAGGGACGAGTGCTCTCCACACCGCAGAAGATAGCCAACTACGAGCCCACAGCCGACAACAAAAGCTCCGACCACGGCACACACGTCACCGGAATCGCAGCCGGACACTTCGACAACGGCGACATCAGTCTCACGGGAGCAGCGCCGGAGAGCAACATCGTCATGGGCTACCTCTCCGAGGACCTCGCCAGCTTCATGAAGAAACTGGAGGCATTCGTGCGCTTCGCCAAGAAGCACGGCACACGCCTTGTAATCAACATGTCATACTCACCCATCGGCGGTTCGCACGACGGCACGGGTGCGTTGGCAGCCTACATCGACACGCTGAGCAAGCAGGAGGACGTCGTGTTCTGTCTCGCATCGGGCAATGACGGAGCCTACTACTGCAACCAAACCTACACATACAGCGAAGATCTGGAGCAGGCACGCACATTCCTCAACGGCACAGTGGGCAACATCGACGTATGGTCGAGCGACTCACGCGAAGTGGGCGTGGCTTTCGTGGCTTACGACAAGAGCCAGAAGCGCATCGTGAGCGACGCCGTACAGATAGAACTCTACGGCAGCAACAGCGTCAATGTGGCGCAGAGCGGAACGCTGGGCAGATTCTTCAGCGGCACCATCAACAGCACGGCATACATCGACAAGAACAACTATCACTACAATGCGTTCGTAAACCTCAACCTCAGCAAGAATTCGTCTGACAACAACATCGTCCTCGGTATGATCATAGCAGGACAGAAGGGACTCTCCATGAGAGCCAACACCACCGTGACACCGCGCTTCGTGCCAGTCGACGAGCAGTATCCCGGATGGGGAATCGGCGTCAGCCGCGACGGTTCATCCACCGATTTCGGTACCGGAACAGAGGCCATCGTAGTGGGTTCATACAACACCACCGACAGAGTGACATTCGCAAGCGGCAAGACCTACACCCTCGCAAGCTACGGATTCAGCGACCAGGCAGGCGACGTGTCGTCGTTCACAAGCTACGGCAGCTATCCCACCGGCCGCTCATACCCTCACATCCTCGCGCCGGGAGCATTCATCGAGTCGTCAATGAACACCTACTACATGGAGAACAACTCCATCGGCACACACAACCCATACACACGCTCGGTGACAGTGGACGGCAGAACCTACTACTTCACATCGTACATCGGCACATCACTGGCATCGCCATTCATGGCAGGTACGGCAGCACTCTGGCTCGAAGCCAACCCGAACCTCTCACACACCGACATCCGCGACATAGCAATGAAGACAGCACGCCGCGACGCACAGGTGGAAGCAGCCAACCAGGTGCAGTGTGGTGCGGGCAAACTCGATGTGTATGAAGGTCTGAAGGAAGCCCTCCGCCGCGCCAGCACCGACGTGCGCAAGATAGACAGCGAGCGCGACTTCCTCTTCAACAGCCCCGCACGCGGACAATACGACTTCTTCGTAGCCGGCGCGACATCCATGCAGGCCGTGGTATGCAACGTGCAGGGTCAGACCGTGCGCACCGTCTCTGCCGCCGCCGACACGCTGCAGCTCAACACCAACGGACTCGTTCCCGGCGTGTATGTAGTGAAGGTGATGAGCGGAAAGAAGTGCCACTCAGTGAAGATTGTAGTGGACTAATGACACCAGAAGCGGATTAACCACCGGCAAATCCCGACTAATCCGCTTCTAACACCACTCCACAAGCACTTTAAAGACAAAAGGAAAACATCAACAAAGCACCAACAATATGAAGAAAACTACTCTTTTCATGCTTCTCGCCATGACAGCCATGTCAGCAGGAGCACAGTCGAAACTCGACCTCCAGAGCCGCGCTGCACTGCGCGACATGCAGGCAGTGGCTGCACAGACAGGCAAGGCAGGTTCGCCGGAACGCATCAGTGCCGAGGCAAAGAACCTGAAGGTACTCGTGCGCCTCAACCCCGGCTTCGACGCTTCAGCCCTCAATGCCGACGGATTGACAGTGAACCGCACACGCGGCGAGTTCGTGACAGTGAGCGTGCCGATGAACAAGCTCGACGCACTCAACAACAATCCGGCAGTGATGTCGCTCTCCTACAAGAGCAAGATGGAACCCATGCTCGACCGCGCGACAGCCGAAGCCGGCGTCGATCGCATCCGCGCCATGGAGGACCTCGCACAGTCATACTCCGGACAGAACGTGGTGATAGGTGTCATCGACAAGTTCCTCGACCCCACACACCCGATGCTCTGCGACCCCACAACACACAAGTCGCGTGTGAAGATGTATGTCACCGACGGTCTTGACCTGCTAACCACACCCGAAGAGATGGCATCATACGTTCCTTCGGCAGGCGTGAGAAGCGGCGACCACGGCACCCATGTGGCAGGCATCGCAGCCGGCTACTACGACGACGGCACATACTCTTGCAAGGGAATTGCACCCGATGCCGAGATTCTCATGGCCGACATGACGGAGAACACCAGCGACTTCATGGACATAGTAGAGGCATTCGTCGATTACGCCAAGGAGGTGAAAAAGCCGCTTGTAATCAACATGTCTATCGGAATCATGATGGGCCCGCACGACGGCACATCACCTCTCTCGGCATATATAGACAAGGTGGGCAAGTCAGGCGACGCCACTTTCTGTATAGCAGCAGGCAACTACGCACAGTTCGCCAGCTTGCAGCGCCACACATTCAACTCCGAGGACGAAGTGATGAAGACCTTCCTGCGTTTCAGCGACGAGGCTCCTCTGGAAATATGGGCTAACGACGACCGCAAGTTCGATGTGGAATTCGTGCTCTACGACCTTCAGGAGGACAAGGCTTTACGCACCTACAAGCTCGAAGACGACGAGACTTATTCACAGTTTGCGCCCATGTCTGAAAGCACGGAACTGAGCAAAATCTATGTAGGTTCAATCTATGTGGAGCGCGGTGTGAACAGCAACAACAACCGTTACAACTACTGGGTGAACTGCAAGGGAACCATTACCGACCCGTCACGCTACCTCTGGGGCTACATCGTACACGGCAAGAAGGGTCAGCGCATAATGACTACATCATCGCCTTACCCATTGCTCGTGGGCCGCGGACTTCCCGGTTGGGGCGACGGCGTTGAATACGGCATCACCAACGACCTCGGTAGTGGCCAGACTCCTATCGTTGTCGGCGCCTACACCACACGCGAAAGCGGCACCTACGCCGACGGTTCTTCCTACAGCACTGCCGACTACGGCAAAGGAGAGAAGAACGGCGAGATAGGAAGCTTCTCAAGTTCAGCCACCTACGACAACGGCCGCAGCTTCCCGCACTTCTGTGCTCCAGGTTCGTTCGTCATCTCTGCGTCAAGCTCCTACTACATGAACAACGGCCAGATAAGTTCTGACTCGAAGAAATATGTGAAGTCTGTCGATTTTGACGGCAAGACTTATTACTTCCGTCCGATGCAGGGTACATCCATGGCAACACCGTTCACCACCGGCGTCATGGCTCTCTGGCTCGACGCCAAACCCAACCTCACAAGCCTGCAGTTGCGCAATATCGCCGCACAGACAGCCCGCAAGGACAGCTATGTCACATCAGCCACAAACAAGACACAGTGGGGTGCCGGCAAGATTGACGCTTACGAAGGTCTGAAACTCATCCTCAACGGCGGCGCTGACGGCATCAGCACCGTCAAGGGCGACAAGGCTTTCATCTACAGCGCAGTCGGCGACAACGCCTACGAGTTCTGCATCGCAGGCTCAACATCGGTGAACGCCCAGGTGTTCAACATCCAGGGACAGCTCGTCAATGCCGCTTCTGCCAACGGTTCTGCCGTAAGAGTGAGCCTCGACACACTGCCTGAAGGCGTGTATGCCGTCAAGGTTGCAAGCCAGAAGGGCACTCACACAGTGAAGATTGTGAAGAGATAACAATCTGATTACAGCATTTTAGCATCAAAATAAAGGCTGGAACCCATACGGATTCCAGCCTTTTCTTTTTTCCGGGAACTTCTTTCAGCAGTCGTAAGCGTATCCGCGATGCAGCCTTGTACACGTTCGTTCATCATTATACCTTTGC